>JAMDBG010000137.1:0-589 GCA_023487865.1 Deltaproteobacteria bacterium | reverse complement strand
CGGTCATTATTAAACACCTTACGGGAATGGAACGCCCATGAACTCCGACAACCTTGCCGACCTTCGCGGTCAAATCGAGCGGATCACTTACTCCAACGACGAGAACAGTTATACCGTCGCCCGGATCAAGGTCCAAGGCCGGAAGGAACTGGTCACGGTCATCGGGAATATCGTCAATCCCACCCCGGGCGAGATCGTCTCCATGAAAGGAGAATGGGGCAATCATCCCAAATACGGGGAGCAGTTCAAGATCGCTTACTGTGAAAGCGCCGCACCCGCCACGCTCCACGGGATCGAGAAGTACCTCGGTTCGGGCCTGGTCAAGGGGATCGGCCCGGTCATGGCCAAGCGCATCGTCAAACGGTTCAAAGAGGAGACCCTCAACGTCATCGAGAAGGATATCGAGCGACTGACCGCGATCGGCGGGATCGGCCCGAAGCGGATCGCCATGATCAAAAAGGCGTGGGATGAGCAAAAAGAGATCAGATCCATCATGATTTTCCTTCAGTCCCATGGCGTAGGTCCCGGCTATTCCGCCCGGATCTATAAACGTTATGGGAATGCATCCATAGAAGCTGTCAGGGAGAAC
>JAMDBG010000038.1:1081-9374 GCA_023487865.1 Deltaproteobacteria bacterium | reverse complement strand
CATAATGCCTCGATCCTCTACGGCATTCATGCCACAAAGTCAACCATAAAAAATCGTATTTTCAAGTCATATAAAAAAATTGCTTGACTCTATAGTTAGTACAGGGTGTTGAGTAGCCGCCAGGAGATTGGGCTCAGCTCCCGACTAAGCAGGTGTTTGATGAATTTCGTGAATATTCAACCTCTTGGAGGGTAATGGGACGGCGCTTTACCCATCGGTATGGAATCATGACAAGCCATTTGCGTGAGAGAGTAGAAACATTTATGCGATGCAAATCGTTTTTCCGGCGCTGGGGAAGCATGTCGGTGAATCAGAGGTGTTCAGGATGACAAAGCTTCGACCATCCGGTGTCGCAGGCCATTGCCCGCGCCGCGCCCGAGGACAAACTCAAGACCATCGAAAACCTGCTGGCGAACGGCCGGGGCGGCAAGGTCGGCATGGTGGGCGACGGCATCAACGATGCGCCGGCATTGGCCCGCGCGGATATCGGCTTTGCGATGGGGGCAGCGGGCACGGACACCGCCATCGAAACGGCGGACGTGGCGCTGATGGACGACGATCTGCGCAAGATTCCGTCCTTCGTCCGCCTCTCCAAGGCAACGGCTGCGGTGCTGACGCAGAACATCGCGCTTGCGCTCGGCATCAAGGCGGTGTTTCTCATTCTGACCGTCACCGGACAGGCGACGATGTGGATGGCGGTGTTCGCCGACATGGGCGCCAGTCTGTTGGTCGTGTTCAACGGCTTGAGATTGCTGCGTCGATGAAACCGTGGATTTGGTGGGGAGCGGCGACGGCAATCGCCTTGCTCGATCAGAGCATCAAGCTGCTTGTCCAAACCAACTTGGCCTATGCCCAGGCCATCCCGGTGACGCCCTTCTTCAACCTTGTTCATGTATGGAACGAGGGCGCGGCATTCAGTTTTCTTGCCGATGCCGGAGGTTGGCAGCGATGGTTCTTCATTTACGGGGCGCCTCCAATGAGACGACCGAGGTCGTCATCGGCCGGATCATCACACGCTACAGCCAGGATCAACGGCCGGAATATCCGATCCGGAAAATCATCGTCGGCAGTGAATAGTCCACCCTCACAGTTCCCGACAGATTCCCTGCGGAGATATTGGGCACGCATCGGATATAGTATTGCGCTTGGTCATGGTAAATCTTGACATGCCGCCCGGTTTGGGGTAACCAAGACCGGCGGCTTTGGAGGATGAAGTTATGACGATGTTGTCTTTGGTCTGTTCGATCTTCACAAGGCAAGGCCATCACTCAACGGAAGGAGGTGAAACGGCAAAAGGCGAACCCGCAATAAAAATGCAACGCTAAATGAGAGACAAGGTGATTATGGAAGAATTCAACTACCCAAACATTTGATGCCCCACGTGGGAACCCGTGCGGTTTCCCATAGCGAGCACACCTGCCGTTTTCCCGCCCTGACCTCCGGCACCTCCGTTAGTCCGGCGCATGGAATGCGGCCGGATTTTTTTTCAGGAGGTTTATCATGCCAGATTATCGTCAAATGTGGTCCAATCTGGGACTCGACTTGCAGTCCCACGATGCATTGCTTAGTACCCTCGGAAGCGCCTATCGGGATATCTTTCTCTCTCAGGAGGACCGGCCCGAGGGGATGAAGTATTTCGACTTCGTCATGACCGAGGTGCACGGCCTGCGCATCAAGGAACTCATGGACGCCAAGGCCCAGGGCCGGATCGTCATCGGATCGTACTGCGTGTTCGTCCCCGAGGAACTCGTTTTAGCCGTCGACGGCATTTCGGTGGGCCTGTGTGCTGGCGCCGAGTTCAACTTCGCCGGCGCCGAGGAGGTGCTTCCGCGGAACCTCTGCCCCCTGATCAAATCTGCCTTCGGTTTCAAGATGGGGAAGGTTTGTCCCTACATCGAGGCGAGCGACGTTGTCGTCGGTGAAAACACGTGCGATGGCAAGAAGAAGTCCTATGAGGTGCTCTCACCGATGGTGAAGGATCTCTTCGTCATGGACATGCCGCAGATGAAGAGCGAAGCGGGAAAGCAGCTTCTCAAGGCGGAATATCGGAGGTTCGCCGAGAAGCTCGAAGCGGTCAGCGGCAGGAAGATCACCGCCGACGCGTTGCGAAAGGGGATCGAAACCACCAATGCCAAGCGGACGGCGATCAAGAGGCTCGCAGCAATCCGCAAGGCCGATCCCGCGCCCATATCGGGTCTGGACGCCCTTTTGGTGAATCAGATATTCTTCTTCGACGACCCGGCGCGTTTCACCGCTTCGGTCAACAAGCTCTGCGATGAACTGGAGGAGCGCGTCGGGAAAGGGGCAGGTGTCTTTCCCAAGGGGACGGCAAGGGTTCTCATTTCGGGATGCCCCATGGCGGTCCCGAACTGGAAGATCCCCACGATCGTTGAATCGTCCAGCGCGGTCATCGTCGGTGAAGAATCCTGCATCGGCGAGCGCGGCACCCAGTGGCTGACCGACGGCCGAGGGGACACCGTCGAGGGGTTGCTCGACCGGATTACCGAAAGGTATTTGAAGATCGATTGCGCCGTCTTCACCCCGAACGCATCCCGTGTTGATCATGTCCGGGAGATGGTAAAGAAATACGACGCAGACGGGGTCATCCATTACAGCCTGCAGTTTTGTCAGCCGTACATTATCGAAAGTGGCCCGGCGGAGCGGGAGCTCGAAAAGCAGGGCATCCCGACGCTCCGTCTCGAAACGGACTACAGCCAGGAGGATACGGGACAGTTGAGGACGAGGGTCGAGGCATTCGTGGAGAGGCTCCGGGGCTGATGAGAGTTGCCGGCATCGACATTGGCTCGCGGACGGTGAAACTGATCGTCGTCGAGGAGGGGAACGTAGTGGTCGCGAAAAAAAGGATCAATTCGCACGATCCTCTCGTAACGACACGCGAATTATTGCGTGATGTGCCGTACGACAGGGCGGTGGCGACTGGATACGGCCGGCATCTGCTAAAGCGCTATCTGAACTGCGATGTCATAAGCGAGATCAGGGCCTTCGCTTTGGGGGCGAAGGCCTTGATCCCCTCCTGTCGCACCATCCTCGACATCGGCGGGCAGGACACAAAGGCCATTTCGCTCAACGAAGCGGGTGACATGATCAAGTTTGAAATGAACGACAAATGCGCCGCCGGCACGGGTCGGTTCCTGGAGGTGATGGCCACTGCGCTGGGATTTTCCCTGGAGGACTTCGCAACCGCTGCGCTCTCGGCGGCCAGAGCGGAAAAGATAAACAGCATGTGCACGGTCTTTGCGGAATCGGAGGTCGTATCCCTCGTGGCCCAAGGGGCTCGGCGAAACGAAGTGGCGCTCGGCATCCATGGCTCCATCGTCGGCCGTTCGATTGCCCTCCTCAATAGAGTAGGTGTTCGGGGCGACATTGTCTTCGCGGGAGGCGTAGCGCTAAATCGATGCGTTCGGCAACTCATCGAAAGCCGGATCGGGGTGCCTGTCGTGGTGCCTGCTGACCCGCAGACCATCGGAGCCTTGGGATCTGCCCTCTATGGGGCAAGCGGTCTTGTCAGGGGAGATACGTGACAGCGGTGTCGTGAAGCAGCAACAGAAAGAGGCTTTTACCAAGCCAACGGGCGCCTCACGGCGCCGGAACAACATGGGGTGAGGAAGGGGGAGTTCAAGTATTTCCTGCTAACTTTTAACCCGTTACAGGATATTTCACTTTTTTACGAGGCCGTCAAAAGATGGATCAATCAAGCAAAAGTTTAAGAATCACGGTAAACAAAGCCATTAATGGAGAAGGAGGAGATATATGCCGGTCACAGTGGATGCCAGAGGGCTTGCCTGTCCCCAGCCCGTTATTTTGGTGAAAAAGAGCATTGAAGAAAACGAAGAAGTAACCGTGTTCGTGGATAATGATACGGCCGTGGAGAACATCCGCCGCCTGGCCGCGAAAGCGGCCTGCAAGTTTTCCGTGACGGAAAGGGATGCGGGGACTTGGGAGATCGCGCTGAAACGAACGGGGGCTGCCGTTCAACTTCCGGGAGGGGCGAACGCCAGAGAAGACGAGATGTCCTCTATCGCCGTTTCCGGGAAAGAGACCGGTCCCCTCGTCGTTATCCTGTCGGACAACCGCATGGGACGGGGGGATGACGCCCTGGGAGACGTCCTGGTTCGGAGTTTCATCCATACCCTCCTGCAACTGAAGCCCCAGCCGGCTGTGATCATCTGTTACAACGCCGGGGTGAAGCTTGCCGCAAGGGATTCGGCGGTCCTCGATGATTTGCAACAGATGGAAAAGGCCGGAGCGGATATTCTGGTTTGCGGGACCTGCGTGAACTATTTCGGGCTCGGCGATCAGGTGGCGGTGGGCCATATCTCTAATATGTATGATATCGCCGAAACGATGGCCGGCGCTGCCCGGTTGGTGCGTCCATGATGGAACCGCAGAAGTTCGCCGTTTTCCTTTTTCCCTCCGTTAGACATGCCATGACGGCGGAAAAGATCCTCAGAGATGAGGAAATCGCCCATACGCTGATTCCTATACCCCGCCATATCAGTGAGGACTGCGGAGTCTGCCTCCGCGTCGGGATTGATCGGCAGGACCAGGTGGCAGCGATTCTGCAAGGAGCGGTGACATGGGAAAAGATAGTTCCTCTGTGATTTGAAGATAAAAGGGGTGTCTCGCAGATGGAGCAGACGAAGCGTTTCACCCTGCGTCATGTCCAGAGCTGGCATTGGCGCATGAATCGCAGGCACTCTACATAACGATTGCCATATAGCAAGTAGTTGTCGCCCGGCCTTATCGATTCAGGCAGCAATCCCTCCCACTCACAGCTGCGGACGGTTTCCACCAAACATCTTGTTAATCAGTTTGCCGATCCTGTAATCGCGGTTTATTGGCACCTCTTCGCTTTATTTGAAAAAAGTTCTTGACTCTATAGCAACTACAGGGTGTTGAGTAGCCGCCAGGAGATTGGGCTCAGCTCCCGACTAAGCAGGTGTTTGATGAATTTCGTGAATATTCAACCTCTTGGCGGGCAATGGGACGGCGCTTTACCAATCGGTATGGAATCATGATAAGCCATTTGCGCGAGAGAGTAGAAACATTTATGCGATGCAAATCGTTTTTCCGGCGCTGGGGAAGCATGTCGGTGAATCAGAGGTGTCAAGGATGATGAAGCTCCGAGCGTATTGCTTTTGCTTATCACCCATAATCGTCCTTCTTTTTCTGATCGGGTGCGGGGGTGAAGGGAACAAACCCTCCAACCCCAATATTGTCGCCACCTATGTTCATGCGGAGATTACGGCGGAAGGTTTGGAAAACTACCTGAAACAGCGGACCGAAGGGATCAAGGTCCAAGTAGGAGACTCCCTCGTACCGGTCATAGACAAGATCCCCAGGACCGTGGAAGTCTATAGCGGCATTATCCGCGAGATGGTTCTTGACGATATGATCAAACGCAAGATCAAAGAGAAACAGTTGGACAATCGCAATAATATCAGGCACGCCCTGAAGCACGCGGAGGATCGGGTTACCCTGCAGGAGCTTCATTCGGAAATCCATGAACGGAACAAAATCCCTGTAAGCGAGACCGAAATCCAGCAGTATTATGACAAGAACCGAGGTCGGTTCGCCAATAAGCAGCTTTATGACGTCCGCGAGCAGATCAAAGGCATCCTGGTATCGGAAAAAGAGCCCGCCTACGTGGAGAAGTACATCAGTGAGTTGAAAGATACGGCCACCATTACCAAAAACTACGAAATTCTAAAAATACCCGAGCCTGGCATAGAGGACGTTCGCAATGCTTACGAAAAGGGCAGGGAGAGGTATCGAGAGCCGCAGAAATGGATCATTGAGCAGCTTGAGATGGAAGGGGGCAAGGCAAAAGAAAATGCGGAGAAGGCCTGGGCCAAGCTGGGCGCAGGCGAAGGTTTCGAGGCCGTTGCCAGGTCATTTGGAAAGGACGCCCGTTTGACGACCATAGAGCACAAAAGCGGATCGCGGGGGGACACCTTTGAAAAAGCAGTCGCTTCTTTAAATCCGGGGGAACTCAGCCGCCCCATTGAGGAAAAAGGGAAATACTTCCTCGCGCGCCTGAAGGAGAGAATCCCTGCCTCCTATCTGCCGATTGACCAGGTGAGGGATGAAATCCGCCAATCCTTGCTGAAGGAGCGGGAAGAGAAACTCTACGAAGAAAGGAAAGCCCAGACCCTCTTTACCCTGCATGGGCGCCGCTTCTCTCTGGAGGATTTCTATCAGGAGTTCAAGGAGATGCCTCCATCCGAACAGAAGAGATACAGCTCCTATGAAGAGCGAAGCAAGTTCGTGGACCGAATGATCGTCCGGCTGCTCCTGTTGGAGGATTCCTACGACCGCATGCTCAATGCCAAGAAAAAGAACGAAATAGAGGAGGCGCGAGAGCATGTCCTAAAAGAGGTCTTTCATGAAGAGCAGGTGGATCAGAAGTTGGAGGTGAAAGATGAAGAGGCGAAAAAATTCTATGAGGAAAACAGGAAACATTTCCAGACCCCGCCGAAAGTGAAGGTGAGCATCATTGCCGTTCACAGGGGCCGAAACGAGGCGGATGACAAGAGAGCCGCTCAAAAGATCGAGGAAGCTTATCAAAAACTGAAGCCGGGGTTCTTTAAAAAGGGGATTGCCTTTGAGGAAGCGGCAAAACAGTACTCGGAAGACCCCCAGACGGCCCAGAAGGGAGGCGAAATCTCCGGCTGGATTGCCGAGTCGGCCAATCCCCTCGTTGAAATACAGGACCATCATCTCCACGAAAAACTGATGGATCTGGAACCCGGAGGGATCACCAAACCGTTTCCCGTGGGGGAAGATTACCTCATCATTAAGGTTCGAGAGAAGGAGACGCCGCGACCGCAATCATTCGAGGAGGTAAAAGAGTATGCGAAAAAAGAGGTAAGGGCGAACAAGCATGACGATTTGACCATGAAGCTCTACAAGGACATGATGAATGAAGCGAAGTTGGTGATCCATGAAGGAGCGTTAAAATCGATCATCAACAAAACAAATAAAGAAAAGAAGGTGGGTGCTGCCAAATGAACCGCAAAGAAAAGGCCGTAATTGTTGCCATCGCTTCGAATGTGCTGCTGATCGCCTTGAAGTTTATCCTTGCCGCCCTATCGGGCAGCGTCAGTCTGAGGGCATCAGCATGGCATTCGTTTTCGGACTTGATCCCATCGCTGGTCGTTTTGGCGGGACTTTACCTGGCACGCCGGGAGGATACCAAGACGACACAAGGAATCAGCCGTATCGAGAACATCAGTGCCGTTATCGTCGCTGGCTTCATCTTTTATGTGGGGATCGAGATTGTCAGCGATGTCTTGTCCAGGGCGAGCGAGGAGCTGAGCAATGTGCCCCTCGTGGCGGCCATTTCCCTGATCTCGATCGCCATCACCTATTTCATGGCCCGCTACCAGATCTATGTGGGCCGTGAGACCGGCTCCCCCGCTCTTATTGCCAATGGGATCCACGCCCGCGTGGATATGTACAGCTCGGTTGTGGTGGTGGCGGCCCTGGTCGGGTACCATGGTGGGATTCGTTACGCTGGACAAGATCGCCGCCGCGATCGTCGTTTTATTAATATTCAGCAACGGAGTGGAGATACTCATCAACGCCGTCAAGGCGTTGCGACGGGGTGGATTTCTCGACTTCAACCATCATGGCGAGGGAGTGTTCCTGGAGAAGATCCTTCAAGGGATTCGTCGTTTCGCCATTGTCGGCGTCATCCTGCTGGCGATGGCCTATGTTGCCTCGGGTTTGTTCAGGGTGAACTCGAATGAAGCAGCCATTGTCGAACGCTTCGGAAAACCGGTTCGGCAGGTGGAGGCGGGTCTCCATTACCGCTTGCCCTGGCCGCTGGAAAAGGTGAACCGGGTTGCCCTGGCCGATGTGCGAACGGCGCAGGTTTCTTCTTCCCTCATGCTCACGGGCGATGAAAACCTCATCGAGATCGAAGCGATCGTCCAATATCAGGTCAAAGACGCTTCTGCCTTCGCCTATAACCTGTCAGAACCCGAAGAACTGGTGCGCAGCGCCGTGGAGGCGTCTTTGCGCAACCAGATCAACCAGGATACCATAGAATTCATCCTTACCGAAGGCAGAGGGATGATTCAAGAGAGGGCGCAGCGAATAGCCCAGGATGTTCTGGACCAGCAGTCCTCCGGTATTCGGCTCCTGGCGGTGCAGTTGATCAAGGATGCGCCGCCAAGCGATGTGATGGAGGCGTTTCGGGATGTCGCCAGCGCCCGGGAAGACAAAGACACGTACATCAATGAAGCTTTGGCTTACCAGTCGGAAATCG
>JAMDBG010000038.1:0-1071 GCA_023487865.1 Deltaproteobacteria bacterium | reverse complement strand
GCCCGCCATCGTCGTCAACCTTGCCTTCGCGGGCCGGTGCCGACCCGGAGGGCCTCTGCTCCTGCCTCCACGCGAGGGATTCAGCGCGGCGTGGATATGTTCCGGTGCCAGCAAGGCCGCCGAGTATCAAAAAAATCGCGATGTGACTGAAAAACGCCTTTATATCGAGGCATTGGAGAAAATTCTGCCGAACGTAAACAAGCTGATCCTTGGTGAAAATATTAAAGTGGACAATACGGATCTGTGGTTTTTGAAAGAGGGTCTGAGTCCAAAAGAGATGGGGGAGGTTAAAAAGCCATGAAGATTTCCAAATCGATTCTTTTGATGATAGTCTTTTTTGCCATTATCTTGATCAATTCCATGTTGTTCAGCGTGGATCAAACCGAGTATGCAATCGTCACTCAGTTCGGTCGGCCGATTCGATCCATCACCGAGCCGGGCTTGAACTGGAAGCTGCCCGATCCCATCCAGACGATTCAGCGCTATGATAACCGTCTCAAAGTCTACCTGCCCCGGGTCGCTGAGTTCCTCACCCGCGATAAAAAGAACGTGATGGTCGAGAGCTATGTCACCTGGCGGGTTAAAAATCCCGAGATCTTCATGAAAACCTTGAAGACCTTTCCCAACGGTCAGGAGCGATTGAACGACGTGGTCTTCTCCGAGCTGGGGGTGTCCCTCGGAAGGTATGACCTGGACCAGTTGGTCAATGTGGATAAGGAGAAGATCAAATTGGCCGAGATGATGACCCAGGTGAAGGAAGTGACTGCCCGTAAATTGCTTGACTATGGGGTTCAGGTTTCGGATGTGCGGATGAAGGCCTTGAGCTTTCCGGAAAAGAACAAATTGAGCGTTTTCCAGCGCATGCGGGCAGAGCGGGAAAAGAGCGCCCGGCTCTATCGCGCCCAGGGGACTGAAGAGGGGTCCAAGATTCGCGCCTCCGCGGAAAAGGAAAAGACCATGCTCCTGTCGGCAGCCTATGAGAAAGCGGAGAAGATCAAAGGCGAAGGGGATGCCCAGGCGATCAAAATCTATGGGAAAGCCTTTCAAAAAGACTATCATCAAAAGAATCGA
>JAMDBG010000058.1 GCA_023487865.1 Deltaproteobacteria bacterium | reverse complement strand
CTTTTCACCGACCCTCAGGATCTTCGAATCAATCGTGATTCTAATGTCGTCGCGCAAGGAAATGATCGCCTGGCAGGCGGCGTTCTGCTGGAAAAGCCGGTTGGAGGTGCAGAGAATCCCGGTCAGACTGATGTTGATGATTTGTACTTCGATGATTTTTCCCCCGAGCTTAATGCTGACGTCAAAATGAACGGGGACGCGGGTCCGTTTTCTTTTCTCGTGATCCATGATGGCTTCTCCTGCCTGGTGTCTATTTACCCGATATCCTATCGACAATCCGTCGTCAGGCCTGGGGAAAGGGGATGCCCAGCTCCCGGCCGAGGGCGACGAAATCATTGATCACCGCCTCGGGGATCGGGATGCCGTGAGCAAGGCGATCGGCCTTCATCTCGAACTCGATCTCGCCCGGGATGTAGATGCGCTTCACCCCCTCCGCCCTGGTCGACGTCTTGATCTCCTGAAGCGCCTTGTCGACGGCGGCCGTGAATTCCGGCAGGTCCATGAAACTCTCCACGTTGATTGCCGCAAAGACGCTCCCGACGTCGGTCGGTTCGGTCATGTTGTCCGCCAGAAAACCGGGGAAGTGGGTCCCGTAATTCGAACCGGTCAGGAGCCCGCAGAGGAAGTCCACCGCCAGCATGATCCCGTAACCCTTGTAACCGCCGATGGGGGCGAGGAGCCCCTTCATGGCGGTGTGCGGGTCCGTGGTCGGGACGCCGCGCTCGTCGAAGGCCCAGCCGGGCTCCAGTGGCTTATTCTGCTTGGCGTGGAGGACGATCCTGCCGCGGGCCACGACCGTCGTGGCCAGATCCAGGACCACCGGCAGCTCCCTGTCGGCGGGGATGGCAATGGCGAAGGGATTGGTGCCGAACATCGCCGTGCTGCCGCCCGTGGGCGCCGCGGCGGCAGGGGCGTTGGTCGAGCTGAAGCCGATCATGCCCTGCGGGAGGGCCTTCATGGCCCAGTAGGCGGACGCCCCGAAGTGGTTGGAGTGGGACACGGCGGTGAAGGCCACGCCGGGCGGCCTGGCCTTCTCGATCGCCAATTCCATGGCGCGGGCCGCGCCCACCTGGCCGATGCTGTTGCGGCAGTCGATCAAGGCGGTGGACGCCTTCTCACGCACGACGACCAGGTTGCTCTTCGCGCTCATGACCCCCTTCCGGATCCGCTCCACGTAAACGCAGAGCATCCTCGTGATGCCGTGGGTGTCCACGCCCCGGAGGTTGGCCTCGATCAGTGAGTCGGTAAGCAGAACCGCGTCATCCCGGCTCACCCCGATTTTTTGGAAAACCTCCTGTGTCCAATCCCTTAATCGGTCCGCGGGGAACATAATCCCTCCGTCAACACCTGGCATGCCTGTTTCTCCTTTCTCTGGAGTCCTCCAAAGACTCATTAATTTTGGGGCGGAGTATATTGAGAGGGTTCTCTGGTGTCAAGGGATTTGACCGCCGTGCATCGATCGGACAACGACCCCGATGTTTCCGCGCAGGAAGCTTCATCCGCCATCAAACTTCTGAATAAGGACGCGACTGTGACTTAATGATCGTGGGGGTGTAACCGCCTTCGGTCATATCGATGGCGTTGAGGACCTTGACGCCGTTTGCCTCCAGATCCTTCAGCAAGGCCTCTTTGGGGGCGTCGGTCACCTTGACGGTGATGATGCGATCACTGGCATTCTTGCCGCTGAAGGTGGCCAGGGTGACAATATTGCCATTGAGCTTGGCGATTTCGTTGGCGATAGCGGCCAACTCCCCTTTCCTTTCGGTCACATCCAGTGTCAGGCGCAGGCCCTTTGCACGGCCGCCCATGATCTCCACGAAGGTCTTGAAGATGTCGGTCTCGGTGATAATGCCGAGCAGTTTTCCGTCTTTGGTAATGGGCAGGCAGCCGATCTTGTAATCGACCATGATGCGGGCCGCCTCTTCCAGCGGACAGTCATCGCCGACGGTGACCACCCGCTTGGTCATCACGTCTTTCATCTTCACTTTGGACAGGAGATAGTGCACCTCAAAGACGCTGAGACTGGTGGCCGTCGAGGGAGAGGCGGAGAACAGATCCTTCTGTACGACAATACCGCTCAGGCGGCCGCTCTTGTTGACGATGGGCAGGCGGCGGATCTTCTTTTCCTTCATCATGTGCAGGGCTTCTTCGAAGGTGGTGTCCTCAGTGGCAGTGGTCGGATTGGGGGTCATACGGTCTTTGACTTGCATGGGATTTACCTCCTGACAAGAGTGAATACCAAAAAAGCCGCCGAGTAAACCAGACATAAGGCAGCAGCTTTACGATGGTTTTTCCCTATCATATCTATCCCCGTGTGTCAATAACTATCGGGAAATTATGCATTAAGGGATCATCCGCCAGGCCCTTAAGCTGGCTTCGGTTCGCCGGGTCAGACCGATTCGGCGAAAGGGACGTTCGGATCAGGCAGGGGGGCATTGAAAGCCAGATGAACGATCGGCTCGCCGCTGTCGTTCCAGTTGCGGTGCCGCATCCCGGCAGGCAGGACGATAAGCGAGCCGGGGGGGCAGTCATACTGCTTGTCCTCTATCTCGATGCTCATCGTGCCCTTCAGGATATAGAAGATCTGATCGACGGCGTGGATGTGCATGCCGGCGGGCGAGCCGCCGCCCGCCGGTATCTTGATGCAAGCGGTCGTGCAGTTCTTGGCGCCCGACGTATGATCGAACAGAACCTGGGTCACACGCTCATCGGCGCCGCTCTTGTCGATCGCCGCGAAATCCACCTTACGGACATATTCCATGGGATACTCCTCCTCACATGACTTGTGAAATGACCTGATCTTTTTGTGGGCGAATATAGGCAAGAGATGCCCCTGTGTCAATATAATTCGACAGAACAGGGAATGCTGGAAATTTTTCGTCATTCATGGAAGCACATTTATTATTGACAACTCCAGTGGTATTGCCTATAGGATTCCCGGTACAGTGTAGGTGAAAAAGATAAATCAAGAGACATACCGATGAGCTTATTATTGTTATGCTTCACTCCGTTAATATGAGGCGCTGACAGAGGACCCGGGCGGTCCTCCGGTAACCGTCGTCCTGCCCTTTCTCTCCAGCCGACCGATTAGTCCTCCGAGGGTCGTGCCGTGGAGGTCACGGCATGACGCAAGCAGGAGGCAACATTGGTCCATCAGTATTCAATAAACTTCATTTCGTTCAAGCAGATCAATCACGTTCCCCGGCAAGTCCCGGTTCATTCCGGGCACTGTTTCACTGTTCGCTTCCCTGACGAACCTCTTCGTTTACGGAGATGTGAACGGTCGCTTCGATTTATCAGGAGCCGGCCTTGTCCGGGTGGTGGCGATCTGTCTCAGTCTTTCCCGATGGGTCTTGGAATGTCGCGAAAATCGATATAAGGAGGGTATGCAATGAATGGAATCAAAAACGTCTTTGCGGATCGCTGGGGCATCGTCGGCGTCGGAATCATGATCGGAATTATAGCGCCGCTCCTGCAGAAATGGGGAAATCCAGGCAACATGGGAGTCTGCGTTGCCTGCTTCGAACGGGACATCGCCGGCGCCCTCGGCCTTCACCGGGCGGATGTGGTGCAATACATTCGCCCCGAAATCATCGGTTTTGTCCTTGGATCGCTGGCGGCCGCGTACCTGTTCAGGGAATACCGTCCCCGTTTGGGCTCGGCGCCGATCGTCCGGTTTGTCCTCGGTGTTTTTGCAATGATCGGAGCGCTGGTGTTTCTGGGATGCCCCTGGCGGGCGGCGCTGCGTCTTGCCGGCGGCGACGGCAACGCCATCCTCGGCCTGCTGGGCCTCATATTCGGTATCTGGATCGGCACCCTTTTGCTGAAAGGGGGATACAATCTGGGACGCACCCGGCCGACACACCATACGGCGGGCTGGATGCTTCCCCTCTTCATGGCAGGACTTCTTTTACTCATGCTTGTCTTCCCGCAATTGACCGGTGAGGCAAAAAGCGGGGTCCTTTTTTATAGCATGAAAGGTCCGGGATCCATGCATGCGCCCCTTGCGGTGTCTCTTGTCGCGGGCCTGCTGATCGGATTTCTGGCCCAACGGAGCCGTTTTTGCACAATGGGAGCCATTCGTGACTTCCTCCTTTTCAGACAGATGCACCTCCTGTCGGGATTTATTGCCCTCGTCGTGACCGCCTTTGTGGTCAACTTCATCTTGGGACAGTTCAAGCCGGGATTTGAGGGTCAGCCTGTCGCCCACACGATGCACATATGGAATTTCGCGGGAATGACTCTGTCGGGCCTGGCATTCTGCCTTGCAGGCGGATGCCCCGGCCGCCAGCTCTTTCTTGCCGGCGAGGGTGACGGCGACGCCGCTGTCTTTGTGATGGGTATGATCGTCGGGGCCGGTATCGCCCATAATTTCGGCTTGGCCAGTTCGCCGACAGGCGTCGGCCCGTATGGGATTCCCGCCGTATTCATCGGATTTGCGGTATGTCTGTTCATCGGTTTGACCATGAGAAAAAGCATGACATAAGGAGGAAGAGATGGCGAAGACGATAGATGCCCGCGGACTTTCATGCCCCCAGCCTGTCCTGATGACCCTTGATGAGATCAAGGCCGGCAAGGCAGATGAAATCATCATTACGGTGGACAACGATGCGGCGAAGGAAAATGTCTCCCGGGCCGCAGTCAGCCGCGGATGGATAGTGGCTGACATCGGTGAAAAAGAGGGTGTATTTGGCATAACGATTAAAAAAGGTAATTGAGACTCGCTTCGGTTTCCGATCGACTGGCACGCCATCCCCTCTTTCGGAAGATCGGAAAGAAGAGTATACATAAGAGGCGTCATGACAATCAGGAAAAGTAGGATGGAAACGGAACCATTTATCGTATTGCTCTTTTCCTCCATCAGCCATACCCTGAAGGCGGAAAAGATTCTTAAAGAGCTGGGGATTGTCCATAAGCTGATTCCCGTCCCTCGTCATATCAGTTCGGACTGCGGCGTCTGCATCCGTGTAGCGGCGGACCGGCGGGGTGCTGCGGAAAGCGCGCTGCAGGGACGGGTGAACTGGGAAGGGATCGGTCTTCTGTGAGCAGGGTTCAAACGATGCAGCCAGATCCGGGAAGAGATCCGATCATCTATTTCGATAACGCCGCCACCTCCTGGCCCAAGCCTCCGGAGATGATGGAAGCGATGATCCGTTACAACGGGATGATCGGCGGCAATCCCGGACGCTCCGGGCATCACCGCTCCCTCGATGCGGCACGGATCATCCTGGAAGCCAGGGAGGCCCTGGCGGCGCTTTTCGGGTGCGACGCCCTCCGGATTGTCTTCACCAAAAATGCCACGGAGGCGCTGAATATCTCCCTGTCGGGACTTCTCCATGCAGGCGACCACGTCATTACCTCGAGCATGGAGCATAATTCCGTCATGAGGCCTTTGCGCTTTCTGGAGTCGCAGGGGGTGCAGCTCTCCGTGATTCCCTGCTCCGGCGCAGGTCTTCTGAACCCCGATGATGTCCGCGCCGCGATGCGACCGCAGACCCGCATCGTCGTCGTGTCCCACGCCTCGAATGTCACGGGAACGATCCAGCCCCTTGCCGAGTTGGGACGGATGACCCGGGATCAGGGGATGATCTTCTGTGTGGACGCCGCCCAGACGGCCGGGGTGCTGCCCCTCCCTGTCGAGGAGATGTCCATTGATCTCCTCGCTTTTTCAGGCCACAAGTCGCTCTTCGGACCTCAGGGGACAGGGGGACTTTACATCCGTGAGGGGCTGGAAAAGCAGATCAGCCCTTTGATGAGGGGCGGCACGGGAAGCCGTTCGGAGTTTGAAAGGCAGCCGGATTTCATGCCCGACAAATACGAGTCGGGGACCCCCAACACCATCGGACTTGCCGGCCTGGACGCCGGGGTTCGCTTTGTGCTTGCCGAAGGGGTGGAAACCATCCGGCGTAAAGAGCAATCGCTGACGGCGCAATTCCTTCAGGGACTTGCTTCCCTGCAAGGCGTCTCCGTCTATGGACCTCCCGATGCCGCGAGCCGGACGGCGGTGGTCTCTTTCAATATTGCCGGTGTTTCTCCTTCCGAGGCGGCGCTGGAATTCGATGAGCGCTTCCGGATCATGTGCCGACCGGGGCTGCACTGCGCCCCCGCCGCCCACCGGACCATCGGGACCTTCTCACAGGGAACGATCCGCTTCGGCTTCGGTTTTTTTAACACGGGGGAGGAAATTTCCCTTGCACTGGAGGCGATTCGATCCCTGATCAAAAAATGATTGCCGGGCTGCAGATAGGACGAGTTCATCAGCACGGTGCAGCTAAGGTTTCATCATCAGCAGGCTCAAGGCCATGACGAGCATCCCCGCCAGAAGCCCGAGAATACTGTCGTGCCCCTTGCCGTAAGCCCGGCTTGTCGGGAGAAGTTCATCCAGGCTGATGTACACCATGATCCCGGCCACGCCGCCAAACAGGATGCCCATCGCCTGGGGAGGGATGCCCCCTGTCTCTCCCCCCGCCAGCAACAGCAGCAGCAGATAGCCGATTCCCGCGCCCACAGGTTCCGCCAATCCGCTCAGCAGAGAATAGGCAAAAGCCTTCTTCCTGTTTCCGGTGGCATAGAATATCGGGACGGAGACGCTTATTCCTTCAGGGATGTTGTGCAGTGCGATCGCAACCGCGATGGCCATGCCGAGAGCCGGATCCTGCAGGGCGGCCAGAAAGGTCGCCAGCCCCTCGGGAAAGTTGTGGATCGCGATGGCCGATGCCGTGAAGAGTCCCATACGCAGGAGATTCCCGTTTCGGTTGCCGTGGTAATGCGTTCCCAAAACAGGCTCTCCCTTGCCCGCTCCGATTCCCGCAGCGAAGTCCGGAAGCGGTGCCGAGGGATTGTGGAGAGGGGCCGTTTCCGCTTCAGAGTGTGTCTCATGCGGATTCTCCGCCGCCGGGACCAGGTTGTCCACCAGACCGATCAGGAGTATGCCGCCGAAGAACGAGGCGACATTCACCCAGTGCCCCCAATAGGCGCCGTAGCTTGCGGTCAATGCTACAGCCCCTTTGGCGAAAATTTCCACGAACGAAACATACAGCATGATGCCGGCGGAAAAGCCGGTCGCGACCGAAAGGAAACGGTAGTTTGTCCTTTTTGCGGTGAATGCAATGATGCTGCCGATACCGGTCGCCAAGCCCGCGAAAAGGGTCAGACCGAGCGCTATCCAGACACTCTTCATCCTGGTTGTCCTTTATTTAAACAGAGCGGTCCTTTGCGGCACTCGCACTGCCGACCGTTGAGCATGTTGTCGATTCTAGCGTCGGCGCGACCCGCCGAAAATACCGCCCAGTACGCCGCGCAGTATCTGCCGGCCGATCTGGCTTCCCACGGTGCGCGCCGCCTGTTTGGCCATCGTCTCCACCATGCCCTGTCGGCGTTTGGTGCCCCATAAAAAATCACCCACCGCTCCTCTGCTTTCGGAAGGCTTCTCCGCTTCAGGCTGGTTGGACTGCGCCGTTGTCACTCCCCTCTCCAGGGTCCGCCGGCTCAAGATTTCGTAGGCCGATTCCCGGTTGACCGGGGAATCATACTTGCTGCTGAGAGGGCTTCTCCCCCTCACGGCGGCCCGCTCTTCCGGTGTGACCGCCCCCATCCGGCAGCGTGGCGGACAGATCACTGTGCGCTCCACCGGCATCGGCACCCCCTTCTCCTGGAGTGTGGATACCAGGGCTTCGCCCACACCGAGTTGGGAGATGACCTTTGCGACGTCAAGCTTCGGGTTCGCGACAAAGGTTTCCGCGGCGGTGTTCACCGCCTTCTGGTCACGGGGCGTGTAAGCCCGCAGCGCATGCTGAAAGCGGTTCCCGAGCTGCCCCAGGATTTCGTTCGGGACGTCGTCGGGGAATTGCGAGCAGAAGTACACCCCGACACCCTTGGAGCGAATGAGACGCACGACCTGCTCGACACGCTGGCGCAATATCGGCGGTGCATCGTCGAAGAGCAGGTGGGCCTCATCGAAAAAGAACACCAGCTTGGGCTTTTCGATATCACCCACCTCGGGCAGATTCTCGAACAGCTCCGACAGCAGCCACAGGAGAAAGCTCGAGTACAAACGGGGCTTCAGGATGAGTTGGTCTGCGACAAGGATGTTGACGATGCCGCGGCCGCTGAGATCGGTGCGCAACAGATCGGTCAGTTCCAGTGCGGGTTCACCGAAAAGGGCTTTCCCCCCCTCCCGCTCCAGCGACAGCAGGGCGCGCTGAACGGCTGCCACGGACTGCGTGCTGACCAGACCATATTGGCTTGAAATCTCCTTGCGATTTTCCGCAACGAATCCGAGGAGGGCACGCAGGTCGTCGAGGTCAAGCAACAGCAGCCCCTGGTCATCCGCCAGCTTGAAGGCGATCTCCAGCATTCCCGCCTGCGTCTCGTTGATCTCGAGGATCCGGCCCAGCAGGTTCGGGCCGATTTCACTGATCGTGGTGCGCACCGGATGACCCGCCTTGCCGTAAAAATCCCAGAACAATACCGGACTGGCTTCGTTGGCGTATCCCTCCATACCGATCTGGGTGACACGCTGCTGAATCTTTTCATTGCTGATGCCGGCCAGTGCCAGGCCGGCGACGTCGCCCTTGACGTCCGCCATGAACACCGGCACGCCCAGACGCGAGAAACCCTCCGCCAGCACCATCAGTGAGATCGTTTTCCCCGTGCCGGTGGCTCCTGCAACCAGGCCATGGCGGTTTGCATACCTGGCGAGCAGGTGAACGGGGTGCTCGCCCTTGCCGATCAATATCCGGTCCATGCGTTACCTCCTCTTGGATGGTGCTAAACACAGTGCCCCGCCGGGATGTTTCGGGGTCGGCGGTCCAGCTTCTCCCGTTGGTGCGGGTAGAGTGAGAATATACGAAGAACGCCAGGGCGTGTCAACGAAGTTTTGATTACGACTTCCCTTTCCCGGGCAAGGGGACCGCATCCGTTCCCTTGGAAAGAACGTCCGGGCATTCACGGTCCTGTCAACTGTCAGGGGGTGTACCCTCTTTGCGACCTGTAGGCCCTGACTTGGGCCTTCCATTCTTCATACTGATGGGATGGATGATGTTGCCGCATGTGCTCGTCCCACTGTTTTGCATGGAAAACCAGGTTTTCCGCCAGGGACGGCAGGACGATTTCGGTGACCCTGTTGACGATCGCCATGAGCGAAGACAGGTTACCCCCGGGATTGGTGTCCACGTAATAGATGCAGTCTGTCTTGAGAAGGTCTTCTTTGCTTTTGATAAACTCCTTCGACAGAGGCGACAGGCGCCAGCTCCCTTCGTTTCTTTCGGTGCGGACCGCTTCGATTCGATACTTTTCCATCAGGGGGTTGAGTTTATCCTGGCAACGCATTTCCTGTTCCTGCGACCATTTGCTTTCCCAGGGGAAAGCGGTGCGGTTTGCGGACCGTTTCACGGTAAACTGGCG
>JAMDBG010000100.1 GCA_023487865.1 Deltaproteobacteria bacterium | reverse complement strand
CGGCTGGAGATTTTTTGGGTCGAAAAAAGATCCTGAGCGCGAAGGGAACGATGTTCCCGGTGTGCAAATGTCCACTCAGCCAATCAATTCCAATGATTATCGCTGTCGGAGATCCCGGCAACGGCCGCTCCGACGCATCCTTCAATATCAGTTGACGCGGCGAAACACAAGGCACGCGTTGCACCCGCCGAAACCAAAGGCGTTCTTCAGGACAAATTCCTGATCGGCACGCCTGGCCCCTTCGGCCACGCAGTCCAGATCGATGGCCGGATCCGGCCGGTGGTTGATCGTCGGCAGGAGGACGCCCCGGCGCATGCCCTCCATGGCCAGGATGGACTCGATGGCGCTGGTGGCCCCCATCGCATGGCCGAACTGCGACTTGTTGGCCGTCACGGGGGGTATCCGGCCCGCAAAGACCTCCTTGAGGGTTGTCGCCTCGACCTGATCGCCGACCTTCGTCGAGGCGGCATGGGCGTTGACCGCGGCGATATCCGCGGGGGAAATGCCGGCATGCCGGATGCTCTCGGCCATGCAGCGGGCAACCGTGGCGGGGTTGGGGGCCACGGCATGACAGGCGTCGGCGGTCATCGCCCACCCGGCCAGTTCCGTCTCAAATGGGAGACCGTGGGCGGCGGCGAATGCACGGGAGGCGATCACGATGCAGCCGGCCCCCTCGGAAACGACAAATCCCCGCCGGGAGAGGGAAAAGGGGCAGCTCGCCGCGGCCGGCGGCAGGGGCGCCTCCCCCTCCTTCGGTCGATACGCCCCGTTCATCGTGGCAAATCCGGCCAGGATCGGCTCGACCAGGGGAAAGTCCACCGCCCCGCAGATCGCCACGTCGGCCATTCCCTGGGCGATGAACATCGCCCCGAGGATCAGCGAACTGCTCCCCGTGGCGCAGGCGGTGACGCCCGAGACGATGGGACCGGTCGCCCCCGTAAAAATGGCGACCTTGCCCCCCGCCATATTGATGCAGGAATTGGGATTCATGAAGGGCGGAGGAAGCTTCCCCGCAGCCACCAGGTTCCGGTCCGCTTCGATCAGCGCATCCAGGCCGCCGATCGCCGAACCGAAGGTGACGGCCACCCGGGGGGCGAGGTCCGGCGTGATTTCCAGTCCCGCCCTGTTCAGGGCGCGGTGGACGACGAGGAGGGCGTGAGCGAAGATGGGGGAAGTCCAGTGGGCCATCTCGCGGGGACGGAGAAACGGATAGGGGGTGATGTCGATCTTGGCCACCTGCCCGGCGATCCGGACGGGGAACCCCTCCCGGAGAGGAAAACGGGTCAGTTCGCCGACGCCGCTCTCCCCCGCGGCGGCCCGCTGCCACTGCCCTTCCAGCTCCGTTCCCAGGGGCGATACGGCGTCATACCCCAAGATGACCGGTCGCGTCTCATCCATGCCAAACCTCAATCTGCAGGACGGTCTTTCTTCCGCACCGCTCCCGCGAAAAAAGCGCCATCCGTTCCTCTTTTATTACCAGGGGATGAACCGGTAGAGCTTGGCGAACATCTCGTAGACTTCGATCCAGTTCTGGAGATCCTTTGCGGAAGTCAGATGCGCCCTTTTGTTGACCATCACCCAGCTCATGTGGGCCGCGCCGTCCTTGCAGGTCCTGCAGTCGCGGGTAGCCGACGTGCAGCAGCGGTGCATCGTCTGAAGATCGGCCGCCCAGCGGATGAAGCGGATCAGCCGTTTCGGCTGGGGCTGACGGTCGTCCATGGGTTCCGTCACGGAGGGGCATTCCATCCACCCGAATGGGCGTCCGAGCATCCGGCCGGTGGTGATGACCTCATGGTAATACCGGCAGGAAATGACCGCCCTGGGATACCGGTCGAGCATCGCGTCCATCTCGGCGCGGATATCGGCGAGCTGGGAGGCGGTCCAGGTAAACCCTTCCACACCCTCATCGTTGGAGAGGAGCTGCATATGGACCTTGAACCCGGCCTCGGCGATGCGGCGGATGACCCTTTCCGTCCGCCCGATCTGCCGGGGGGTGATGGTGTACAGATAATACGTATTCGGGTCGCCGACGTAATTCCGGCTGGAGACGGCAAAGGCGTCTTTTCCCCGGAGGAGCTTCTCGTCCTCTTCGTCGCCCCACAGAGAGATGCCCACCATCATGTCGGGAAAACGGTCGCGGGGAACCTTGATCAGACCGTTCGTGGCGCAGAACGTGGGCAGGCGTTTGTAGAAGGCCTCCACGCGGTCCAGATGGAGGGTCGGTTCCCCACCGATGAGGATCGCCAGATTGACCCCGCGCTCCTGCTCCTTTTCAACGAAGGCCTCCCAGCGGGCGATATCCGTCTCCTCGGGCGCCGCCTTGTGCTCGTCGGACGAAAAGAAAAAACAGCCCTTGCAGCGGAGGTTGCACTGGTTCGTCACATCATAGATCGAACTGCGGATATTCAAGCGGGAAATCGCCTTGTAGCGCTCGTACCACTGTTTATCCAGAAGTGAACTGACGGTCTGCATCTTTAAGCCTTCCTGATCGCTTCGTCCCCCGGCGGCGGAACCATTTCCGCGCAGAGGTTCTCTCCCTTTTCATATCCCATGACCCACACGGCCAGATAGGTATCGACATAGTCCAGCCACGACCTGAAGGTCGGAGGGTCCGTCACGTGCCGGTACAGCCGGGCGGTGACGACGGCGCTCCCCGCCGCATAATGCCGGCAGTCCTCGCAATCCGTATCGGGCACGCAGCAGGCGACCCCCCGATCCCAGGTGAGGTCGGTCCGGAACTGGCGGAAAGAACGGCCCAGACCGATGGCCGTCGACTCGTTCTTCCGGGGATAGGAGCAGCCGTACAGGTCGTGAAGGCCCCGTGCATGGGTATGGGCGACGATATTATAGGGGGAAAAAAGGACGTGCCGGGGATACCGGTCCAGCATCGCGCCCATCACCTCCCGTGTGCGGGCCAGGGACGCCTCGTCATGCCGCAGCGGCCCTGCATAGCCGACCGGCGCGGAAAAGACGTTGAACGTGACCCGGCAGTCCGCGGCGGCCAGGACGGCCATGACCTCGGAGATTTCATCAATGTTTTCCCGTGTAAAGGTATAAACGAACACGGCGCGGGGATCGCCGCGGTAGTTGGCGATCTGGCGGTCCAGAAGCCCCTTGGCCTTGCGCACGCGGAAGCTGGTTTCGTCATTGCCCCAGACGGAGATATGCAGCCGATATCCGACGGCGGGATCGATGCGACGGACCCCGTTCGTGGCGATGCATCCCAGGGGCATCTCGGCAAAGCAGACCTCCAGCAGTTCGGGGACCAGGGAGGGTTCGGCCCCGGCAAGGACCACAAAGGTGATGCCGCGCGCCTTCTCATCGCGCATGAGTCTCCGCCATGCCTCCGGATCGCTGTTTTCACAGGCGAACTGCTTGGCCCCCTCATAATAATAGCAGCCGTCACAGATCAGGTTGCAGCGGTTGCACATGTCATAGGTGGATTCGCGGAGAAAGAAATACCGGCGGACCTTTTCCCAGCGGGCCCGCACGGCCGGATCCGCGAGCAATTCGGAAAATTTCCAGCGCCGGGAAACCGCATCCGAAAGTGTAGCTGCCGTCTTATCCTCAACACCGTCATCAGCCGGTGCAGCGCACTTTGGCGTTGCCGCCTTCAGCGTCACAGCCGGTTCCCTACCCTGCCACATGCACATGCTCCGATTTTTTCGTCCCTGCAGCCATATCGAGGATCCGTCCTCCCTATCCTTTCGCGCCCTGCAGCCGGGATTGCAGGTATCCGGCAATCAGTCTGATGCTCTTCAATTTCGGGTAATCGTCCTCGTCGATGAAGACGCCATACTCATCCTGCAGAACCAGGGCCACCGTTGCCAGATCCATGCTGTCCACGCCAAGTTCATCCACGAGGTCCATATCGGGATCGAACTTCTCCGGCGTGATATCTTCCAGTTTCAATTCATCAATGATGATCTTGGCAATCCGGAGGATCAACTCCTGGATCTCTTTACTCTCCGGCATGATTCAACCTCCCCCACATCAATATACTGTTCATCCAAGGACAGGAGAAAATGATAGAAACCCCATTTTTTGTCAAGAAATTTGTTACAGGATCCAAATCATTCGGCAGCGATCTTCGCCTTTAAAAAACCCGTGCACGCCAACTCTTCGGAAATACAGACTGAAAATTCATAACTTAACCGGTCCTGTTTCCTCTCCCGGGATATTTTCAGGGTCATCCGGTCATCAGGTTTAACGGGCAGGCGGAAACGGACCCTGCCGATGCCCATCATCTCCACCTGCCTGTTTTCCTTTTGTTCCGAAGCAAGGATCGCTTCCTCCACCAGGGCAAGGACCGCTATTCCCGGCAGGATCGGATTGCCCGGAAAATGACCGGCATACCAGACGGAATCAGCGGGGACCTGGGCCGAGGCGGTGATATGGTCGGCGGTGCTCGACAGCTGTGTGATCGTTTGCCTGAATGGTTTCATCATTGCCGTTATCCGCCCCTCGCTCTATCTGCCGATAGCAATCGCCTGTGCTGATTTTTTTAAGTAACGTGTGTCGGTACAGATGTCAAGAAAAATCATAACTTGGGAGGATACGCGGGGAGAAGCTCCATTACCGGTCTGCCGATCAGCTCCGACAGGGAAACCATTTTATATCCCCGGGACTTCAGTCCCAGGATGAGCTGCTCCACCTCCCCGAGCCAGTCTGTTGTCTTTGCGCCCCGTGGAGAGACGTCATGAAGCAGGACAATGGCGCCGGGATGGATTTTTTTCAGGAGGATCCTTGCCAGTCCCGCAATCCGTCGGTTCCCGAAGTCACCCGCCCGGCAACTGAACGTGACGCAGTCGAGGTTCAACTCTCTCAACACCTTCGGTAATCTGGGATTGGTGATCCCTACGGGCGGCCGGAAAACCAGGGGGCGTATGCCGAATTCGGCCAGCAGAGACTGGGTGCGGGCAATCTCCTCCGCGAGCCTCGCACTGGAACGGAGCATCAGCAGGGGGTCATGGCGGTAAGAGTGATTGCCTATGGCATGGCCCCGTAAAAGGATCTCCCGTACCAGCGCGGGATTGCCTTCCGCCTTCCTGCCGATGACAAAAAAAGCCGCCGCTGCCTCATGACGCTCCAGGAGGTCCAGCAGAAGGGGGATCATATCCGGATCAGGGCCGTCATCGAAGGTCAAGGCGACCGCCTTAACGCCACTTCCGCCCCGGCTGATCACGGGCAGGAAAAAACCCCATTGAGGAAAGAAAGGGGCGGCTAGACACAGAAGGACAAACACGACAAGGGGGAAGGCGGCGATTCTGCCATCGAAGAGAAGGAGAAGGACGCCGGACAAGAGAAAGGCAATGAAGCCCACGCCGTGGGCAGGCGAGAAAGTCCACTTGCCGGCGGATTCACGGTTCAGCGGCGCGGCATTTCCCCATTTTTCGATTGCACTGCACGCAGCCCAGCGAAGAAAGATTGAGGCATAGCGAGAGCCGGCCAGATAGAATCCGGCCAGAAAAACGAGATGGGACACGCCGTAGATAAGCGGCCCGCCGACGGCAAGGATCAGGGGTTCGCTCATGTGGTAGGCGATCAGGGCCAGGAGTCCCACCGCCGGCCAGCCGATAATGTAGCTCAAAGCGATGAGCCCCAGTCCCATCCATACCTTGGGAGTCGGTTTGGCACGCAACAAGGAAAGAGTCGTCCTCTCCGCCATCGCCTCGCGCACAAATTGCATCCCGGCCAGCCGGCTGACGATCCTTGCCCTGATTCCCCCTTCCTTCATCGCCTGTACTTTTTACCCCCATTCCAATTGGTTTGTTTCTATATAATAAAAGGAGGGATAGAGCCACGCCTAATTGAAGATCCTTGCTTTTTCCCCTGTCTACGGGTTATATGCACCTTTCCAAGGCTATCGGAGGAAATCACGCGTTGCAGGGAGCGGAACCCGCTGTTCCCGATCCCCGATAGAAAAGATTTATTGAAGCGAGCTGGATGTGAAAATTCTTCGATTCATTGCCCTGATCCTTTTTCTCCTGCTGCCGGGACAGCTCTGCGCAGACGACTTCGCCTCCCAGTATTACGACTTGCGGGAGAAGGAGGTCCGGCAGTTCAGCGCCGAACTTTTCGCTGCGGGCGAGTATTACCGGTCGATCACCGAGGCCAGACGCTACCTTTTTCTCTTCCCGAAGGGACCGCGGACCGAAGAGATCGCCAGGCGGATCGGCGACGCTTACCTGATGTCCCACGAGTGGGGCGAGGCGATCACCGCCTACGATGAATTTCTCGCCCGTTTTCCGGAATCGCCCCTGGTTGGTACGGCCACCTTCCACAAGGCGATCGCCCTGCTCAAGCTGGGTCACACGGCGGAGGCCGAGCGCCTCTTCCAGCTCATCCTGAGCGGCCCCGACCGTAGTATAAAAGGATTGGCCGCCCGCTGGGAGATCCTCCTCCTCATCCGTCAGAACCGGTTCGATGAAGCGGAAAAGCTGCTCAGGGACCGGATGCTCCGGCCGGAGATAGAGACGGAGGCAGGCCGGATCGAGGAGCTCCTCAGAGAGAAGCGGGGCGTCCGTTACAAATCGCCGGAAACCGCCGGAATTCTCTCGGCAATCCTTCCGGGAAGCGGTCAGTTCTACAACGGACGCAACCAGGACGGCACCTATTCGCTCTTTCTGAACGCCCTGTTCATCCTCGCCGCCTATAAGGCATACGACTCGGACAACTACGCCCTCGGCGGCATCCTGACCCTGTTCGAGCTCGGCTGGTATACCGGGGGCATTTACGGGGCGGTGGGCGGCGCCCATAAATACAACCGGGGTATCGACGAGGATCATTTCCGGAGCGGCATTCAGAGGCTCAATCTCCGGGAAACCGAGATCGGCCGACCCGGCGGCGTTTCCGTCATGTTCACCTATCCTTTCTGAAAGAGACACCGCCATGCTCCCGCACTATTTCAGTCCTGCCGCCTTTTGCCTCCATCGGAAGCCCCCCGGCCATCGGAATACCCGTGTCTTTCCTTTTGCGGCCCCCTGCGGATACGGGGGGAAAAACCGATCCCCGCACCTCTTTCCTGTCATCGTCGCCGCACTGGCAGTCACGCTCTTCTGGATTCAGACCTCTCCTGCAGACGAGGGACTCCTCCGCGGACCCGGAAAAGCGGTTCGTACAGGAACGCATGTAGCGGAACCGCCGGCCGGGAGGCAGGGCGTCCTGGAGGACATCGCCGCGGCGCCGGTCCTCTTCTATCAGCACCTCCTCAGCCCCCACTGGGGGCGGAGCTGCGCCTATTACCCCTCCTGCTCGAACTACGCGTTGCTGGCGATCCGGAAGCACGGTGCGGTGATCGGGACGGTGATCGCCTTCGACAGGCTCCAGCATGAGATCAACGAGGCCAGAACCTCTCCCCGGATCTTTACCGGCGGACAGGTGAAGCTTTACGACCCGCTGGAAAACAATGATTATTGGTGGTATAGGAAAACGCGCTTTGAACCGCTCGCGCCCGCAGGTGCGGGAAACGGCACAACACATTAAACCCGTCACAGGAGGTTTGTATGAAACCATCGCAAGGGATGGCCATTTTTATCTTATCGGCCCTGTTTTTCTGTTTTGCGGCGCCGGTCGGCGCGTTTGAGATCGGCGCCAGAGGTCTATACTGGTTCCCCTCTTTCAAGGCCGACATAAGGGCCGACGACGCAGGCAAGAAAGGCGACAACGTCAACCTCAAGGATACCCTCGGCGTCAAAGACGAATCTTTCCCCTCCTTCGAGGTCTTCGTGGGCGGCGGAAACCATCATCTAAACGTCGCTTATACGCCGATTGACTATTCGGGATCGGCACTGCTCACCCGGGAGATCGTCTTCAACGGCCGGACCTACGCCGCCGGGACAAGAGTCGATACCGGCCTCCAGTTCAAGATGTTCGACCTGGAATACCGTTATACCCTCCTCGACACGGAAAACGTCGCGGCCGGTTTCTCGCTCGACCTGATCGGACATGTCAAGTACCTCGACGGCGAGGCGAAGATCAACGCCCCTGAATCCAAAACCGGATCGGAAGTCAAGTTCCGCGTACCCGTACCGATGGTCGGGCTTGGCGCCCACATCGGCATCCTGCATGATATCCTCGAGGTGCGGGCGAAGGTGACCGGCATCGCCTATTCCGATAACCACTTTTACGAGGCGCTGGCCGACCTCTCCTTCACCCCGTTTCCGTTCCTGGATATCCATGCCGGCTACAAAGCGATCCGTCTCAAGATCGATCACAACGATCTGTTTCTGGATTCGGAATTTGCGGGTCCCTTTGTCGGCCTGACGGTGAGCTATTGACATGGGAGAAACAGGAGACCAATACCCTAAAAAAATCCGGGTCGGGATCATCATGGGGGGCCTTTCCTCGGAGAAGGAAGTCTCCCTGGAAAGCGGGCGGAACATCTTCAGCAAGATCGATCGGCGCCGGTACGATCCCATCCCCATTTTCATGGACGGCCGGGCGGCGCTATGGGAGATCCCGCTCAAGCTGCTGATGCGGAACAGCACCTGCGACATCGCGGAGAACCTCGCGGATGAGGCCAAACCGATCCCCTATGAATCCCTGAAGGCCGCTGTGGATGTCGTCTGCCTCGGTCTCCACGGCAAGTACGGTGAGGACGGCTGCATGCAGGGCCTGCTCGAGCTGTTGGGGGTCCCCTATACGGGATCCGGCGTCCTGGCCTCCGCGATCGGAATGGACAAGTACGTCTGCCGGAGGATCCTCGAAATCAACGGCATCGACGTCCCACAGACGATTCCCGTTCCCCGGCGGCGCTGGGATGCGGATGGAAAGGCGGTCGTGGAGGAGATCGTCCGCGGGATCGGCTTTCCCTGCGTCGTCAAGCCCTGCCGGGAGGGATGCAGCACCGCCGTGAAGAAGGTGGTCGCGGCGGAGGGGCTCCCCGCCGCCCTGGACGAAGCCTTTCTCTGGGACAATGTCGCCCTCGTGGAAGAGTACCTCGCCGGGATGGAGGTGACCTGCGGCGTCCTGGGCGCCGATGCGCCGGAGGCCCTGATCCCTTCCGAGACGATTCCCACCACCGACGTCCTCTCCCTCGAGGATAAATTCCTTTACGGCCAGGGGGAAAACAAGACGCCGGCCCGGCTCCCCGCCGAACAGATCGAGAAGGTCCGGGAGACGGCTGTCGGAACCTTTCGCGCCCTCAACCTGAAGGGATATGCCCGGATCGACATGTTTATGAGAGAGGACGGGCGGGTCGCGGTCCTTGAGCCCAACACGCTCCCGGGGATGACGCCTTCCACCGTCCTGTTCCACCAGGCGGCGGCCTGCGGGATCACCCCGGCGGGCCTGATCGACCGGATCATCCGGTCCGCCCTCGAAGTACACGCCCATAAACGAGGCCCACTGTAAATGAACCGCGTCGCCGCCCTCCGCGCCGCCCATTCCCAAGTAATCCGGAACCCTGCGATAAATCCGAGTTCAGCAGAGACACAACTGCGCCTGCGGATCGAAGAGACCCGTCATAGGAAGGGGAACGCACCGGCTTGGGCAAGAGGCGTGCGGTGGTCACACCGCCCGGGAAAAAGAATCACGCCGTGGTGGACGCCATCGCCAT
>JAMDBG010000036.1 GCA_023487865.1 Deltaproteobacteria bacterium | reverse complement strand
CGCACCCCTCGCCCCCGGTGCAATCATTACCGAGACGCAACCGGCTGTTGACATCGCCGATCTCATAGGCAAGTATGCCTTTGGAGAGGTGAAGAAAAAATAGAAGATGTGCACACTTTATGGAGGTCGTTCATGAAAAGACAACTTGTCGGCGCAGCGCTTGCCGTCTTTCTTATCTTATCTCAACCCGCACATGCCGGGGCGCCGCAGGATACGGTCCAGGCCAATGTCAACAAAGTGCTCGACGTCCTGCGGGATCCGGCACTCAAAGCCGAGTCGGCCAAACAGACAAAAAAGGAAAAGCTTCGGATCATCTACGACCGCATGTTCGATGATGTCGAACTTTCGCGGCGCACCCTGGCGCGGAACTGGAATAAGCTCAGCGTCCCCCAGCGCCAGGAGTTTGTGCAGCTTTTCCGTCAGGTGCTGGAAAAGGCCTACGTCGACAAAATCCTTTCCTACACCGACGAGAAAATTGTTTATGACAAAGAAAGCATGCTTTCGGCAAACCAGAGCGAAGTGCCTACGAGAGTTGTCACCTCCTCCAAGTCCATCCCCATCTCCTACCGGGTGATCATGAAGGACGGTGTGTGGAAAGTGTATGATGTCATCATTGAAAATGTGAGTCTTATCCAGAACTATCGCACCCAGTTCAACGACATCCTGGTAAAGGATACGCCGGAACAGTTGCTCGAAACCCTGCGAAAAAAAGTGAAAGAGCAATAGACTTCCGCAAAGGCAGGCGCAGATGGTCCGTGCGATGAAATGGCTCATAGCCGCTCTTTTCCTCTTCACTGTTCTCGCCCTGGGATGCACCCACGGACCTCAGGCACTCCCTTCCCCGGCGCCGTCCTCTGTCCCCCCCTCGTCCGGGCCGGACACGGCCGCCTCCGGCCCGGAGCGGCTTTCCCCGCAATCTCCCGAAACAGCGGCGAAAGCCGGAGGCGAAAGCTCCGCTGACATGAAGCCGGAAGTCAAGGAAGAAAAAGCAGCCCTGACACCTCCGCCGGAGCCCGCAGGATCCGCGGAAATCGCCATAAAATCCTCCGCCGGCAGCAGCGCCGACCCGGGGTTTCTCGATTACGTCGAGGAGAAAGACGAGGAGACGAAGGAAGGGATTGCCGATCCCCTGGAGCCCTTCAACCGGGCCATGTACCATTTCAACGACAAGCTGTACTTCTGGGTGCTCAAGCCCGTGGCCAGGGGATATCGCACGGTTGTTCCCGAAGAGGCCCGGGTGGGTGTCCGCAATTTTTTTGCGAATATCACCTTCCCGATCCGTTTCGTCAATTGCCTCCTCCAGGCAAACTTCCGGGGGGCCGCCTCGGAACTGGGTCGGTTCGCGATCAATACGCTTTGGGGAATCGGGGGGCTTTTTGACATTGCCTCCATTCCGGAGATCAATCTCCTGAAACAGGACGAGGACTTTGGGCAAACCCTGGGTGTTTTCGGACTGGGACAGGGATTCTACATCAACTGGCCGATATTGGGGCCTTCGAGCCCGAGAGATACCGTGGGGCTGACCGGTGATATATTTTTGCATCCGCTCTATTACCTTGCACCCTGGGATGTTTCGCTGGGGGTCAGAGCATACGAAGAGGTGAACAACACCTCCCTGTCGATAGGCGATTATGAGTCTCTCAAAGAGGCGGCGATTGATCCCTACGTGGCGATCCGTGACGCCTATGTGCAATACCGGCAGAAAAAGGTGACGGATCAGGGAACGAATAGGTCGCTTCCGCCTGCCCCGGGACCCGGAATACACCCCTGACGCCTGGAAGCGGCAGTGCCGTCCCGTCGATACCACGTTGACGCGCCCCGTCGCGATGCGGACAGGGAGCTGCCGCGAAAAGGATCGTCACGGCGATCCGGATTTCCCGGATGTCTCCGCTGCCGCTTTTGATTCCCTCCTTTTTCAGGAAAAACTTGACAAGGCACAAAAGCTTTCATAATACGCAGTACGTTTAAAAATCATCATTGGACCCGATGTCAATTTCATTTTCGTCAGAAAAGGAGGCTGTATGAGTAGAGCGGGATTCCGGTATGTGGGATGTGCGTTTGTTTTTGCGGCGATTCTCTCCCTGGCGGTTCTATTTGTTTCCCAGGGCAGCGCCGCCGAATACAAAGCGGAATACAAGCTTTCCACGGTTGTCGGGAAGGCCTTTCCCTGGGGCGCCGGCGCGGAGCGCTGGGCCGATCTGGTGAGGGAAAAGACCGGCGGCCGCATCAACATCAAGATGTATCCCGGCGCGAGCCTGGTCGGCGGCGATCAGACCAAGGAATTCACCGCCCTGCGCCAGGGGGCCATCGACGTGGCGGTCGGCTCCACCATCAACTGGTCGCCCCCGATAAAGGAACTGAACCTCTTTTCCCTGCCCTTTCTCATGCCGGACTATAAGGCCATCGATGCCCTGACCCAGGGTGAAGTGGGCAAGGAGATCTTCAAGATCCTGGCCGGCAAGGATGTGGTGCCGCTGGCCTGGGGAGAAAACGGATTTCGGGAACTCAGCAACTCCAAGCGGCCCGTCCGCGCACCGAACGATTTGAAGGGACTCAAGCTCCGCGTCGTCGGTTCCCCGCTCTACCTGGAGATCTTCACCGCCCTCGGCGCGAATCCGACCCAGATGAGCTGGGCCGATGCGGTGCCCGCCCTGGCGAGCGGGGCCGTCGACGGCCAGGAAAACCCGTTCGGCATCTTCACCGGGGCCAAGCTGGACACGGCTGCGAATCAGAAGCACCTCACCGTCTGGGGCTACGTGGCGGATCCGCTGATTTTCGTCGTTAACCAGACGGTCTGGAAGAGCTGGACGCCCGCAGACCAGAAAGCGGTCCGGGAAGCCGCCGAGCAGGCGGGTAAGGAAGAAATCGCCATGGCAAGAAAAGGCCTGGTCGCACCGGATGATTCGACGATCAAAGAGGTGGCCGCCAAGGGCGTCAATGTCGTGAGACTGACGGATGCCGACAAACAGGCCTTCAAGAAGGCAACACAGAAAGTCTATGACAAGTGGGCCAAAACGATCGGTCCGGAACTCGTCAAGAAAGCGGAACAGTCTATCGCGAAGCGGAAGTAGGCTCTGCGGGATCGTTCGAGCCGTGAGGATCGAAGCGGCGCACATCGGCCCGTGGAAACCATCCGGGGCGATGCGCGCCGCTCTTGTTGCGGGACACCCGTTGCGGCGGCAGACGAAAACGGGATGACTTCACCTTGGAGCACAGGTATGGCCGAGACGGGCAATCCTGCCCCGGAAACCGGCAGGCCCAAGACCAGGGTCCCCCTGAAGATTGAAGAGACGCTCGCAGGCGTGGCCATTGCATTTCTGGCGCTGCTGACGTTCGCGAACGTCGTCGTGAGGTATGCGACGGATTTCTCCTTTGCCTTCACGGAGGAATTCTCCATTTTCCTCATGGTGCTCATGACACTGTTCGGCGCCTCGAGCGTGATGGCGAAAAACGGCCACCTGAACATCGCCTATTTCGTCGATCGGCTTTCGCCGCACCGCCGCCGTTGGATCCGTCTTGCGGCGACCGCAGCGGTGGCCGTCACGTTCGCCCTGCTGGCCGTCCTGGGCGCGGCGATGGCCTATGATGAATACCGCTACGAGGTCACCTCGCCCGGGCTCGGCATTCCCACCTGGATCTATACCGTCTGGCTGCCGGTTCTCTCGCTGGCGATCATGGGCCGCGCCGTCGGCCTGTTCATCCGCATCCGGAGGGGCCAAGACTGATGCATCCTGCCGTTCTTCTTTTCGGCTGTTTCTTCCTCCTGCTCGTGTGCGGCGTGCCGATTGCCGCCTCGCTCGGCCTGTCCGGCGCTCTGGTCATCGCCGTCACGGGCCTCGGCATCATGGCGGTGCCCACGAGCGTTTATACCGGCATCGCGAAATACCCGCTTCTGGCGATCCCCATGTTCGTGCTGGCCGGCGCCATCTTTGACCGCTCGGGCGTCGCCGCGCGGCTGCTCCGTTTTGCCGCGTCCATTATCGGCCAGGGGCGCGGATCGCTCGCCGTCATCACGATTCTGGTCGCCATGGTCATCGGCGGCATCTCCGGCTCGGGACCGGCCTGCACGGCGGCCGTGGGAGGGGTCATGCTCGGCGCCATGATGCGGGCGGGCTATGCGCCGGGCTTTGCGGCAAGCGTCACCGCGGCGGCAGGCTCCACCGATATCCTGATTCCTCCCTCCGTCGCCTTCATCATCTATAGTGTGCTGGTGCCCTCGGCCACGGTTCCGGCGCTGTTCGTCGCCGGTATCGTTCCGGGCGTCATCGCCTGCATCGCGCTGGTCATTCCGGCGCTCCTGCTCAGCCTGTACCACGATTTCGGGAGCGCCCGGGGCAAAGAGCCGAAACCGGAGTTCTGGCAGTCCTTCAAAGAGGCCTTCTGGGCGCTGATGGCGCCCGTCCTCATCCTGGGAGGCATGCGCACGGGCTGGTTCACGCCGACCGAGGCCGCCGTGATGGCCGTATTCTACGGTCTGTTTGTCGGCTTCGTGGTCTACCGCAGACTTAGGCTGCGGGATCTCTTTGAATTGCTGGTGGAATCCGCGGAGACCTCCGCCGTCATCCTGATCGTCGTGGGTCTGGCCAGCGTCTTTGCCTGGGCCTCCAGCACGATGGGTATCGTGGATCCGATCGCCGGGGCCCTCGTCTCCTTCGGCGGCGGCGAGATGGGCGTCATGATCACCCTGATGCTGTTCCTCGTGGTGGTGGGGATGTTCCTGGACGGCATCTCCATCTTCCTGATCTTTCTTCCCCTCTTTGTTCCGGTCGCGGAGCGCTTCTCCTGGGACCTGGTCTGGTTCGGCGTTCTGATGACCTACAACATCGCCCTGGGGCAGTTTACGCCGCCCATGGCGGTCAATCTCATGGTCAGCTGCCGGCTCGCCGGCTGCCCCATCGAATCCACCGTGCGCTGGGACGCGTGGCTGCTCCTGTCCATGTTCGCCGGACTGCTCCTGATCATCCTCTTCCCGGAACTGGCCATCTGGCTGCCGAAGGCCCTGGGCTTCATGTAACTATCCCCTCTTCCTGCCGGCTTCACCCGTCCGTTTTCAAAATGGACCGCAATGCCCGTTATGTCCGAATCGCCGCCCGTCGGGCCGCGGCACGTGGCGACAAAATCTCCTGCGGCACGATATGCGGCAGAAAATGGTTGACATGCAGGGCCGTTCTATCTATCGTCATAGCCGTGTAAAATCCGTACCCGACTGAAAATATCGAACCGAAAAGGTCCCCATGCTGCTGAACACCTTCGCCCATAACAAGAAGATCTATCTGGCCTATAATGAATATCGGAAGCGCATCTTTTCCGAACTGGCCCCCCGAGACAGCGCAGCGATTCTTTACCTGCTCCCCTGGATGCTCAGTGTGAACGACCGCGCCGTTCCCGGTTACATGGACGGTCTGGAAAAACCCGTCACGGTCTTCGGCGCCGCAACGGATCCGGCGCTCCTCGCCCGGGAATCCACCTTCAAGAAACGATTCAACATCAGGAAGCAGGCCCCCCTGATGACATCGTCAGCGGAGGCTTCCATCATCCAGGGGATTTATACGATCGGAAGCGTCGGCACGATCGGCCAGACCCCCTCATCGGATTGCGATATCTGGATCTGCATCGACAAGAACAACTTTGACGACGGGGCCAGGACGCGCCTTTCCCAGAAGGTCAATCTTATCAAGGACTGGATGGATTCCAATCTGAAGATGCCCGTCTATTTCTTCATCTGCGACATCGACGACATCCGGAGGGGCAACTTCGGCAGCCTGGATGACGAGAGTTCGGGAAGCGCGCAGCACAATGTCCTGAAGGAGGAGTTTTACCGGACATCCATCCTGATCAGCGGCAAGATACCCCTGTGGTGGATCTGCTTCGATCCCGGCGTCGATACAGATTATGAGGAGTTTGCCGCCCAATATGCAAAAGACATCTTTGGTGATTACGATTGCATCGACATGGGCCCCCTGCCGACGATCGACAGGGACGAATATTTCGGTGCGGCGCTTTGGCAATTCAACAAGGCGCTGACCCACCCCCTGAAATCGGTGATCAAGATGCTTCTGCTGGAGATGCTCCTGGGCGCCCCCCGCGAGGAGCTTCTCTGCCACCGTTTCCGCAACCTGATCCTGAATCAGCAGAAGAATCCCGTATTTTACGATCCGAGCGTCTTCACCTGGAAAGCCATCCTGGAATACAAACGGGGCACCGACTTCGAGACTTTTGCCTTTGTCCAAAAATGCTATTACCTGCGCCACGAGATCAAATTTTATTCAAAAAAAGAAACGATCAGGGAGAGTATCGGCCGGGAGATCTTCCAAACCTATCCCTTGGAGAAGGCGGAAATCCATCACCTGAACGACTTCGCGGCCTGGCCCCTGTCGGAACAGCTCGATTTCGGGGAGAACATACTGCGTTTGCTGAAGCTGATCTATAACGAGATCACACCCAAACAGAAAGAGACAGCCAGCCGACTGACTCGCCGCGACATGACCATCATCGGCCGAAAGCTGGCGGTTTGTCTGGAGAAGAAACAGGACAAGATCCCGGTGATCCGCACGCCAAGCGCCAACCTGAACCTTCCGGGCCTCACCTTCAGCAGCAAACCGGGGGGATGGCAGGTTCTTGCGTCAGGAGATTCCCCGAAACCCGTCACCGCCTCTTCCGACATCACCTATTGTATCGCCTATCTGGTCTGGAATGATCTCTTTCACGCCCTGGATGTGCGCATGGCGCCGAATCCCACACCGGTGACCCTCCAGGAGATCCATAATCTGGCGAAACGGATCAAGGAGATATTCGGTTCCTTTGACATTACGGGAATCGATTTCAAGAATTTCCTTGAACCGGAAAAGGTGACCAAGATGCTCGTGATCGTCAGCTTTGAAAGTCCGAGTCACCTCAAAGACATGAATGACTTCAGCGTCCTGTACTGCAGCAATTGGGGCGAACTTTTCTTCCGCCGTTTCAATTCTCCCGAAAAATTCAAGGCGTTCATCAAGGACAGCGGCAGGAAATTCTCCGGGATGGACATGTGCTACTATGTCCGGCGCAACAGCCTCTATTTCGAGAAGATCATCGAAAGGACAAAGATGCTGGTCACCCAAATCTTTGCCGGTCTTTCGACGTAACTCCTTTATCGTATGCACCGCCCGGCGCCGCCGTGTGCGATGGGTCGCCCGTTTTTAAAAATCCGCCATCCCACCACCAGCGTCAGTGCGGCAAGGGGCGAGAGGATCGCGAAGCCCCACGTGAAGGAGCCGAGCGTGTCCTTCGACCATCCGAACAGCAGCGTGAAGGCAACCGCCCCCAGATTCCCGAGGAGATTGACGAATCCGAGCATGGTGCCCAGGGAATCGGCCGCCGCCGAGCGGGAGGCCAGTTGAAAGAGGGCGCCGAAGTTGATCGAGCCGAACCATGCCGCCAGGAGCGCCAGACCCAGAACCACTCCGGGCTCGCGGATGGCCGCCATTCCCGCGAAGAGGATGCACAGCATCAGGAGGGACCCGTGTAAAACGGTCAGCGGGGAGATCCGCAGGATGACGAACCCTCCGGAGAGCCGGGCGAGACCGCTGACCAGCATGACAAGCGCTCCGCCCCAGGCGAGCTGCGTCGCGGTCTGCCGGAGCGATACCTCGGCCAGGAGAGACGGAACCCAGTTGCCGAGACTGAGCATCGATCCGTACGATAAGGCATGGTAGATGCCGAGGACCCATGGCGAGGGGATCCCCGCAATGCGGCGAAGCGACAGGGACGGGTTGGCCGGAAAGGCGGGTGTGGGTCGAAGCGCCGGAACGAGCGCCAGCATCAGCAGGCAGATAAACGCGGGGATCAGGAATACCCAGCGCCAGCCGGCCCGGATGATGAGGGGAAGCAGCAGATAGGCCAGGATGCTGCCGAGCGAAAAGATGCCGGCGAAGAAGGCCTGAAAGGCCCCGGCCCTTCCGCCCGGCGCCCAGATCGCCAGCATCTTCAGGGTGGCCAGCCATCCCAGGCCGGTTCCCAGACCGGCAATCATCCGCCCGCCGATGCCCCAGGCCAGATCAGGACTGATTGCCGGTATGGCGTTTCCGACGGCCAGGCAGACGAGGCTCAGGAACTGGGTGCGGCGGATTCCCAGCCGATCGACGATCATCCCCGCCGGAAGCTGCATCGCCGCGTGCATCCAGAGCAGGGCGCTCATCAGAACGGATATCCGTGTGTACGAGACACCGTAGAGATCCATCAGTTCGCTCAGCACCGGCGGGATGTTCATGATGATGATGCTGAGGTTGATCCCGTTGAGCAGCGCAAATACGATGTCGAAAGTCATTCCCCTCCCCTCACGGGCCGCTTCCCGCCCCGGAGGCCAGGATCCTCCGGGATCGCGCGCGAAGCTGCCTTCTCGTCCGAATAATGGATGCGGGGTCCCTCTCCGGGACAGCGCCCATCCCGGTGCTGCGCGGCAACTGTGGGGAAGACGCAGGCATTCAAATACGGCAGGTTAACGGTTCAGCTCATGCCGGATGGCCAGACCGATCTTTTCCAGCACATAGGGCTTCCGGACATAGGCCCCGGCCCCCAGCCTCTGAGCCGTCTTCACCCGGTCCGTCTCCGAATAACCGCTCACAATGATGGCCTTCTGCCCGGGAGCGATAGTAAGGGCTCTCCGGTAAGTCTCCAGACCGTCCATCCCGGGCTCCATGATCATGTCCAGCACCAGCAGATCCACCTTATGGGTCTTCAGGTATTCCACCGCCTCTTCACCGCTGGGAACCACTGCCACATCGTACCCGAGGTTCGCGAGCATACCGGCGGCCATCTCCCTTTGCTCAACCACATCATCCACAACCAGAATCGACTCCCCCCGCCCCCGGTATTGATCAAGGGGTATCTTCTTCAGTTCTTCAGCCAGCTTTTCCCGCGTCACCGGGAAAAAGAGTGTAAACGTACTTCCCTTTCCTTTCTCGCTCTGAACGTCGATATAGCCGTTATGATCCTTTACCGTCCCCCAGACCACCGCCAAACCCAGGCCGGTGCCGCTCCTCCCCATGATTTTCTTCGTATAGAAAGGCTCGAATATCTTGTCGAGATCCGCCGCGGCGATGCCGCTGCCGCTGTCCGAAACCGTCAGAACCGCGTATTCCCCTTGGCAAACATGATCATAGCCCCGAAGGGATTTGTCGACATAGCGGTTCTCCGTGCGGATTACCACTTCTCCCTCTCCGGTAATCGCCTCCGCCGCATTGGAAATCAGGTTCATCACCGTTTTTTCCAGATGGATGGGCGATCCTTTGATGGGAAACAGTTCCTTATCGAGCTCCGTCCTGAAGGTCGCATGCGGGTGATAGTCTTTCATCTTCTCGAACACCGGACTCCCGAGAAAATCGGAAACGATACTGTTGATGTTGACCACAACCGACACGGATACACCCCGTCTGGCCAGCGTGAGCAGGTCCTGGATGATCGAGGCCCCCTTCTCGCTGGAGTTCAGAATGTTCGCCGCATACTTCCTTAAGGGATTCCCCTCCGGGATCTTTTCCGCAAGCAGTTCCGAATAGCCGACCAGGACCCCCAGAACATTGTTCAGATCATGGGCCACACCGCCGGCCAGTTGCCCCAGGGCTTCCATCTTTTCCGCACGGCGAAGGTCCTCCTCCAACTTGCGATGTTCCGTGACATCAATGCCGATCCCCGCCGAGCCGATCACCCGGCCTTCCATAG
>JAMDBG010000011.1 GCA_023487865.1 Deltaproteobacteria bacterium | reverse complement strand
GATGACAATGGCCGTCAGGTCGATATTCCGGCGGGCCGCATGAATAAAATGATTCCCGCCAATGGTGACACTGTCGCCGTCACCCATTATAACAATCACGTGCAGTTTCGGATTGAAAGCCTTGATGCCCGTGGCATACGGCAAAGCCCGTCCATGTGTCGTGTGCAGGGCATTGGTCTTCAGGTAATCATCGGCCTTTCCCGTACAGCCGATCCCCGTCACGACAACGGTATCGGTGTTCCGGTAATCCAGTTCCTCGAAGGCCCGCAGGAGGGCCCCCAGCATGACGCCGATTCCGCAACCGGAACACCACATGTGCGGTAAGACCCCGTCCTTGAGATATTTTATGCCTGTTGCGTGTGACACGACCGTTTCCCCCCAGATGGTTTTACAGTTATTTTGAGACAGCCATACAAAAACAAACAGCGACGATAAGAAGCCGCTTGACAACGGGCCGGAGGCGTCAAGGTGCGAGCGGTTCGACCGTCTCTCCATGACGGATAGAGGAAATCTCCGGGTCTGTCGAGAGGAGGGTCGAACCGTGGCAGCGCAACGGCGCGTTTCGTTAAACCGTCATCACTCAGCGGATCGCTTTTAGAATGTCCTGCGGAGTAATGATTTCTCCATTGTAGCTGTTGACCCTGCGGATATCGGCCCCGCTTCCCAGCACCTTCTGAACCTCACCGGCAACCTGACCGTCATAATTCATCTCCGGTACGACGACCGTTTTTGCCCGGCTGCCCAAGGATGCCACTTCCTTATCGGCAAACGGCCACAGGGTGATCAACTGCAAAACGCCGGCTTTGGTCCCCCGCTTTCGGAGCTCCAACGCCGCGGCGCGACTGGCGCGCGTCGTCGCCCCGAAGGCGATCAGCAACACCTCCGCATCCTCAGTGGAGAAGGTTTTGGTGATGACGATCTCGTCCCGGTGCATCTCGATCTTGCGATGCAGCTGGGCGACCCGCCAGGCGGCATTGGCTGGATCGTTGTTGCTGCATCCGTCCGGACCGTGCATGGAACTCGACACGTGGAATACGTAATCACTACCGTAAGATGCAAGAGGTGCCACACCGTCTGGGTCGGCCGCAAACGGCAGGTAATTTTCCGGAGGTCCGGAGGGTTTTTTCCGGTCGATCACCGGCACCTCGCCCGGTTCGGGGAGATAAAAATTTTCGCGCATATGCCCGACAATCTCATCGGGCGCCATGATCACAGGGACGCGAAATTTTTCCGCAAAATTAAAAGCCTTGACGGTCATCAAGAAACACTCGCTCACTGTAGCGGGGCAGAGGGCGATCACCGACTGGTCGCCGTGCCGGCCCCATCTGAGCTGCATAATATCGCCCTGCGCCGGTTTGGTCGACAGGCCGGTACTGGGTCCGCGCCGCTGAACATCGATCACCACGCAGGGGACTTCTCCCATGACGGCAAGCCCCAAATTCTCCTGCATCAGCGAAAAACCGGGGCCGCTTGTCGCAGTGAATGCCTTGGCCCCGGCCAGCGAGGCCCCGATCACCGCTGCAATACTGGCTATTTCATCCTCCATCTGCATATAAACGCCGCCGATCTTCAGCATGACCTTGGAACATTCTTCCGCGATTTCCGAAGACGGTGTGATCGGATAACCGGCAAAAAATCTTGCCCCGGCATAAATGGCGGCTGCCGAAATCGCTTGATTACCCTGCATCAATCTCCATTCTTGCCCCAATGTCTCACATCCTTTCCCTAGCGGCTGGTCTCTTTTATGAAAACCTGAAACTTGAATACCCCGCCCTGTGGAGGGGGTCATTGACTTTTAAAGAAAGCCCATGGATTAATCAGCATGGAATCCTACCTTTACAGCTCTCCCATCTCCTTGAGGAGCTCTCTGAGCTTGATGAGCTTCACATCCCGTTCCTTCAAAATCTCTTCGGTGGAACGGCCCGCGTAGTCATAATATCCGCCGCCGGTTTTGACCCCGAGCTTTCCCAGAGAAACGTGTTCATCAACGGTCTTTGATCGGGTTCGCCGGGGGGGCGGTTCATACAGCGCATTACTGAGGATTTTCTGGGTCAGGTCCAATCCGGCGTAATCCATCCGTTTCACCAGTCCCAGGATGGGGATTCGCAAACCAAAACTGGTTTTGGTCGCCGTATCGATGTCTTCTGGTGTGGCATACCCATGATCAAGAAGATGGAGCATCTCGTTGTTCAGGGCACTCTGAAGCCGGTTGGCGATGAATCCCGGCAGGAATTTGGAAATCACGAGCGGTTTCTTCCCCACATGAATCAGTAGCGCCCTTACCAGGTCAACCGTCTCCTGGGAGGTCTCAGGACCACGCACGATCTCCACCAGCGGAACGATGTGGGGAGGTGCGAACCAGTGGGTGATGAGAACTTTATCCGGTCGGCCGGTTTCAACAAATTGAAAGATATTTAAATAGGACGTGTTGCTGGCCAGGATGGTTTCCGGGGGGCAGATCTTATCCAACTTGCCAAACAGTTCTTTCTTGGCCTTCTCATCTTCGCTGATCGCTTCAATGACGAAATCCGCGTTCCCTGCCGCATCTTCAATCTTCGTCGTCGTTACAATCCTATGCAATGCCTGGTCCTGCTGTCCCCTGTCCAGCAATCCCGTCTCCACCAGGGTCTGGAGGTTGGAGAGGATCAGTTTTCTGGCCTGGGCCAAGACTTCCTCCCGGATATCCGTGAGCCAGACGCTGTAGCCTTCCTGGGCAAAGACTTGGGCCAGCGAATGGCCCATGGTTCCCGCCCCGACGATGGTTACATTGCGAATTTCCATCATGATGGTTGATTAGCGCCCTGTGCCTGTCAATCCAAGCATCGCTTTGACCTCTGCAGGGGTGGCCGGTTCCCGGCCGGACTCGCGGGCGATACGGGTCAGGCGGGCCACCATCTGAGCGTTGCTTTGGGCCAGTTTCCCCCGACTGTAGTACAGATTGTCTTCCAGCCCGGTCCGGGCATGGCCGCCCATGGCTATCGCCAGAATGTTCATGGGCAGCTGGCGCGACCCCACGGCGCAGACCGACCATAGAGAGCCTGGGGGCAGGCTGTCTGCCAGGTGTACCAGCGAACGTGCTGTGGCCGGCGCCCCCCCCCGCACCCCGAGAACGAACGTCCACCAGAGAGGCGGCTTGATCAGCCCCTTCTCCGCAAGCGCCAAGGCATTGCCGATCATACCGCTGTCGAAGACTTCAATCTCCGGTTTGACGTCGCTGGCCAGCATGCGTCTGGCCAGTTCCTCCAGAAAATCCGGTGGATTCAGAAAGACGCGCTCGTTGAAGTTCATGGAGCCGGCATCCAGCGATCCCAGCTCAGGCCCGGCAGCCAGGCTGTTGAAGCGCTCCTCTTCACCCACACGGCCGGCCCCGCCGCTGGTGCTGAAGTTGATGAGAATATCGCAACCCTGGGCGCGGATCAGCTCCTTGACCCGCCGGAATCGCGCCAGATCGCAAGACATCTTTCCCTCGGCATCCCGGACGTGGACGTGGACGATGGCCGCCCCTTCGCACCAGCACTCCACTGCGGCCCGGGCAATCTCCTCGGGTGTGGTGGGCAAATCAGGGTGTTGCGCCTTGGAAGGCCAACTGCCGGTCGTCGCTACCGAAAGGATAACCTTATCATTGCTCATTGCGTTTTCCTGGATACCGGTGCGCCTCAGGACGCGCATTCCTTCTCGTCGCCCTTTATCTTTTCGATGGCGTGCACAAGCGCGGGCAGGATGACGTTGAGATTTTCGCGCGCCCCTTTCGGACTTCCCGGTAGGTTGATGATCAGGGTCCGGCCCCGGATGCCGGCCATGGCGCGGGAGAGCATCGCGTGGGGAGTGACGGTCAGGCTTTGGTGACGCATTGCCTCCGCCATTCCCGGGACCTCTCTGTCAACCACCTCCCGTGTGGCATCCGGTGTGACATCCCTGGGGCTCATGCCGGTACCGCCCGTCGTCAGGATCAGATCGGTTTTCCCTCCATCACTCCAGTCGATAAGAGCCTGGTGGATCAACTCTTTTTCATCGGGGATGATCTGGCGACCGACGATCTCCATTCCCATTGCCAGAAGCATTCCGGCGATCTCCGGACCGCTTCCGTCCATACGCTCCCCGCGGGCCCCCCGGTCGCTCACGGTGATGACGACGGCCCTAAAGCCCATCTCAGGCCTCTTCCTTCTTGGATTCGGCGATGATCTTCTCCGCAATGTAAGCGGGGATCTCCTCATAATGGGAGTGTTCGTAGGTGAACGTGCCGCGTCCGCTTGTCATCGAACGAAGGTCGGGGGCGTATTTGAGAATCTCGGCCAGAGGAACTTGACCCTTGATGATCTGGTGGTTACCCAGCGTGTCCATTCCCAGAACCTTCCCGCGGCGGCTGTTCAGATCACCGATGACATCACCCATGTACTCGTCGGGGATCTCGATCATGATGTTGACGATCGGTTCGAGAAGGGTAGGCTGGCATTCAAGAACGCCCTTTTTGAAACCGAGGGATCCGGCAATCTTAAAAGCCATTTCGGAGGAATCGACCGTATGGTATGATCCGTCGACAAGCGATACGCGAAGATCCACCACGGGATAGCCGGCAAGGACGCCCTCTGCCATGGCCTCTACAATACCCTTTTCCACGGCCGGTCGGTATTGGTGAGGAACCACGCCACCCACGATCCGATCAACGAATTCGAAGCCGCCGCCCCTGGGGAGTGGTTCGATCTCCAGCCACGTGTCGCCGAACTGACCCCGCCCGCCGGACTGTTTCTTGTATCGACCCTGAATGGTCGTCTTTCCCTTGATCGTCTCCTTGTAAGGAACTTTCGGGGTCTTCAGGTTCACTTCAAGTCCGAATTTCCGTTTCATCTTTTCGACGATCACTTCAATATGGACTTGGCCGAGACCGGAGAGGATCATCTCCCTTGTCTGGTCATCCCGGTGGAAGGTGAGGGTGGGGTCCTCATCGGTCAGGCGATGAATAGAGGAGACGAGCTTGTCCTCATCACCGCGTGTCTTGGGTTCAACTGCAAAGGAGATGATCGCGCGGGGCGGTTCGACCCTGGGGTAGATGATCGCGGTTTTCTCTGCGCAGAGTGTGTCGCCCGTGGCGGTTTCCTTCAGCTTTGCGATCGCCGCAATGTCGCCCGGGATGAGTTGGGCTGCCGGTTTCTGGATTTTCCCTTCGAGGAAAAAGACGTTTCCGATCCGCTCGGTGACTTTCCGCGAGGCATTGAAGACGCTGGAATCGGAACTGAGTGTACCGGAATAGACGCGGAAGAGGGTGAGCCGACCGGCGTAGGGATCCGCGATGGTCTTGAAAACAAGGGCTGAAAAGGGCGCCGATTCCTCCGGACGCCGGATTTCTTCTTCTCCGGTGCCGGGTTTCTTTCCGGTGATCGGGCCGCGATCGACGGGGGAGGGAAAAAACTGAATGATCGTATCGAGCAGGGACGTGATGCCGATGTGATTCAGGGCGGACCCGCAGATGACGGGGGTGATGGATCCGGAAACGATCCCTTTTCGGAGACCTGCTTTGAGATCTTCGGGGCTGAGTTCACCGCCCTCGAGATATTTGTTCATCATCTCATCGTCCGTCTCTGCGATGTCTTCGATGAGGATGTCCCGGTACTTCTTGACCTCTCCGGCCATGTCACCAGGCACATCCACTGCCTTTGTCGCCCTTTTTTCTCCATCAAAAATGAGGGCCTTCATGGTGATCAGATCCACCACCCCGGAAAACGCACTTTCGGCGCCAATGGGAAGAGAGGCGATCGTGACTTTCCTTCCCAGGCGAGTCCTTATGCTTTCCACGACTGTGGTGAAGTCGGCCCGCTCCCGATCCATCCGGCTGATGAAGAGGATGCGGGGAAGCTTGAATTCGTCGGCGTACTCCCAGACCTTTTCCGTCTGAAACTCCACACCTCCGACGGCGTCGACCAGAACGACCGCCCCGTCGACGATGTGGAGACAACTTTTCGTATCAAAGGCAAAATTGGAATCACCCGGTGTGTCGATGATGTTGATCCGGTGCTTATCCCAATCAATATAATTTGTGGCTGCGCTGATCGAAACATGTCGCTTCTGCTCCTCCGGCTCGTAGTCCATGGAGGAGGTTCCCTCGTCAACCCGGCCGGGCCGTTCGGTTTTACCGGCGACATAGAGAAAGGATTCGCACAGGGTGGTCTTGCCCGTTCCTCCGTGACCGATGATAGCCAGGTTTCTTATGGATTTTGATTCATATTTTGACATGAAAGCTCCTTTCTGATGCCCACTGACTAAGCGATTCTATGTGCTTGAGCTCCTTAGCTTAACCGGCGCTTCAAAGTCAAGACAAATTTCGCCGGTGAAAAAGGGTGCTTGACTTTTGAAAAGATTATGGTATTTGTCGTAACTCTAGTTAACCGAACAACTCGGGCGAGGATATGAGAAAGGGGAGTTCATGCCGAAGAATTTCTATACCCTCCTGATTTTACCGAAGAAACACAGCTCGGCAAAGAAAATGAGCCTGTCCGGTACACTGGTCAAGGGTGTATCCATTTTCATGATGGGTCTTATCCTCATAGTGATGTATTTCTCCTATGATTACATTCATATCCGCAGGGAACATGCCGAATTGAAGCGCCTGAAGCAGCAGACAGCGGAACAAAAGAGGCAGATTGAAGGGCTTGTTTCAAAGGTTGATCAGTTTGCCTCCAAGATGGAGGACCTCAAGCAGTTCGATAAAAAGATCAGAATCATGGCGAATCTTGAATCCCGTCGCGACAGGGAGCAACTCCTCGGGATCGGCGGGCCGGTGAGTGAGGAGAAACGCCTGCGTTCCCAGATGGAGAACGATGACAAGACCGTGATCGCTGGTGTCGGCAGGCAAGTGGATCGCCTCATGGAGGAGGCCTCCTTCCGGGAACAGAGCTTTACCGCCCTTTTGGCTTTCCTGAAGGAGAGGAAATCTCTTCTGGCAGCGACTCCTTCCATATGGCCCGTTATGGGTTGGGTGACTTCTGAATTCGGGTCACGGACCTCCCCTTTCGGAAATGAGCGTGAATTTCACAAAGGGATCGATATCGCTACCCGGTATGGACGGGTAATCCAGGCTCCTGCTGACGGTGTAGTTGCGGAAGTGTCCTACCAACAGGATGTGGGGCAGATGGTCCGGATCGATCACGGATACGGAGTCGCCACATTCTATGGTCATCTTTCCAAAGCGAGTGTCCGTCCCGGGGCGACGGTCAGAAGGGGCGACCGGATCGGTTATGTTGGGAGTACAGGCCGCAGCACAGGATCCCACCTGCATTATGCCGTCCTGCTCAAAGGTGTTCCCGTCAATCCGCGGAAGTATTTGAATTGATGCTCTCGTATTAGGAACTTCCCACTGTGAAAGCAGAGGGACTTTTCACGAAGCCACCAGGGATGAATCCGCCGGTCGATGTACCGGTTTTTTTTTGAAGGGTTTTTATGCTCCATGCCATTTTGAAAAAGATAGTCGGCAGTAAGAACGACAGAGAATTGAAACGCCTCTCTTTGATCCTCGATGAGATCAATGCGCTTGAGCCGGTTATGATGGCCGCCAGCGATGCAGAACTTAAGGCGAAAACTCCCTATTTTCAGGAAAAACTACAGGAGGGAGCCGAACTGGACGATATCCTTGTCGAGGCGTTTGCCGTAGCCCGAGAAGCGGCACGACGGACTGTCGGGATGCGGCCTTTCGACGTCCAGGTCCTCGGAGGACTGGTCCTCCACGAGGGGAAGATCGCAGAGATGAAAACCGGCGAGGGGAAGACCCTGGCTGCGACGATGCCTCTCTATCTGAACGCCCTGGCGGGGAGGGGCGTACATCTGGTGACGGTCAATGACTATCTTGCCAGAAGAGATGCCGCCTGGATGGGGCCGATTTACAATTTCCTGGGCATGACCGTCGGCGTCATCGTGCATGGGATGGAGGATGTCGATCGGAGGACAGCCTATCACGCGGACATCACTTACGGGACGAACAACGAATTCGGATTCGACTATCTGCGCGACAACATGAAGTTCTCTCTGGACGATTATGTCCAGAGAGACTTTTTCTATGCCATAGTCGATGAAGTGGACAGCATCCTGATCGATGAAGCCAGGACACCTCTGATCATCTCCGGTGCATCCGATGAATCGACCGACAAGTACGCACGGGTAAACCAGGTGATACCCCACCTGAGGAGGGATAAGGATTATACGGTCGATGAGAAGAGCCGCACCTCCATCCTGACGGAAGAGGGCGTGGCGCGTGTCGAGGATTATCTCAAGGTTCAGAATCTCTATGAACCCAAAAATATGGATCTCCTCCACCATGTCAATCAGGCACTGCGCGCTCATACCCTGTTCAGGCGGGATGTGGATTACCTCGTCAAGGAGGGGAAGGTCATCATCGTCGATGAATTCACCGGCCGGGTGATGCCGGGGAGGCGGTACAGCGACGGGTTGCATCAGGCCCTCGAGGCCAAGGAGCGGGTAAAGATCGAGTCGGAAAATCAGACGATGGCCTCGATCACCTTCCAGAATTATTTCCGGATGTACAGCAAATTGGCGGGAATGACAGGGACGGCCGATACCGAGGCGGAAGAATTCGGGAAGATATACAAGCTTGAAGTCTTGGTCGTTCCCACCAACATGCCGATGATCCGCACGGACTATTCAGATGTGATCTACAAGACCGAAAAGGATAAGTTCGCAGCGGTCATCGAAGAGATCAAGGAGTTGCACGCAGCGAAAAGGCCCGTTCTGGTGGGGACGATCTCCATCGAAAAATCGGAGCTTTTAAGTAAATATCTTACCCGGGCGGGAATCAAACACCATGTGTTGAATGCAAAAAATCATGAAAGGGAGGCGGAGATTATTGCCCAGGCCGGTCAGCCCGGGCAGGTGACCATCTCGACCAACATGGCCGGCCGCGGTACGGACATCAAGTTGGGGGAGGGGGTGGCCGAACTGGGTGGTCTCCATATCCTCGGAACGGAGAGGCATGAGAGCCGGCGCATCGACAACCAGCTTCGCGGCCGTTCAGGACGGCAGGGGGATATGGGATCGTCGCGGTTCTATCTTTCCCTGGACGATGATCTCCTCAGGATTTTCGGCGCCGAGCGGATCGCCTCTGTGATGGACAGGATCGGCATGGAAGAGGGACAACCGATCGAGCATCGACTGATTTCCAGAGCGATCGAGAATGCCCAGAAGCGTGTCGAGGGACAGAATTTTGATATCCGCAAACACCTGCTGGAATATGACGACGTCATGAACCGCCAGAGGCAGGTCATCTATGAACAGCGCAAAAAGGTCCTCAAGGGGGAGGCCCTCTGGGATGATGTGGAAGAGATGGTTGAAGAGATGGTCGAGGGGCTCGTTCCGGAGTATGTGGATGAGAAAAGCCATCCGGAAGAATGGGATCTCAAGGGGCTTGACGAGAGGGTCTTCAGACATTTCACCCTGAAGCTGAATCTCGCTGAAACGGGACGGGATCTCAACCCGCAGGCCCTTGAGGAAAGGATCATCGCGGAAGTCAAGGCACATCTCAGAAAAAAGGAAGCGGAATTCGGGAAGTCTTTGATGGATTACCTGATGAAGGTGATCATGCTTCAATCCATCGATACACAATGGAAGGAAAACCTCCTGGCCATGGATCATCTCAAGGAGGGGATAGGTCTTCGCGGATACGGCCAGAAGGATCCTGTCCGGGAGTACCAGAAAGAGGGTTACGACATGTTCATGGACAT
>JAMDBG010000022.1 GCA_023487865.1 Deltaproteobacteria bacterium | reverse complement strand
CCCTTGGTCTTATACAGACCAGTCTTCCAGTGCTTACAAGGCAGCTCATTGCAATCATTGCGAATATTATATCGCTCCCTTCAGAAGTGTCGTTTTATACAGACTGGATAAAACGGCTCAGAATCCGTCAATCGGGCTTCACGCACCATGCCCCTCTTATCTGCAAAAAACCCCGCTCTCTTGTAAGAAACGGGGTGTCTGTCAGCCAGCCCATATGTCCCTCCAGCATGATGATACAGGATAGAACTTATTTAACGGCCATTCACATTTTGCAGTTCTTTATCATCCTTTGCATTTAAAATCTACTAGATCAATGAAATTTATTTCGCTGCCGAGGATAGAAAGAAAGGCCGCTTTAAAAGTACGTAAAATAATGGATGAACCAGGCTTTTATCGCACCATTCCGCTTTTGCCGTCACGGGAATGCCGTGTCTTCCGTTATCGCGGCCCTCTTTATCCGACGAGAGGCTGCTCACGGAGCCGCTTCTCCGGAAAAAAGACGACCAACCCGATGCTGAGCAGGGGAAGCAGGGCCACGCCCGCAAGGACTGTTTGGATGGAGAAAAGATCGGCGAGGCTCCCGACGAGAGGTGTCATCATGCCACCCAATCCCACAGCGAGGCCCATCATCAGGCTTGATACCATCGATTTGCCGCGGGGCGCCAGTTTCTGCGCCATGACGAGCCCCAGCGGCAGCGTCGCAAACATGAAAAAGCCCGAAAGCGCGGCGGCGGCATACACCCAGATGCCCTGGAGGAAGAGCATCAGCAGGAGAGAGGGGGTGGCCAGGAAAAAGACGACCGTGTAAATAGGCTTGTAGCCGATCCGGTCGGACAGATGGCCGGCGGCGACGCCGCTGATCGCCCCGGCCACGGTGAAAAGGGAGATGACAAAACCGATGGAAACCAGTGTATGACCTTCCCGCGCGTACAGGATCGGGACAAAGGCGAGGAAGGCCTGGGTCACGAAGGCGCGCATGACCATCACCACCCAGACCAGGATCACCAGCTTCCACACCTCCCCGAAGGCATCCCTGATCGCATGGAAGAATCCCTCCCCCCGGAGCCCTTCCCCCAGAGGGGCGGGTACGATCTTGAACAGCAGGACCATCATGGCGAGCCCCGGGATCGCCGTCCACGGCGAGGCTGAAAGAGTCCAGCGGTCCACAATGTAGGCGATGAAGAGCGGCCCGAGACCGTAGGCGAGCGTCCCGCCCATGTTGAAGATCGAAAGGGAGAGCCCGATATGGCGCCCCGCGTAATTGGCGATCATCCCGGCAATGGAGGGGTGGAACATCGCGGCGCCGATCGATCCTATCGAGACGAAGAGCAGAAGGACTGGAAAGGAGGGCGCCCAGCCGACGAGGGCGATGAAAACGATGGACAGCAGAGGGCCGCCGATGATGAAAACGCGGGAGCGGTAACGATCGGCGAAATAGCCCACCGCCGGCTGGACGACGAACGCAAGCATCCGCATCACCCCGGCAATCAGCCCGACTTCGGTCAGCGACAGGGCGAACCGCTCGACGAAGACCGGCAAGAGCGGACTGATGAACGCGGCATAGAAATCGCCGGTGAAATGGAGCATCGTCAGGGCGAAGAGGACCCTGACATCGGTACGGTTTGTTTCGTTCATAGGCTGCGGTAGGACCGGATTTCGCTCCCGTCAACTGCGGGCAAATTTCTGGAAGGTATGGGCGTCCTCGCGCACGCCGCCGCGAGACACGCCAAACGTCCAGGTGACCTCGCCCACGTAAATATCGCCCCGCGAATCGACGCACAGGGTGTGGGGGGCAACGAAGTTCCCCGGGGCCTCCCGGTCGGCGCTGCACCAGTGGAGGAGGACGTTTCCCGCAAGATCCAGGACCCGAACGCCCCCCGGCAGGTCATACTTGATCTTGCCGTTGGTAAACGATTCCTGGCCGACCCGCCACCAAAGCTCCGAGACATACACGCGGCCCTCCTTGTCGAAAGAAAGGTCCGTCGGCCGCTGAACATGGGTCCAGATCTCAAGGAGTTTTCCGTCCCGCGAGTAGATGTGGATCCGGTCGTTCTCCCGGTCGGTCACGAAGACGCGGTCATCCGGTGAAATCCCGATGCCGTGCGGCAGGCGGAACTGGCCGGGTCCCGTCCCCGGTTCGCCCCAGGACTGGATGAGTGTCCCGTCGGCCGTGAAGCGGTGTACCCGGGCGTTTCCGTACCCGTCGCAGACGTAAAGCTCACCGTTGGGTGCGACAGCGACATTGGTCGGCCTGTTGAAGGGAGGCCCGCCGCGCTTGACGCTGACATGGCTCTTTCCATCGTAACCGGTATCGGAAGCCTTACCCGGAGTTCCGATCAGCAGCACCTGTTTTCCCTCGGGCGTGAATTTGCGGACGGTGTGGTCCCCGTCGTCGACGGTGTAGACCATGTCATCCGGCCCGATGGTGACCCCGTGCGTGCGCGGGGTGAAGATATCCTCGCCCCAGGAACGCAGGAAGTTGCCCTCGCGGTCATAGACGATCACCCGGGCGTCCTGCCGGGTCATCAGATAAACATTGTCCTTCGAGTCGACCGCCACACCATCTACATCCTTGTGGATGTAACCGGCCGGCAGTTTTTCCCACCCTTCGACTACCTTGAATCTTGGAACGACTGTCATAATCACATTCCTCTCTTTGCATCAGAATTTTGCCCATCCGCCGTCACATACGAGACACTTTACGAGCTGTCGATCAATCCGTCCCTATCCAAAGTTATTTCTTCGTTGTTTCGTCATCATAAAGACTATTCACAGCTTGAAGTAACGGTCCACAAAAACCCTATCGGAAATATCCTTGGAAATATAGATGCAATTATTATCGACAAGGTCGATCTTTCTCTCCTCATCCAGCATATTGCCGTTGCGATCAAAAAATATGCGGACGGTCGGCCGCAGCGGTCGGTCGGGATTGGTATCCACGACCTGCCCCGTTTCGCCTGTATTCAAGCGAACGATGCTGTACACGGGAAACAGAGAAAAGCCCCGGATGAAAAGCTTGACCATAGGGGGGCTGAAGATGCCCCTTTGTTGTTGAATGAGGGTGCGGATGCCTTCATGCGGCGTGACGGGTCCCCGCTGCGGTCGGTAATGGGTCAGGGCCTCAAAAAAATCGACCATGGCGATCATTTCCGCTTGTTGCGACACGGCTTTGCTCCCTTTGGGGTACCCATAGCCGTCCACCCGTTCATGATGTTCCAGGGCAACAACAGGGATCAGGGCATTCATTCCGCTGATCGCCTCCAGCTTGGTTTTTCCCGACAAGGAGTGGGTCTTGATGAGTTCATACTCCTGGGCGGTGACCATTTCCTTCTTGTTGATGATGTCCGGCGGGAGATCGTACAAGCCGATGTCATGAAAAAAAGCGGCCAAAGCAAAGGTCAGCAGATCATTGCCGGCGACGGGGACCTGGCGGGCAAGCCGGATGGAGTAAATAGCGACATTAAGGGAATGGGTTGCGATAACGTCGTCGCCGGTGTCGGGGATGGCAGAAAAATAATACAGCGGTTCGATGATATCCGGATTGGCCAGGATAGCCTGCAGCATTTCCCGGGCCATCCCCAGGCTGTCGAGGCCATCCTTGAAAAAACGGGCAAAGATCCGCTGCGTCTGTTGATAAAGCCTGCCATACAAAAGGGAGACGGGTACGGTGTGATCGCCGTATCGCACCTGTTCCTGGACGGCATTCACCTCCTCGTCTGCCTTCACTGCGATGGAATAAACAAAAGGGGATGTCGCGCCCCCCAGCCTGACTTCATATTCTCCGGAGGCCAGGGGCATTTCCTTCGGGCCGCCGATTCTTTCTCCCAGGCGGTTGTTGTTGACAATCGATCCGTAGCGGCTCAGCGGGTCCACCAGAAAAATCCCCCTCTCTCTCCGTTCCAAAACCAGATGAAGGCGGGACAGCCGGTAGGGGGGATGCTCTTCCAGGGAAAGATCCGGTTCGCTCATAAAAGTTTTTGTATCGCCCCCCCTGCCGATATGAAAGGGGAAATAACGAATCGTCAAATCCTGGTCGAGCAGAGTTTTTGCACTCTGGGTGTTGCAACCCCGAATGACGGCTATCGGGGCGTCCTGCCATTGATCTTTCTTTTCTACGTCCCCGGCGACTTCTTTTCTGATGATTTCCAGCGTTGCTTCTTTGTCCATTCAATGTCCCCGGTGAATTCGGATCTCATCCTCGCATCAGCGACACTCCGGCGTCGCCATATGGAAATGGAACATCCGTTCGCCTTCAGTTGCGGCGGGCCGTGGCGATCGCATCCCCAAAGTGTTTTCTCAGAAGGGTGAGATCGTGCCCCAAAGTGATGACTTGGGCCTTATTCTTCCAGGCAGCCACGGTTTCGGCAAAGTCCCTGGCGGTGGGATCGAGGTTGACCGATACGTATTTCCCCCGCTTTTTGGCGGTATCAAAAATCTTTTCTTCCAGGGCGAGCACCGACGGGTGATTCTTCTGCCCGGTGAGACCCAAGGCGTTCGCCAGATCTCCTCTCCCGCTGCCGATCATATCGATCCCGTCCACCCCCAATGTCTTTTCCAGATTATCGGCCGCTTCCTTGCTTTCGATTTGCACGCCGAGCAGGAGCTCCTCGTTCGACCATTTTGCATACTCCCCGCTGCCGATTGCCCCATACCGGGTGATCCTCGAAGCGGCGAATGTGCCTCTGTCCCCCAGGGGGGCGAAGTGGACGGCGTCAACCACGGATCTTGCCATTTCATGCGTGGATACGTCAGGGATGAAGAGGCCCATCGCGCCCGCCTCCAGGACTTTCGCGATCAGATACGGATCGTAATCCAGCCTGATCATCGGTGTGACGCCGCTCGCCTCTGCGGCCCTGATCATATCGGCGATGATCGGCAGATCAGCGGCGCAGTGGCAGACGTCGATGCGGACAAAATCAAACCCGGCATATCCGGCCAACTCCACCATCACGGGTGAAGGGACGCCGATGTATATTCCAAACACGGTCTGTCCGCCCCTGAGCGCCTGCTTTACTGGATTCTTTTTCAGCTCCATAGTCAATACTCCTTATGATCCTAAAAAATTCACGGCACGGTTTCGATGGCTCCACCGGCCTTTTATGCATGCCTCATGCAACGCGGTTCATGGGTTGGCCGCCGCCCAGAACATGGATCAATTGCTGCGCGGTCACCAGCGAACTCTTGTCCTGCGTCTCGCGGGTTCCGCCCGCGGCATGCGGAGTGGCTACCACGTTCGGCAAACCGACCAGCGGATTGTCCGTCGTTGGCGGTTCCTTCTTGAATACGTCGAGACCGGCCCCAAAAAGACGGCCGGCCTTCAGCGCGTCATAGAGCGCTTCCTCATCGACGATCTCGCCGCGCGATACGTTCACCAGGACGGCGGTCTCCTTCATCAGGGCAAGTTCGCGCCGTCCGATCAAATGCCTTGTTTCCGCCGTCAAAGGCACGTGGATGGTCAACAGATCGACTCGCGGCAGGAGCTCATCCAAAGACGAAACGCGCTCATGGGGGATGTCCGACCAACGGCCGTCCGATATATACGGGTCATAGGCCAGGACTTTCATATTGAAGGCGCCGTGATATTTGCGCGCGATCCGGGTGCCGATATTGCCCATCCCGATCACGCCGACGGTCTTTTCCCAAAGCTCGATGCCCAGGAAATTGATCCTTTTGACGGTCTCTCCGGCGCGGATGCGGCGGTCGAGTTCCGCCACACGCCTCGTCACCGCGAGGGCAAGGGCGAGGCCCATTTCGGCCACCGCCTCGCTGTTCACGCCGGGCGTGTTGCAGACGATGACGCCGTGCGCCTTGGCCGCAGCCAGGTCGATGAGATTGACGCCGACCCCCTGCTTCGCGACGACTCTCAATTTCTTCGCCTTGGCAAAATCCTCCGCCGTCAGCGGGGTGGTGCGCACCAGCAACCCGTCTGCGTCTTCATGCCAGTTTTTGGCGCGGGGATCGTCCCATCGCACGACCTCTGCATGCTGGGCGGCAAAATCAACGCCCGACGAAACGAATTGATCCAAGATATAGATTTTCATGATGCTCCTGTCTCCCTTTATGGTGAATTAGGATTTTGCCGGAACGGCCCCCGCCGCCTCCGGCGTCCAGACCAAGGCGTCTTTCTCTTCCTCCGGAGAGATGCCCCTTGCCTCCTCGGGATTGACATACCAGATGCGTCCGGACTCTTCACGGGAGCCGCCGTAGATCCAGAGCATCCTGAAACCGTGGGTGTTGCCGGACGACCAGGCGTGAGGGCATTTCTTCGGGACAAAGACGGAAGCCCCGGGATCGACCCGCCACCAGCGACCGTCGAAATAAGTGTAACCGGGTCCTGCGGAGCTGCCGTCAATGATGATGAGCTCCCAGGTATGGTGGCCGTGGAGGGCACGAAACAGGCCGGGCGAAAAATCGTTGGCGCCGAAACTGACCTGCCCCGGCTCATTGACGAAAAGGGTCCCGGTCAACTCCTTCTTAACGGCCGGCGTCATCGAGAATGCCCTCGGCGCCGGGTAGGTGATATAAGGTCTATCCGTCATGTCTGCCTCCAGTGATCACTTTGTCTTTTTACTCTTTTGGGCCGCAGTCCGCCCGCGATCGGGCAGCTCGATCCCCAGCATGACGCTGCACAGGCTCTTCCCGTGGATATCCTGGGCAAGCGAGACGGTCACACCGCCGCCGAGGGCATTCTCGATGACGAAGTTGAACGCCTTGAGATTCCGCAGCTCGTAGCGCCGCACCGGGCCGCGGGCGATATGTCGGAACGCTTCCATCACGCGTTCGGGCGTCAGCTCCCGCTGCAGGAACTCCCAGTCCTCTTCACGGTAGCAGATAACCGAGATGTTCGACGTATTTCCCTTGTCGCCGGTACGGCTGTGGGCCAGGTCATAGACTCGCAGGCTCATAGCGATCCCTCCACAACCACCTGGGGTTTCACAAGCTCCCTGGGAAGCAGCAGCGACTTCACGGCCAGGACGTCGCGGATGCGCGGTTCGCAGGCGCCGCCCGCGCCCCCGGGGCCGTTCAAATGCATCGCCCGCACCTCAAATCCGAGCGCATGGGCGGCGCGGCGATCCGGGGTGCGGCCGGCCATCCTCAGTCGCACCTCATACGGCTCCGGACGGTCGCCCGTGTCGCCATGCAGGCTGGAAATGCCGATCAGATCCACACGGAAATCTTCATAGGTAAAGCCCCGCAAGCGCAGCCGCTCCTTGACGATATCGGCCGCCCATTTCGCGCGCGCCACGGCGTCGATCCCCCCGTAGGACACTTCACCCTCGCCTATATAGCCGTCCGTATAGCCGACGGTGACCTTGTACATATCGGTGCGGGGCCTTGCCATCGCTCCCTCCACACGCACCCGGTCCTGTGCCTCCTGCGTAAACCGGATACGGGTGATGTCGAGCACGCAATCCGGGGTGATGTAGTTCGTCGGGTCATGAATCTCGTAGATCTGCTGCTCGGTGCAGGTCATGACGTCCACGCGGCCGCCGGAATCGGGAGTCTTGCCGATGCTGATCGATCCGTCGGACCGGACATCGGCGAAAGGATAACCGAGGCGGGCCATGTCGGGGACATCCTTTTTCCCCGGCCACCCGAAGCAGCCGCCGGAAACGGAAGCGGTACACTCCAGCAGGTGCCCCGCCGCCGTGCCCTGCGCGATCTTCGGCAAATCGTCATAGGACCAGCCGAACTCATGCATCATCGGAGCCAGGAACAACGACGGATCCGCCACACGCCCGGTCAGCACAATCGGCGCGCCGGTGGCCAGCGCCTCGCATATCACATCCGCACCAAGATAGGCGTTGGCCGAAACGAGACGCGGCAGGAGGGATTCCAGCGGTTCCCCGTTCTCCAGAAGGGTGAGTTCAGGGCGACTGCGGACAAGAGCCGACACGTCGTCGCCCAGGACCACCGCAACCGGGATATCGCCCAGCCCCAATTCCCGGGCCTCCCGACGCGCCGCACGGGCGCCCCCGATCGGATTGGCGGCCCCCATATTGCTGACGATGCGGATGCGCTTCTCGATGCAAACGGGAAGCATCATGCGCATTCGTTCATGCAACGATGGCGAATAGCCCTTGCCCGGGTCCCGGCTGCGGGCTAAATTCTCGCGGGCAACGGTGCGTTCCGCCAGGCATTCGAATACCAGATAGTCTATTTCGCCTCGCTCCGCAAGCTCCAGGGCCGGCGTCATCCGGTCATCCGACGTGCCCGCCCCGGAACCGATGCGTACTGTGCGTCCATCCATGTTGCTTGCCTCATTTTCCATCACAGATCGATCGGGATTCCCTGTTCCTTCCCGAGGGCGATCAGCTCTGCAGCGACTTTGGCCTGCAGCGGGATCCCCTTCTGCATCCTTTCCAGCACCCGCATGTATTCCGGCTCGCCGGGGACATAGATCACTTCCGTTCCCCTGGCTTTCTTCGAGGACTTGATCTCGTCGATATAGGTGTCCATCCGGGCTTTGAAGGCCGCCGCATCGGTGAAGGCGGAAAGGGCGATTGCCATGAAGCTGTGCGAGGTCCCCGCCGGATCGACGTCCTGGTCGAGCCCTTTGACCCGCGGGCCGTAATTGGAATCCGTAAGCACACCGGTCAGGAGGTCCACCATCAGGGTGATGCCGTACCCCTTGTAACCGCCGATGGCCAGCAGGATCCCCTTGAGGGCCGCCGTCGGATCCGTCGTCGGCTCGCCGTGTTCATTGAGCGCCCACCCTTCGGGGACCGGTTTCCCCTCCTTTTGGAGGATCCGGATCTTTCCCGCCGCCACCACACTGTTGGCCATGTCCAGCACAACCGGAGGCCGCTTTCCGGCAGGCACCGCCACACACCAGGGATTGTTCCCGAAGAGCCTTTCGACGCCGCCGGTGGGGGCGAGACGGGGAGAGGCGTTGGTGAACGCAAGGCCGATCATATCGTGATCCAGGGCCATCATGGGGTAGAAGGCGGCGGCGCCGAAATGGTTGCTGCGACGGACGGCCACATAGGAGACCCCGGCCTCTTTGGCTTTGCGGATGGCGAGCTCCATTGCCCGGTAGCTGATCACCTGGCCGATGCCGTCGTGCCCATCCAGAAGGGCGGTGGCAATCGTCTCCTTCTCCGTCGTCAGGTTCACGGAGGGCGACATGGCACCTCCCTTCAGTCTGGCCGCATAGAGGGGCAGGCGAAGAACACCATGGGTATCGACGCCCCGCAGATTCGCCGTCACCAGCGTTTGGGCCGTGATTTTGGCCTCGTCGTCGGGAACACCCAGTTTCCGGAGAACCCGGGTGCAAAAGGTCTCGAGTTGATCATGTCTTGCCATCACCTTGGGACTCGCCGCTGCTTCTTCGACCATGGAAAAATCCTCCTCCAATCTGTGTTCAACACCTTTTTATAGCCTCCCGGCTGCCGATTGCTCCGGAAATCCAAAAGAGAAATCGCCATACAATTGCCCGGGGGCTTCACGTTATTTGGGCTTTTTTCTTACAACGATCCTGGAAATCTCCTCTCCCGAGGCGCCGCGTCCGATTGCCCGCTGCATGTCCGCTTCAACCTCCAGAACAAGCTTTACCTTCTCAATGACCGCATCCAGATTCTCGCGGGGGATGACGACCACACCGTCCTCGTCCGCGACAATGATATCCTCCGGTTTCACCGGAGCTCCCCCGATCTCTACGGGGACCTGGGAGCCGGTGATTCTCATGGTTGCGGGTTTGTCCTTTGTGGCCAGACCGGTGCAGAACAGCGGCATGCCCGCCTCCCGCCACCCGGCGACATCCCTGCCCGCCCCGAAGATGACCACCCCCGCCAGCCCCCGCCA
>JAMDBG010000034.1 GCA_023487865.1 Deltaproteobacteria bacterium | reverse complement strand
GTGATGTGGCTGCTGGCCGAAAAACTCAAGGCCAAGGGGTTCCCCAATCTGCATGATTACTATGCCTCCTTCACGGATCCCGAGACCAAGAAAAAACCGACCAATGCCGCCGAATTCACCGAGATTGCGGCCAAGATCAGCAGCGCCCCGCTCTGGATGCCCAAGGAGCCGCTCAAGGGAGATAAGCTCGCCGGTTGGGAGGACTTCCGGAAAAAAGGCGTCTGGAACACCGAGAAGTATTCCTTCAGGAAGAACTGGGGCAAGTTCGGCACGGCGACCAAGAAGTTCGAATTCTACAGCGAAACCCTGAAGAAGGGCCTGATGGAGCATGCCAAAAAGCACAATACGACCGTGGATGATATCCTCACCGTCAGCGGCTACACGGCGCAGGGAGAGCTGGGATTTGTGCCCCACTATGAGCCGCCCAAACGTCTCGGCAGCATGAGCGAGTATCCCTTCGACTTCATCGACTACAAGTCCCGGCTCAACCGGGAGGGCCGCTCTGCGAACACCCCCTGGTATCAGGAGTTCAAAAAGGTGGACGTGGGAGACGAAAGCTGGGACGACGTGGTGAAGATCAACCCCGTGGATGCGAAAAGGCTGGGGATCGTAAACGGCAGCGTGGTGAAGCTCTCCTCACAGACGGGCAGCATCACCGCCAAGGCAAAGCTCTGGGAAGGCGTGCGTCCGGGCACGATCGCAAAATGCTACGGCCAGGGTCACTGGGCCTACGGCCGGGTGGCTGCGAAAGAGTATGGCAAAACGCCCCGCGGCAGTAACAATAACGATCTTATTCCTGATGAATACGACCGACTCAGCGGCTCTACAGCCCGGAACGGCGGCTTCACAGGCGTCAGGATCGAGAAAGTGTAAGGAAAGGAGGCTTCATTCATGCAAATAGCGATGGTCATCGATTTACAAAAATGCGTCGGATGCGGGGCATGCGCAATCGCATGCAAGACAGAGAATAACACGCAGACAAGGGCACGGGGGCAGTCGTTCAACTGGGCCGACTTCATCTACAAGACAGAAGGCGCCTTCCCGGAGGTAAAGTATGCCGCGATCCCCGTCCGCTGCAACCATTGCAGCGAACCCGAGTGCATGAAGCAATGCCCGAAACCGAAAGCGCTGTATAAAACGGAAGAGGGCATCACGATGTTTAACTATAAATACTGCATACAGTGCAAGAAATGTCAGGACGACTGCCCTTACAGCGCCAGGGACGTGGATAAGGCGAAAGTGGCTTACAGCGTCATCAGTTATAATGAGATTGACGTGAAGACACACGATTTCTACAAGGACAAGACCGCATTGATCACGGGCTGCACCTCATCGCCCGCCGAGGTCGCGGGCAAGGACGGCGCCCCGCCTTACCGGCACGCGTATACGTTTAGGGATGACAAGAAGCCTCTGAACCCGAAAGAATCCCAAGGGAGGGGCGAGCTAAAGGATGTGAGAACAGACGGCTGGGTGGAGAAGTGTGATTTCTGTATCCACCGGCTCAGGAAGAGCGAGAAACCATATTGTGTCGAATCCTGTCCGGCAAATGCGCGCATTGTAGGAAACATCGAAGATCCCGGCAGCGAGGTAAGCCAGCTCATCAAGAAGCACAAACCGACGAGGCTCAAGAACAACAAGGGCGAATGGCTGAAGGACGGCGAGAAGGGAACCAAACCCAATGTTTACTATATAAAGAGCTTCAAGGCGGAATCGCAGAAAGCATAGAATCGGCCGAGACATGTAAAAGAGGTGTGGAACGGAATGTCAGTCGTTCCACACCTCTTGCATGAAAAGAGTGAAGGGTGAGTAACGTGAAGAGTATTCCGGAAATCGTTCTACAGGAGAAGATGAAGTCGGATTGCTATCGTTTTTTGTCAGCGTGTTTCTGCCAGCCGCAGATGAATCTCTTCCAGGAAGAACATCTGCTGACTCATCTGACGATAACTTTACGGGAGATAAGTCCCGGAACCGCCGTATTTTCTGCAGCGATGGAGGAGATGATTCGTAAATACAGCGATGAGGATCTGACCGTTGAGTATACAAGGCTCTTTCTCGGTCCTTTTGAGATAAAGGCGCCCCCGTACGGCTCGTTATACCTTGATGGAGAAAAAAAGGTCATGGGTGATTCCACCATGGAAGTCATCCGGTTCTACGAGGAGGCGGGGCTTTCCAGAAACAAGGACTGTATGGACCTTCCGGACCATATCGCTGTGGAACTGGAGTTCATGAGTTATTTGACATACAGGGAAGCAGAGGCGTTGGAGAAGTCGGATTTCACGACAGCGCTTGAAATGGCAAAGAAACAGGAGAGATTTCTGGATCAATTTCTCGGGCAGTGGATCAGAGAGTTTTGCGAGAAAATCAAGGAATCCTCGGATAACGGATTTTATTTAGCCCTCGCCGATTGTGCTTCGTCCTTTGTCGGAAGTCATAATCCCGGCCATTTGCGAGAAACTCTCGGTGAGGAGGATTTCCGTGCCTCATGATGTGTAACACCATAAAATCCAAAAGAATCCGATACTGAGCCTCCGGAGCACCATGATCATTCCCATCCCTTGAGGAAGGTGTTGACAGGAGCGATACGCTCTGTCAAAAGGGCATTATGGAAGAATCATGGCGCCATACCCTTTCCGAAGGGGCGGCGGCGGTCGGAGTTCCCCTCGGAAAGGTGGAATTGGAGCGCTTCGCCCTGTATCACCGGGAGCTTCTCCTCTGGAACCGACGGATCAACCTCGTCTCCGAACAGACATCGCGGGAAATCGTGATCCGTCATTTTGTCGATTCGCTGACGCCGCTGCCCTGGATCGAGAGGCCGGACGGCCTGCTCATCGATCTGGGAAGCGGGGGAGGATTCCCCGGCATCCCCCTCCGGATCGCCCTTCCGGCGCTGCGGCTGACTCTTGTGGAGTCCTCGCGGAAAAAGACCTCCTTTCTTGCCCACATCGTCCGGACCCTTTGCCTCGACAATGTCACCATTATCCGGGAGCGGGTAGAATCCCTGATCGGCGAGCCGGCCTGCGCAGGGGCATTCGATACCCTCCTGTCCCGGGCCGCCTTCAAGCTTCCGGAACTTCTCCGGATGGCCTCTTTTTTCCTTAAACCGGGGGGGCTCCTTATCGCCCAGAAGGGTCCCGATCCCCAAGAAGAGATGGAGGAGGCGGAGACAATTTCAACCACGGCAGGCATGATCCGCGCGGCCTGCCGGGACATCTGCCTGCCCTTCACAGATATATCAAGAAAATTAATTATTTATAAGCGGCTCTCCGGCTGAGTTTCTCAATAAAAAAACTTTCCATCTCGCTTGTTTTATGCTACCAGTAAGGGCGGTTTTTTCAGGGATCACAACATGGGGATCGTTCTGTTAAATGATGCGTAAAATCATATGCATGGCCAATCAAAAAGGTGGGGTGGGTAAAACCACGACGGCCATCAATCTCGCGGCCTCTCTGGCGACTGCCGAGAAACGAACCCTCCTTATCGACTGCGACTCCCAGGGAAACGCCACCAGCGGCATGGGAATCGATGGCGGGGCTATTAGGGAGAAGAATCTCTACCACAGCCTCATTGACCAGATCCCCCTCAAGGAGGTTATTGTCGGAACCCAGATCCCCCAGCTTGATCTGCTCCCCGCCAACCAGGACCTGGTCGGAATCGAGGTGGAATTTATCTCCCTTGCCGACCGGGAAAAACGGCTCCGAAATCTGCTGAGAAACCTGGAAACGGCCTATGAATACATCATCATCGATTGTCCTCCGTCCCTCGGATTTCTTACGGTCAACGCGATGGTCGCCTCGGATTACCTGATCGTTCCTCTGCAGTGCGAGTATTTCGCCATGGAAGGACTGGGACACCTGCTCAACACGATGGGGCTGATCAAGGCCAGGCTGAACCCTACCCTGACGCTGGGGGGAATCCTCCTGACCATGTACGACTCACGGAACCTGTTGTCGCGCCGGGTCAGCGAAGACGTCCGCGGCAACTTCGGGAACAGGGTCTTCAAGACGGTTATCCCGCGGAACGTCCGGCTGTCGGAAAGTCCGAGTCATGGACTTCCCATCATTCTCTATGATATCAAGTCGCGCGGCGCAATCTCTTACATGGAACTGGCCAGAGAGATCATCAGCAACGGGAGGATATGATGCCGCCAAAGCATTCGCTCGGCAAGGGGCTCGGGGCGATGTTCCCCGACCTCCTCAACAACATAGGGGATAAGCCCGCATTTGTCCTCTGCGGGATCGAAGAACTCACTCCGAACCGGTTTCAGCCCCGGCGTGCGTTCAACGATGCGGATCAGCGCGAGCTTGTCGTCTCCGTGAGAAAGAGCGGCATCATTCAGCCGATTGTCGTGAGAAAAGCGGAGAATGGTTACGAGATCATCGCCGGAGAGAGACGATGGCGGGCGGCGCAGGCGGCCGGACTGAAAGATGTTCCCGTCATCATTCGAACCGCCGATGATCGGGAAGTGGCGGAGCTCTCGCTGATCGAAAACATCCAGCGCGAGGCGCTCAATCCCGTCGAGGAGGCGGATGCCTATCAGACGCTGATGACCCGCTTCTCCCTCTCCCAGGAAGAGATCGCCACCCGGGTAGGGAAGGATCGTTCCACGATCGCCAACACGGTCCGGCTGTTGAAATTGCCCGATGCGGTGAAGAAAGCGCTGATCGGAAAGGGCATCACGGCCGGTCATGCCCGGGCGCTGCTCGCCCTCGACGCGCAGGGAGAGCAAATCAGCGTGTTGAAGGTGATTCAGAAAAAAGAGCTCAACGTCCGGGAGACGGAGCGTCTGATACAACGGCTCAAAAATGCTTCCGTCAAAAAAAGATCGGTAAAAAAAGATCCTTTCCTGACGGACCTGGAGCGGGACCTCTCCTCCCGTCTTCTGGCGGCCGTGCAGATCCGAACCGGAAGAAAGAAGGGGACCATCGAGATTCGCTACACCAGCACCGAGGATTTGAACCGTCTGGTTTTGCTGCTCCTCGACAGAAAATAGGTTAAAGGTGATTGGATGTTATACACAGCTGTGGATAAAATTGTGCACAAGGTTGTGAAATTTGGACATACTCTGGGAAAAGACAATCAAAATCATTAAGGAAAAGGTTAGCCAGCAGAATTTTGAGACCTGGATATGCCCGATCCGCATCGACACCCTGGAAGGGGACCAGATCCGCCTGGCCGTTCCCAATCGTTTCATCCGCGACTGGCTGATGGAAAATTATTTTGATCTGATTCGGGAATCCATAAAATCTGCGGCAGGCGTCCCGCTGCACGTGGCTTTTATGGTGGAACAGGGGACTTCCCGTGATGCCGCAGGAGAAAAAGGGACAAGCACGCCGGTCATGGAGAAGGCGGCGCTGAAAAAAGCCGTAAAGCCCAATGTAAATTCAACACTCAACCAGAATTACAGTTTCGAAAGGTTCGTTGTGGGTGCATGCAATCAATTTGCCCATGCGGCCTCCATGGCTGTGGCCGATCAGCCGGCAAAGAATTACAACCCGCTTTTCATATACGGCGGTGTGGGGTTGGGTAAAACCCATCTTCTCAATGCGATTGGACTGAAGACTTTGTCACTTTACCCGGATATGAATGTGGTCTATGTCTCGGCGGAAGTCTTCATGAACGAGCTGATCAATTCCATCCGCTATGACAAAATGCCGAAGTTTCGTGAAAAATTCCGGAATATCGATTGTATTCTCATCGATGACATTCAGTTCATCGCCGGTAAGGAGCGGACTCAGGAGGAATTTTTTCACACCTTCAACACCCTCCACGACGCGGGGAAACAGATCGTCGTCACCAGCGACAAGTTTCCGAAGGATATCCCCAACCTCGAGGGAAGGTTAAGATCCCGCTTTGAATGGGGTTTGATTGCCGATATCCAGCCGCCGGAGATAGAGACCAAGATTGCGATTCTGAAGAAAAAGGCCCAGGAAAACAAGATTGACCTGCCGGACAACGTCGCCCTCTATATCGCTTCGCAGTCGGAGACAAACATCCGTGAGCTGGAAGGCTATCTGGTCCGGATTGCCGCTTACTCTTCCCTGACCGGCCGCGAGATCGATCTGGACCTGGTGAAGGCTGTCCTCAAAAAACTGCTCCACCAGGAAGAGAAACGGGAAATCACGATCGAGGAGATCATCAAGACAGTCGCTGCCAAATTTAATATCAAGATCGCCGATATCAAGTCACCTAAAAAAAACAAGAATCTTGTGATGGCCCGACAGGTTTCCATGTTTCTGGCCCGCGAGCTGACCAGCGCCTCTTTCCCGGATATCGGATTCAAAATAGGGGGAAGAGACCATTCGACAGTGATGTATGCCAATAACAAAATTAAACGGTTGATGGAAACGGACAAAACCTTGAAAGATGCCCTGGAAGGGATCCAAGAGACGCTTCTGCACAGGTCATAAGGAAATGGGAAGTGAATCCATCCACAGAACCGAATGAAGATAGAAAATGAATAACAAAAGGGATTTTCTTTTGATGAACACGGTGCACAGACACTATTATTACTACTATTTTTTTATATAAAAGAACTGTCTTTGAAATAATATAATCTGTTCATGAAGTGGAAAGGATGGGAAGGTTATGGAATTTCACATTAAAAGAGAGTTGTTTTTGGGTGGGATTCAAAAAACGCTCGGAATTGTAGAGAAGAAAACCACGATGCCGATCTTGAGCAACCTGTTGATTCGGACGCAGCAGAACCGGATACAGATTGTTGCAACGGATCGGGAGATCGGAATTGTGGCGGACTATGAAGCGGAGATCGTCAGGGAAGGGGATATTACACTCTCGGCGCGGAAGTTACATGAAATGGTCCGGGAGATTCGGGGTGAGATGATCCATGTATCTAAGAATGAAAGGGATATGGTTGTCCTGACCTGTAAAAAAGAGATCTATCGGATACCGGGCATTCCTGCGGATGATTACCCGGTGGTAGCGGCTCAGGAGGAGCTTCCCCTGTATAGAATCGAAGGGGGCATGCTGGGGGAAATGATCCGCAAAACGGCATTTGCCATGTCTGCCGATGAAATGAGAAAAAACCTCAACGGTGTTTTTTGGGAGGCCGAACGTTCCGGGGAGAGTGTATTGATCCGGATGGTGGCAACGGACGGTCATCGTCTGGCAATGATGAAAATGGAGGTTGGGGAAAAGGATTTTCTTGTCATGGAAAAAGGGGTGATCATTCCCCGTAAAGGGTTGGGTGAAATCCGCAGGCTCGTAGAAGATGTACCCGGGGATGTGTTCATAGGGATCCGTCAGGGAATGTGTGTCGTGAAAACCGATCATGTCCTTCTGAAGGTCAGTCTGGTTGATGGGGAGTATCCGGATTACAAGCGGGTGATTCCTACGGAAAAAGGGGTGGTGGTCGGTGTGGAAAAGGACGCTTTACTGCATTCGTTGCGTCGGATGAGCGTGATCTCTTCCGATCGTTATAACGGTGTGATTCTGACTCTTTCCACTGGGAAAGTGGTGTTGAACTCCACCAATCCGGATGTGGGGGAAGCCAATGACGAGATAGAGGTTTCCTATGAAGGGGAGGAGAGAAGTGTCGGTTACAATGTAACCTATCTTGCGGATGCTATAGAGGTTATTGATGAGGAAAAAGTGGAGTTTGAGATTGGCGTTGCCATGAAGCCGGCGGTGATCCGGGCGGTCGGAAATGATAATTACTTCTGTATCGTCATGCCGCTGAAACTCTAATACGTTTGAAAAAAATCATGGGGATAGAAGAGAGTCAATGGAAATAGTCAATGAGGTAAAAGAAAGTTACGGCGCGGATAGCATCAAGGTATTGGAAGGCTTGGAAGCGGTTAGAAAGCGTCCGGCCATGTATATCGGCAGCACTGGAAAAGAGGGCCTCCATCACCTGGTGTATGAGGTGGTGGATAACAGTATCGATGAAGCTTCCGCCGGTTTCTGCGACACGATTGTCGTTAAGATCAGGATGGACAACAGCATCCTGGTTGATGACAATGGGCGCGGCATACCGGTGGACATGCATAAGGCGGAGGGGGTTTCGGCGGCCGAGGTGGCGCTGACGAAACTCCATGCCGGGGCGAAGTTTTCCAACGACAGCTATAAGATCTCCGGCGGTCTCCATGGCGTCGGCGTCTCCGTCGTGAATGCGCTTTCCATTTCTCTGGATCTGGAAGTCAGGCGTGACGGCGGCGTGTACACGCAATCCTACATCCGCGGCGTCCCGAATGCCCCCCTGGAGCATGTCGGCAAGACCAAGAGCCGGGGGACGACGATCACCTTCAAGCCGGACGATACGATCTTTGAGGAGACGGAGTTCAGCTACGACATCCTTTCCAACCGTCTCAGGGAACTGGCCTTTCTGAATTCCGGTGTCAAGATCACCCTGATCGACGAGCGGGTCGAGCGCCAGAGCGAGTTCTTCTACAAAGGAGGAATCGTCTCCTTTGTGGAATACATCAACCGCAACAAGAAGGTCCTCCATAAGAACCCGATCTTCATCAGCGGTTCGAAAGAGGACTGCCTGGTCGAGGTGGCGCTCCAGTACAATGATACCTATGCGGAAAACGTCTTTTCCTTCGCCAACAGCATCAACACCACCGAGGGGGGAACGCACCTGATCGGTTTCCGCTCGGCGCTCACCAGGGCGTTCAACAACTACGCCGTAAGCAGCAACATCCTGAAGAATGGGAAAGAATCCTTCAAGGGCGAGGATCTGCGCTAGGGATTGGCCTGTGTCATCAGCGTCAAGATCCGCAATCCGCAGTTCGAGGGGCAGACGAAGACGAAACTCGGAAACAGCGAGGTCAAGGGGCTCGTCGAGGGGATCGTCTACGACAAGATCAGCAGCTACCTGGAGGAGAATCCCTCCGTCGCCAAGCAGCTTCTGGGCAAGTGCCTGGATGCGGCCCGGGCGCGCGAGGCGGCCCGGCGCGCCCGCGAACTGACCCGGCGCAAGACCGCCCTCGAGGTCGGCGCCCTTCCCGGAAAACTGGCCGACTGTCAGGAGCGGGATCCGGCGCGCAGCGAGATCTACCTCGTCGAGGGGGATTCCGCCGGCGGCTCCGCGAAGCAGGGCCGGGACCGGAAAAACCAGGCGATCCTGCCTTTGCGCGGCAAGGTACTCAACGTCGAGAAGGCCCGCTTCGACAAGATGCTCCAGAACGAAGAGCTCAAGGTCATCATCACCGCCCTCGGAACGGGGATCGGACAGGGGGAAGGCGATCAGGACATCAGCAAGCTTCGGTACCACAAGGTGATCATCATGACCGACGCCGACGTGGACGGTCTCCACATCCGGACGCTTCTGTTGACCTTCTTCTTCAGGCAGATGAAGGAGGTGATCGAGCGGGGCTACCTCTATATCGCCCAGCCGCCCCTGTTCAAGGTGACCGACCGCAAGCAGGAGCTTTACATCCATAACGAGGAGACGATGAAGGACCATGTTCTGGATAACGGGGTCAATCGCATCCGTCTTTCGGTCGTCAACGGCACTTCCCAGACGATTACCGGCAGCCGGCTCCTGGGCCTGATCAAGAAGGCGATGCGGATCGAGACGGTCCTGGACCGGTTCGAACGGGAAGAGAAGAACCGGGATCTCATCCGCATCCTGGCCGGCGATCCGGCTCTCGGCGAGGAGGACTTCCGGACCGAGGAGGCGCTGAGACGGGTGGCAGAGCGGACAGCGACGGCCCTGGGCGACCGCCTGGAGGGATTCGGCACGGAGATGGACCAGGAGCATGGACGCTGGAAAATCGTCTTCCGCATCCGGAGGAACAATCAAATCCAGACCACCGGCATCGACCGGGACCTCCTGAAACTCCCGAAGTTCCTGGAGATCAGGACCCTTCTGAGCCAGGTGGCGGTCCTCGGGGAACCCCCCTACCGGGTCGGTT
>JAMDBG010000151.1 GCA_023487865.1 Deltaproteobacteria bacterium | reverse complement strand
ATGGCATGCGAAGGCCAGGAAAACAGCTTTAATCAAAGAGGAGGTATTATGGACAAGGTCGTGCATTTTGAAATACCGTATGACAACAAAGATCGTGCTTTTAAATTCTATTCGGAAATATTCGGGTGGAAACTTTTGGATATCCCTGAAATGGACTATACCATGATCTATGCCGCCAAGATTGATAAAAACAACATGGTGGTCGAAAAGGGAGCGATAAATGGCGGATTATTCCAGAGGAATAAGGATGCCAAGCAGCCTATTGTAGTAATCGGCGTTCAATCAATTGATGAAACCATTGAGAAAGTAGTCTCGGCTGGTGGAAAGCTGGTCACTCCAAAGCGGTCGATTCCAAATGGTTCTTATGCCCGGATTGCAGATTGCGAAGGTAATGTGATTGGTATCGCTGATGAATCAAAATAAACTGAATACGGAAACAAGGTAATAACCGCCAACCACCGCTTAGAGAGGGACATTTACAACGCTGTCTTGCCCGTCACCAAAATGCATTCGCAGCTTATGACCAAAGGCTTATCCGGCCTGCAACGATATTTGGAAGAGTAGTATCCTTCTGGCCATCAAACGGCTGCAATTGAATAAATATGGAATTGAGCGATCTCGGTTTCGATCTTTGGTTTGAGGCTCATGCCGGAACTTTGTTGATGCCGGGGCAGAGCATTGCGCGTGTAACTGCGGTGGACCGGGGCGCGTTTCTTGTCCGAAACGGGCGCGGGGAAATATCCGCCGAACTTTCCGGAAGATTCAGGTTCTCTGCTCAGTCCGGTATCGATTTGCCGTGCGTTGGAGACTGGGTGTGTTTGCAGTGCCATGCGTCGGGCAGCCCGGCGATCATTCATGCGGTCTTTCCGAGGAGGACCTTCCTGCGTCGCAAGGCGCCCGGCAAGACCGTGGACTTCCAGATGATCGCTACGAACATCGATGTCGCCTTCATTGTCCTATCCTGTCACTTCGATTTCAACATACGGCGGCTCGACCGGTACCTGGTGATGGCATGCGAAGGCCACATTCAACCCTTCATCATCCTGACGAAGACCGACTTGATCACCCCTGAAGACTTGGAGCGGAAGATTGCCGCGATCAGGCATGACGGCATCTCTGCCGAGGTCCTCTCTCTCAGCAATAAATCGGGCGACGGGATGGATGACTTCCGGAGGTTGCTTGTTCCGGGTAAGACGTTCTGCCTGCTCGGATCGTCGGGGGTCGGGAAGACGACCCTCATCAACCGCCTGCTCGGGCAGGACAGGTTCGACACCGAGGCGGTCAGCGTCACCGGGGAAGGGGTGCACACGACCGCCCGCCGTCACCTGCTCGTCCTCGATCAGGGCGCAATGCTGATCGACACCCCGGGGATGCGCGAACTGGGCCTTCTCGACGTGAGCGAAGGGATCGGCGGGAGTTTCGCCGAGATTCGCGACCTTTCGCGGCACTGCCGCTTCTCCGATTGCACCCACACCGGTGAACCCGGCTGTGCGATCCTGATGTCCCTTGAGAGAGGGGAGTTGAGTGAAGAGCGGTATCGGAACTATCTCAAGCTCAAGAAGGAATCGGAATTCTACGACCTCTCCTACAGCGAAAAGCGAAGGAAGGACAAGGCTTTCGGACGTTTTGTCAAATCAGCGATGAAACAGATGAAGGAATGAATCATTCATGCAGATCACAGGAAATACGGTTCTCATCACCGGCGGCGCGTCGGGGATCGGCTTGTCGATGGCCAGGATGTTCCTGGAAAACAGGAACACCGTGATCGTTTGCGGTCGAAATATCCATAAATTGGATGGGGTCAAGAGACAATACCCCGGCATCCATACGGTTCAATGCGATGTGTCGAGTCCCATCGAGGTGACTCGCATGGTTGAATATATCGCCTCCCATTTTCCATCGCTCAATATCCTTGTCAACAACGCCGGAATTCAACACCAATATGATTTCGCCAAAGACGAGAATGCGTTGCAGAAGATTGACGAGGAGATTGACATCAATTTCAGGGCAGTCGCTCGCCTGACCAAAATGGTCTTGCCGAATCTGGAGAAGCCCCCTGAAGCGGCGATTGTCAATGTGTCGTCTTTTCTTGGAATCGTCCCCAAAAGGAGCGCTCCGCTATACTGTGCTACAAAAGCGGCCCTCCATGCCTTTTCCCAGTCCCTTCGTTATCAACTGCAGGGCACCCCTGTTAAAGTGTTCGAGATCATCACGCCGCTGGTGGATACGGACATGACGAAGGGGCGCGATGACGATGCGGGCAAGATGTCGCCGGAGAGCCTGGCAAGAGAAGTCATCCGGAATATGGAAAAGGACCGTTATGAGATCAAGCCGGGGCGAACGAAACTCGTGCTTTTTCTCAACAGGGTGGTTCCATCGCTGATCCGAAACGCAATCGGAAAGAGATAGGATTAAATAGGTGCTCGCCGGACCCTCGTCACAAACGATGCCGATAGTCGTCTTTGCCGAGAAAAATCCTTGACTTTACGGAGGGGTTGCGGTAGCGTTCCTTCGCCCTGAAGGGGAGTAGCTGTTCGGGCAAGGTCAACATGCTGGCGAAAGCCTGGCCTTGCCATTGGTGTGAGCCAATCAGCGAGACTTTCGGTGTGACCCTGTCGTCATGCTGAAGTCTCGTTTTTTTATGAAAAAAAGTAGGGTATGACCGTATTTATCGCATCGTTTCTGTTTGTCGTTCTGGCCGAGATGGGGGACAAGACCCAGCTTTTGGCGATGGCCTTTGCCACCCGCTTCCCGGCGAAGACAGTCCTTGCCGGGGTGCTGGTGGCGACACTTCTCAACCACCTGCTGGCCGTCGTTTTGGGGAGCTGGTTGACGAACCTCGTTCCCCTCGACGTCATCCAGATCGCCGCCTCTGCCTCCTTCATCCTCTTCGGCCTCTGGACGCTGCGCGGCGATAAGCTTGAAGGCGAGGACAAGAAGTACAGGTTCAGCCCTTTCTGGACGGTGGCCGTGGCCTTCTTCTTCGCCGAGATGGGCGACAAGACGCAGCTGGCGACCGTAGCCCTCGCCGCGAAGTACCATTCGATCCTGCCCATCTGGATGGGGACGACGGCGGGGATGATGGTTGCCGACGCCTTCGGGATCATCGTCGGCGTGGTCCTGGGGAAGAAGATCCCCGACCGGTTCGTGAAATGGTTTGCCGCCACGATTTTCATCCTCTTCGGCATCGCCGGTCTCTACGATTCGCTGCCGGAGAGCCTGCTGACACCGCCGGTGGCGGCAGGGGGACTCCTTCTCATTGTCCTGCTCACCGGCCTTGTTGCCGGCTTGAACTACCGCCGGAAGTCCCAGTGGAACAAAATCGTACGGAGAGTGTCGCACGGGAAACATGAGCACCATCACTTGAAACATAAGGAGGTGGAGTGGTGAAAACAGGATCCGAGTATGTGTACGATCTCATTTCCTCACCCATGGGTAAGGTGGGGATCGTCAGGCGCACCAAAGGAGCACGCCCCGTCCGGATGATCTTTCTTCCCCACAAGGGCGCTTCCACACGTGAGCGCATCCGGGAGGCCTTCCCTGGAGTGGTGCTGTCGCCGGGGAAGAGGGATAACACCGGGAAGCAGATCGATGCCTACCTGATGGGCAACGCCGTGGATTTTTCGATCGCTGAGCTGGATTTTGAGGGCTGCGGCGAATTTGAGAGGCGTGTGCTTTTGGCGGTCCATCAGATCCCACGCGGCCGCGTCATGACCTATGGAGGCGTGGCGGCGATTGTCGGTGTCGCCGGAGGCGCAAGAGCGGTGGGGAACGTGATGGCCGGCAATTTCTTTCCCCTGATCATCCCCTGTCACCGGGTGATCCGGAGCGACGGCAGCCTCGGCGGTTTCGGCGGCGGTCTGGCGTTGAAAAGGGCGCTCCTGGAGAGGGAAGGCGTCGCCTTCGACAGGAGAGAACGCGTCCTTCCGGAGCATATCCTCCCGGGTCCCGCACCGCGAAACAAGCGATAGGACTCAAATCTACACGTCTGATTTCAGGTTTTTGACTTGCCGTCCGGTTGGATCATGACGGCCAGGTTGTCCCGGTGGATCACCTCGTCGTAGTCCTTGTACCCCAGGACCTGCTCGATCTTCCCCGTCTTGAGCCCCATGATCTTCCGGATCTCTTCGGCACTGTAATTGACGAGCCCCTTGGCGATCGGATTCCCCGCCGGGTCCACGCAACTCACCGGGTCACCGGAGACAAAATCCCCCTCGACCTGCGTCACTCCGGAGGGGAGGAGGCTTTTCCCGTCTGCGATGAGGGCGGCCGTAGCCCCTTCGTCGAGAAAGAGGCGTCCCCTCGCCCTCAGGGTGAAGGCGATCCAGTATTTGCGGCTGTTCAGATGTTCCGACATCGGGAGGAAAAGGGTTCCTGTCTCCTTGCCGTCCATGATCTCCTGAAGGACGCCTTGGCGACGGCCGGGGGCGATGATGTAAGGAATGCCGAAGGCAGTGACCTTCTTGGCGGCCAGGACCTTGCTCTTCATCCCGCCCATCCCGACCGGTGTGCCCTCATCGGTGGCTGAGGCCTCGATCTCCGGGGTGATTTCCGTGACGAGGGGGATGAGCTTTGCCTTCTTGGATTCGGCCGGATTCTGGTCGTAAAGCCCTTCGGTGCTCGTCAGGTTGATGACGAGATGGGCCTCGATGAGGTTCGCCACCATCGCGGCCAGATGGTCATTGTCGCCGAACTTGATTTCATCGACGGCCACGGTGTCGTTTTCGTTGATGATCGTAATCACCCCCCACTCCAGCAACGTAAAGAGGGTGTTGCGGATGTTCAGGAAGCGTTTCCGGTCCGTGATGTCGCTCATTGTCAGAAGGACCTGACCGACAAAAAGGCCGTGCTTGCCGAAGGCGTTTGAGTAGACCCGCATCAGTCGCCCCTGGCCGACTGCCGCCGCCGCCTGCTTCTGGGGGATGCTCTTGAGCTTGCCGGGGATCCCCAACCGGTGCTTCCCCGAGGCGATGGCCCCGGAGCTGACCAGGACGATCTGGTAATCCCGTTCCCGGAGGGTGGTGATGTCGTCGACGAGCTGTTCGATGATATTGAGGTCCAGACCGTCCTCCCCCGTCAGGACGGCGCTTCCGACCTTGACGAGGATCTTCCGGACATTGGTTAGCGTATCTTTTCGTGTCATGATGAAAATTCCTCCGGCGATACCCCGCTTTCTTCAGCCGCCGGGGGGAGATGCGCAGGGATCAGGGTGACAAGTTCCCGGAGCACTTCCGGGACGCCTTCCCCGGTTGCTGCAGAAAATGCGAGTATTTTTATGCCTTTTAGTGCAAAGGTGTCAATATCCTTTTTTATCCTTTCCCGTGTAATGGGAAGGTCAAGCTTGCTGATCGTTACAACCTGCCGTTTCTTCAGCATTGCGGGGCTGAAGAGTTCGAGTTCGCGGTTGATCAGTTCGTAGTCGTGCCAGGCGCCCTGACAGGATTCCGCAGAGACATCGATGATGTGGAGCAGGGCGGAGGTCCTCTCGACGTGGCGGAGAAACTGCATCCCCATTCCCAGACCCTCGTGCGCCCCCTCGATCAGGCCCGGGATATCGGCAATCACGAACGATTGCTGATCCCCGTACTGGACGACGCCCAGATGGGGGACGAGTGTTGTGAAAGGATAATCGGCGATCTTGGGACGGGCTGCCGATACCCGTGAGATGAAAGTCGATTTGCCGACGTTCGGCAAACCGATGATCCCCACATCGGCCAGGAGTTTGAGTTCCAGAGTGATCCACCGCTCCTCACCCGGTATGCCGGGCTGGGCGAAACGGGGAGTCTGGCGGGTCGCGGTGGCGAACCGCGCATTTCCCCGGCCGCCCATGCCGCCCTTGGCGACGACAAAGACGGCGCCGTCGGCGGTGAGATCGGTCAGGAGTTCCCCTGTCTCAGCGTCGCGGATGACCGTTCCCACCGGGACGACGATCTCCACATCGTTCGAGTCCTTGCCGGTCCGTTTGCTGCCTTCGCCGTGACCGCCGTGCTTGGCTATGTGGTGCTGGTGAAACTTGAGATCAAGGAGGGTTCGCCGGCTCAGGGAGGCGCGGACAACGACGTCTCCCCCATGGCCTCCGTCGCCGCCGTCCGGTCCTCCGCGCGGCACGAACTTCTCCCGCCGGAAGCTGACGCAACCGCGGCCGCCGTCGCCTGCCTTGACATAGATCTTTGCCTCATCGATGAATTTCATGCTGTTTTCTTGTGCCTTTATCTACGGAAGGGCGGGTGGAGGACACCAGGATTGGGTTGCCGCGAGGGGAGTGAGAAAATCTGCCATTCCTCGTTTTGACTGAAAAAACAGGCAGCCGTCAGCGGCGAACACAGCTGCCTTCTCATCACGAAGTGATGTGCTGTACAGAGGTATCGGTAGAAGGTTGATTGTTCCGTCCCTGTGGGTTTCGGTGCGTTAAATCTTGCGCACGTCGACGGCGGCCTGCCCCTTTGTGTCCTGCGTTATCGCGAATTCGACGCGGTCGCCTTCGGCCAGACTGCGGAATCCTTCCGCGACGATTGAGCTGTGGTGAACGAACACATCATCTCCCGAATCCCTGGAGATGAAGCCGTAACCCTTCTTGTCGTTGAACCACTTTACAACCCCGGTTTCGCGTCCGTTCTCTCCCATTGTTCCTCCATTAAAGGAAAAGATGTCTACGCGGCGGCGTAGACGCTGACCTTCTTCCGTTTTTTGTCGAGCCTCTCGAACTTCACGGTGCCATCAATCTTTGAATAGATGGTATAATCCTTGCCCAGCCCGACGTTAACGCCGGGATGAAATACGGTTCCGACCTGACGGACGATAATGGAGCCGGCGTTGATCTTCTCGCCGCCGTAGACCTTGACGCCCCGCCGCTGGGAGTTGCTGTCTCTTCCATTCCGGGAGCTTCCCTGTCCCTTCTTGTGTGCCATAATACCCTCCGCTTAAATGGATATTTCCTTGATTCGCATGCTCGTCAACTGCTGGCGGTGTCCATTCTTCTTATGAAAACCCTTACGTTTCTTCATCTTGAAGACGATGAGCTTGTCGCCCTTGGTCTGGGCCAGGATTTCGCCTGTCACCTTCGCCCCTTCGACCACAGGCCTTCCGATACGAACGTCACCGTCCTTCTCGACCATCAGAACCTGATCGAAAACGATGGCTTCGCCCTTGTCGCCATTGATCTTTTCTATGGCAATCACATCTCCCTCGGAGACCTTGTGCTGCTTACCGCCCGTTTTTATTACCGCATACATGGTTTATTCCCTCAATAAAATTTTTGACTTTGCACCATAACGAAAATGGAGCCTGTTTGTCAATAGAATTTATGACTATCGCGGGAAAAAAATTTGCTGGTCGGCCTTGTCGGCAAAATCGGCAAGGCGCGTACCGCTTTTCACGATCCGTATTCTGTGGAGATGATCCGTGGAAAAGCCAAGAACAGCGGTCAATACCTCCGCAGGACGGACCGTGCCTTCAGGGCCGAAGCGGGCCGAAAGAAGGATCCGCCGTCCCGTGCGGTCCAGAGCCAGTTCGGTCACGAAGGACCGGATCTCCTTGGTGATCGTTTTCTGGCTGGTCTTCCGGATGACATGGAATTCTCCCGCATGAAGAAATGCGCGGATCACGGCCTCAATCCGGTCCAGTTCCTGATCGTCTTCATCACCCGGCAGAATAAGGTCATAGGTGAATCCCACAACCAGTTCCGCTAGAGAGAAGGTGCGGGGGGGCAGTTCGCACATCGCCGTGATCACTAAGCCCACGGGCAGGGCGGCGTTGATCCGGGTGGTGAGGAGGCCGATCTCCTCACGGATATCCTGGATCCGGAGGTCTGCGAATTCGCCCCGGCTCTCCATCCCGACGGATGTGGCGCCGGCAAAAGAGATCTTCGGATGAGGGTGATAGCCCTGGGAATAGACAAAGGTGATTCCGCTCAGGTTCAGCGCCCGGCTGAGGGCCGTGGAGAGCTCCAGATGGGACAGAAATCGCGCCGGACCCAGCTTCGTGAAGCGGATCCGGATGGACTTTTCCGGCCCGCTGTCGTTTTTCCGGACGGCCTGTCCGGTGACGAAGGTCCCGACGGCGGCGTCGGCAGGGGCGATGACGTTGTGAACGGTTTGGTGATCGCAGACACCGCAGTTGCTGCATGCCCCGGTCCTGCAGTCCGGCGTGGGCTCCCCTTTTTCAGCCTTGATTGCCTCGGAAAGAAGGTATTGCCCGGTGATGCCGCTTTCGATCCTCTCCCACGGAAAGGTCTCAGTGGGGGGGACGCTCACGGAGACAGAATTCAGGATCGATTCCCGTTTGACGCAGGGCTTCCTGCCAGGGTTCGAAGCGAAAGCGGTCGCTCCAGCCGTCAAAGCGACAGCCGAGGCGAAAGGCCGTCTCGATAAGTGCCCCGATCTCCTCGCCGCCCCGGGAGAGTATTCCCTCAAGGAGGCTCATCCTGGCGTCGTGCCACTTGACGCTGATGTTCCGGTTCTTCAGGCGGCGGCGAAAAAATTCGTGACGGGAGTGGGTCTCCTCAATGCCGATCTGGCGCTGCCATTGGAAGGGGGTGTGGGGCTTGGGGACGAAGGTCGAGAGGCTGACCGTCACCTGGCCCCTGTTCTGCGCCGTCCGGAGGGTTTTATAAGCGAGGTCGGCGATCCCCTCCAGGTCTTCTTCCCGCTCGCCGGGAAGGCCGAGCATGAAATAGAGCTTCACCGCCTTCCAGCCGGCCGTAAAGACCCGTTCGGTGGTGGTGAGGAGCTCTGTTTCCGTATTTCCCTTGTTGATGATGTCCCGGAGTCGCTGTGTTCCCGCCTCGGGGGCCAGGGTGAAGCTCGTCTTTCGGACGCGACGGATTTCTTCGATCAGCATCGGGGTCAGGGTCTCGACGCGGAGTGACGGGAGCGCAAGGGCGACGCGCCGGGCGTAATACCGGTCCATGAACGTCTTGAGCAGTGGTTCGATCAGTGTGTAATCACCCGAACTCAATGAGAGAAGGGAAAGCTCGTCGTGACCTGTCGCCTGGAGCATCGCCTCGGCCATCTCTTCGAGGATCACCGGCGTCCGTTCGCGGACGGGCCTCCAAACCATCCCCGCCTGGCAGAACCGGCAACCCCGTGTGCAGCCCCGGGCGATTTCCAGGGTCACCCGGTCATGGATCGTCTTCATCAGGGGGACGATCGGGCAGAGAGGAACGCGCCAGGCGTCCAGATCGGTGATGATCCGTTTGGCGATTCTTTCGCCGCGGGTATGGATGCCGGGGACATAGACGCCGGCGATTCCGGCCAGGGCCTCGAGCCGGTCCCGCCGGTTTCCTTCCCGATTCCGGATGGCCAGTACGGAGGAGGTAATCTCGGTGACTACCTCCTCTCCCTCGCCGATGACGAAAGCGTCGATGAAGGAGCTCAGCGGGGCAGGATTGAAGGCGGAAGGTCCACCCGCGATGATCAGGGGGTGCCGCTCGTCCCGATCTTCGCGGCGGAGAGGGATGCCGCCCAGTTCCAGCATCATCAGTAAATTCGTGTAGGAGAGCTCATACTGGAGGGAAAAGCCGACGATGTCGAAGGCGGCGAGCGGCCTTTGCGTCTCCAGGGAGCAAAGGGGTAAGCCGCGCCGCCGGAGTTCCTGTTCCATATCCGGCCAAGGGGCATAGACGCGTTCGCAGGCGACCTCCGGCCGGTTGTTGAGGATGGAGTAGAGGACCTGGATGCCGAGGTGAGACATTCCGACTTCATAGGCGTCGGGGAAGGCGAGGGCAAACCGCAGGAGGGCGGCCGAATCCTCCTTCCTGGAGGCATTGACCTCGCCACCGGTGTAGCGACTTGGTTTCTCGACGGTGAGAAAAATCTCACCGGAATCGCATCGGGTTATAGCTGCCATGATACGGTCTCTTCGTGTTTCCCGGTATTTCGATCAGACGAAACGGCGGGTGGCGCGGGCCGAACCTTTGTTGCTTCATTCACTGCAAAGCCCCGACCCTTTACTTGAAAAAATCTTACTATCACCTTTGGAGATGAGCTGCAATGAAGTTCCTCCATATCCGCTGCATCGATTCTTCTGATTTTCGTTGACAGGGCGTCCGGT
>JAMDBG010000070.1:1966-10116 GCA_023487865.1 Deltaproteobacteria bacterium | reverse complement strand
AAAAACTTGAGAAAATTTTTCAGGACCGCCGTTTCATCGGATACAACCGTCCTTACCGCTTCGGCATACAGCGCGTTGTCGTCGACAACCGGCGCCGCCGAAGCCGCCTACTCCATTGACGTTGCGGGCCTGGCCCAGGCCCAGAAAAATATCGGGAGCGAACTTATCGCAGCCGACGCCGGCACGGTCGCCGCAGGGACCCATTCATTTGACATCGGCATCGACGGGGCTATCCACCAGGTCAGCATCGATGTCTCAGAAGGCGATACCAATGAAGTCGTCCTTCAAAAAATGGCGGATGCCGTCAATGCGCTGGAGATCGGAGTGAGCGCCGCGGTGGAAGCCGGAACGACAGAAGGCACCAGCAGGCTTGCCATCGAAGCGAACGCCACCGGGGCAGCCAATGCCTTTACCATTTCAGACGTGACGGGAAACGCCGTGGCGACAGCGGGCGCCGGCACGGTTTCGCTGGCGGCTCAGGATGCTTCCTATACCGTAGACGGAAGCTCCCAGACCTCTTCCTCCAATGCGATCCTTTTGGATAACGGCATGGTGACCGCAACTCTCAAAGGCACCGGCAGCGCCGATCTGACGGTGGCCCCCGACAAGACCAAGGTGCAGAGTGCCGTATCCGACCTCATTTCGGGGATCAACGGCTTTATTGACACCCTCAACAAGAACAGCACCTACATCAAGGACGATGTCCCCTACACGATAAAAACCTACATCAAGGAACACGTGCTTGCGCTGGAGGCGATCGGGATCACTCAGGGTGTGGATGGCAAGCTGACGGTTGACTCGGTGAAGCTGGCCGCCGCCGTCAACCAAAATATGGACGGCATTGAATCGGCTTTTGCAGGCCTGGATGGACTGGCGGTACAGATGAAAAATTATGCCTCCCGCATCACCGCCGACACGCCGCTGAATTACGCCAAGGAAGCGGGGATCGTGAATGCGGATTTTGCCGGCTATCTCTCCGGCGTGTCAACTGCGATGTATGAACAGATCCTTCTTGGGTCTTTGTATAATACCTATATCTGATCTGAACGGCCGAGCATTCTTCTAGTTATTCATAGTGTGTCGACATCCGGATCACTTTCACCGTCTTGATGTCGTCGAGAACCTGAGATTCCTCTTTGTCAAGTCCCATTATTGTAATCTAATGACAGGGCTAAGCGCGTTTTCGGAACGCGCAGCGTGTAATAAATCACTTGTCCTGTGTTTATTTTGTGAAAGGGATTCCGAGATCTCTACAAATCTTACGTGCAAGCTTGTCGCTGATCTCGGTATGACGGGGAACAGACGAGTGCCGGTTCTGCTGCGGATTGCTCCACCATGAGTGGCTCCCGCCTTCGCGAATGAAGACACAACCTTGCTCACGCAGGTGCCTAAGCAACTCCGTGCGCTTCATATGGTGACCGGTTCCTCGGTATAATCTGACGCCGCTGCTCGAATTGCTTCCTGACGGTTGAGTTCGAGGGCTTCGGTCAACGTAGTACGCAAACTGGCAAGCAATTCCTCCCGGGTGCGCTCCTGGCAATTCACCCCCGGCACTTCCTCAATCCATCCGATCCACCATTCACCATCCTGCTTTGTCACTGCCTTGTATGTATTGGCCATGTTAAATCACCTCAATAACAATATAGCATCTGCCACCTCAATTGTCCATGCACTGAATGGCGCAATAACCTGCCCGGCGCAGCCGGGACGGGTCCATCGACACGTTATCTGATATTCCTCTCTTTTTTTACACTTCAAATCGTTCCAGTTTATCGAAGTCCAATGTCACTAAAATTGGTGTTGCTTTAACGGCGAAATACGCGAACGCATTATTAGGCAACATGCTCTAGCCTAAGCGGTCCACCCCAACGGGTGATCTCGTAACCGACTGCAAGATTATGGGCTTTTTCACACGGCAACAGTCTTCGGCGCTACTGCACGAGCGTCGGCGTGTAGGTCCACACCCAGTTGTCCGCACCCTTTACTGAGAAGGTCTTCCTGTCGGCCGAAACAGAGATGGGGCTGCCCGGCATAATCGGCATGCCGAGGACTTCCGGTCCAACTCCCGTCACCCACAGGAGCGCCTCATCTTTGCCACCAGGAATGGCACGCATAGAGCAGCTCCCCGGGTAGTTGGAGACGCTCGCCGGCGGATAGGTCCGTGTGCCTTTGATCTGGACCTGGTCGCCGGAAATCATTGAACTTGACACGCTCTGGAAGTGCTCGTACCCGCCCTTGAGTTGCGGTGGCGGGCAGTTGGTGCCGTCAGATTTGAGGTTGCTGAGCTCGGACTTCCCGTCTGTTATCGTGACCGGTCCGATGATCTTTCGTTTTTTGGCATCCCACGAGAACTCGACCGTGATGCGATCGATCACGTCCGCCTTTCCCTCGTAATCACCAAACACGACGGACACACGCCCGTTGTGTACGCCTTCCACGCGATACTTGACGACCTTGGCTGAGGCCCATTTCTGCACCACGGCCATGTCCATGGTCTGCGCTACGGCCATGTCCATAACGCCTGATTGCAGAGCGAGCAGGCTGACGAAACCGGCTACAATTGAAAGCAGTTTGTTCATATTGGCCATCTTTACACGGTCGCGGAGTGCGAGTCAAGCCCAGTGGGTCGATAAGGCTTAAGGTGATCGCGCAACCCGCTACTCAAACTCTTTCCAAACTCTTCGCATGCTGTCGAACGTAGCGTTTAGCCACGGGCGCGCTTGCCGGCCCGCCTTCACTTATGCCTTGCTATCCACTTTGTCACGGTAGGGCCGAAATGCAAGCGTGATCCGTCGGCTACAACGCCTGGTTAGGGGCTGCAATCACAATCCTCTCTTGCCCACATTCTTGTTGGTTGTTGCGACTCGATACTTGACGATCTTCTTGATAAGTGAGAGCGGAATAGGCTTATCGATAGGGAACTGTACTGCACCTTTTGAGGTCTTGAATGTTGACAGTTCGTCCTTGAATGCTTCGATTCCACTTGGAGTCGGATAGAACCCAATGTGCGACTTGAATGCAGCGAAGTGAACGAGGTTTTCGTTAAGCCAGAATGTCGGGATTCCGTAAGCGATCTTCTCGATAGCAGCAGGCGCCAATTCTTTGATAGTCTCCCGTATCTTCTCGAGTATCTGCTGCACCGGCTCCGGGAATGCTGCGATATATTCATCAACTGACTTTGAACCGGATATCCTTTGGTTCATCTTCTTGCCCCTAACGCGAAGCTAAGAGGCGCGGCGGGTCTTTGCCGCGTCCTTCTTAAGCGGCTTGTTGGAGCTCTTCTTGTCCGGTCGCTTCTTTACATTTGCCGCCTTGGACGTTTTCAGCTTCTTTTCTATGGCTGCCAGTCGTTCATTGTTCGATTGCAGTTCAACCCGTACGGCCTTTAATTCACTTTCCAAAGTTTGCGCTGCTGAGAACAGCGGTCCGTTCAGCACATCAGGAGGCAAAGACGGGGTTAATAAAGGACCGTGAGAGTGCTCTTCTCTTAGATTTCCGACAGTGTCTATCCTTCGAATCTCAACACTGTCAATATGTCTGGCATGGCGGTGGGCAAGATTGCCACGGATAGCATTCCAGGATCGCAGGACAAGGGGAATTATTCCGATTATTGAGGCCACGGACCCCGCAATGTAAAGTATTTCGAGGCCTGTCTCATGCTCAACTACTATGACTTTCTGGTCACCGTGGCCAACAAGATGTCCTCTCCCCTGGAGGTCGTCTTGGATTGGGGATGACGGAACACCGGTTTCATACTCAAGAAGCCGTAACATTTCATGGTATTCGCTGTAAGACGAGACCATGTCACGGAATTTGAGAGAGATTATTTGATCGTGGGGAACGCCAAGGTGCTTACCTGCATTCGCAAACTTGTTCTTGAATGACGCCTTGCGATAATCCGTGCTCATGCTCATCACCTCTCCCTTGCTCCAACAATATGTATATACGGTTTGGATATCCCCATGACTTCGTCAGTTACCCGTTCGTTATATACAGACCAGCCTTTCGTTATTTGCAGTATAGGTCATTGTAACCATTGCGAAAATATTATTTATCGATTCAAGAGTGTCGTTATATACAGACTGTATATAACGGCGCATAAACCGTCGATTGGGCTTCGCATATCGTGCCCTCTTTTGTTGAGCACATGAGTGTAAATAATGGTTGCACCGACATGTTCCTTCACGTCCAAATAAGTCAGGAAAACATTGATCCACGGCTCAGCCATCTTCATCGGATGCCAGATATGGTGAAAGAAGATGGACGATATAGTCCGACGGGTGGGTACGATTTTCAGCGGTGCTCTTGTCCCGGTCATTCCCCTGCTCCAAAACCATTTGAAACCTCAGGAAGGAACCTGCGAACCGATGTGTTGCCGAATCAGGAATAAGAAAAGCTGAAGCAATAAATCACTTTAAAGGTTGTTCGTCAATGACTTTATAAACACCCTGCGGATCGGGAAACCCTACATGAAAATCCCGACGGATTTCTGGGCGATGAGGAGGAAGTCGCGGGGGAGAATGCCGATGTGGAAGAGCGCCCACAGGCAGATGATGATCACGACCGAATAGGCCGGTGAAAAGTCCGGGCGGATGAACTCTCCGGAGGATTCTTCAAAATACATGGCCATGACAACTCTCAGGTAGTAGTAAACTGCCACGACGCACGGTGTTCAAGACGCCAATCACGGCCAGCCAGTAATACTGGGCCTTGATCGCAGCGCTGAAGACATAAAACTTCCCCATGAATCCCGCCAGGGGCGGTATGCCCGCGAGAGATAGGAGGAAAATGGTCATGGAGAGGGCCAGCAGGGGATGCCTTCCCGCCAGGCCCGCGTAACTTTCGATGCCGGTGTTCTCCGTCCCCTTCCTTCCCAGGATGATGACAATCGCAAAGGCGCCGATATTCATGAAGGTATACGCGAGCAGATAGTAGAGGATGCTCGCGGAGGAGCCCTGATCGCCGACCACAAAGGCAATCAGGATATAGCCCGCATGGGCGATGCTGGAATAGGCGAGCATGCGCTTGACGTCATTCTGAACCAGGGCCGTGATGTTTCCGAGGGTCATTGTCGCCACGGCGATCACCCACAGCATTTCGGACCAGTTCATCAGGAGGGGGGCAAAGGCGGTATAGAATACCCGGAGGAAGGCGCCGAACGCGGCGGCCTTGATGCCGGTCGCCATATAAGCGGTGATGGAGGTCGGGGCGCCCTGATAGACGTCCGGCGTCCACATGTGGAAGGGCACCGAGGCCGTCTTGAAACCGAAACCCACGATGATCAGGGCCATCCCGATCATGAACATGGGGGTCAAGGAGAAATTCCCGGACATGACATACTTCGCTATCCCGCGGATGTCGAGGATCCCGGTCGTCGCATAGATCAGCGCCATGCCGTAAAGCAGAAAGGCCGTGGCAAAGGCGCCGAGGAGGAAGTATTTGAGGGAGGCCTCGGCCGAGGCGCGGTTGCCGCTCAAGAGGCCGCAGAGGACATAGATGGAGATGGACATCACCTCCAGGCCGATGAAAATGGTGATGAAGTGGTTCGAGGAGACCATGACCATCATCCCCAGGACGCCGAAGAGCAAAAGGGCGTAGTACTCCCCCTTGATGATCCCTTCGCGATCCACGTACCGAAAGGAAAGAAGCGTCACCAGCAGGGAGACGATCAGGGCCAGCCCCTTGAAGAAGGTGCCGAAATTGTCGATAGTGTAAAGGTTGTTGAAAATGCTGGTGTTGACGTCCCACAGAAAGAAGGTAAAGACCAGCGCCATGCCGCTCCCGACGAGCGCTACGGCGCTCGCCGCTGCGCCGCCGCTTTCCTTCCTGCCGAAGGCGGCCACAAGCAAACCGATGATGGCGCTTATGGTGATGATGATCTCCGGGATGATATAACCGAAAGCCCATTCGGGTATTGTGACAACCATGATTTCCTACCCTCTCATTTTACGTCGGCAGGCCGGCCCGGCGGCACATTTTCCGCAGCCTTGTAAACGGAAGTTTTGGCCTGCATGTACTTCAGATAACCCGTTGCGGAGGCATCCATCTTCTTGAGGAACGGGCCGGGGTACAGCCCCATCAGAAAAACGAAAAGGACGATCGAGCAGAGGATGACCGTTTCCCTTTTCGTCAGATCCGTCAAACGGGTGTTTTCTTCTTTGGTGATCTTTCCGAACATGACCCGCTGGAACATCCAGAGCATGTATACGGCGCCGAGGATGACGCCCGTGGTGGCAAGGACTCCGTAAAGCATGTTGCTGCGGAAGGTGCCCAGGAGGATGAGAAATTCACCCACAAAGCCGTTGGTTCCCGGCAGGGCGATCGAGGAGAGGGTCACGATCATGAAAAAGGCGGCCAGGCGGGGCATTATCTTGGACAGGCCGCCGAAGTCGGCGATCATCCGGGTGTGGCGCCTCTCATAGATCATCCCGACGATGAGGAACAGCCCCCCCGTGCTGACTCCGTGATTGAGCATCTGGTAGATGCCGCCTTCGAAGCCCTGCATGTTCAGGGCGAAGATGCCGAGCATCACATACCCCAAATGGCTCACGGAAGAGTAAGCAATCAGCCTCTTGAGGTCGGTCTGCATGATGCACATGACCGCGCCGTAAATGATGCCGATGATCGCCAGCCACGAGATGAGCGGCGTCGCGGCGACGACTGCCGCAGGGAAGAGCGGCATGGCGAATCTGATAAAACCGTAGACGCCCATCTTCAGCAGGACGCCGGCCAGGATGACGCTGCCCGCCGTGGGGGCCTCCGTGTGCGCGTCGGGCAGCCAGGTGTGGAAGGGGAACATCGGCACCTTGATCGCAAAGGAGAAGGCGAAGGCCGCAAAGAGCCAGTACTGCTTGACAACCGGTATTTCCGCTTTGTACAGGTCGAAGACGTTGAATGTGTAAACCCCGGTTTCGCCGCCGAAATGGAAATAGAGGGCCATGATCGCCAGGAGCATCAGGACGCTCCCCGCCATCGTGAACAGGAAGAACTTGACGGCCGCGTAGATCCGGTTCGGGCCGCCCCATACCCCGATGAGGAGGTACATGGGGATCAGCATGAGCTCCCAGAAAATGTAAAACAAAACGAGGTCCAGGGCGCACAGGGCGCCGATCATCGCCGTTTCCAAAAGCAGGAAGGAGACGTAATACTCCTTTATCTTGTCCTTGATGGATTCCCAGGAGCACAGGATGCAAAGGATGGTGATGAATGTGGTCAGCATTATAAGGAGCATGCTGATGCCGTCGATGCCGAGCAGATAGCTGATCCCCCATTCCGGGTACCACTCCTTCAGCTCGACGAACTGCATCGCGGCGGTCTTTTCATTGAAACGATAAAACAGGGGGAGGGACAGGGCAAATTCCAGCAGCGTCCAGATCAGGACCGACGCCTTGATGAAAAGGGCATGCCTCCGCGGCACCAGCAGCAGCAGCAGGGCGCCTGCCAGCGGGAAAAAGATCAGGGTGCTCAAAAGAGGAAATGTCTGGTTCATGTATCACGCACCTCTCGGTTGCCTACGTCATCGCCGCCTAAAATATCGGTCTGACGACAAGATATCCCACCACGATAATTGCGCCCACGATGATGCTGAGGGCATATTCCTGAACGTAGCCCGTCTCCACCTTCCGGAGTTTGTCGCCCGCCCGTTTCACGGCCGCCGCGGTGCCGTTGACCGCCCCCTCGATCAGCCAGCCGTCCGCCACCTTCAGGAGAACAGCGCCCAGCTTCAGCATGCCGCGGACAAACACGAGATCGTAGAATTCGTCCACGAAATACTTGTTGTGCACCCAGCGGAACAGGCCGGAAAACCGCTCCGTGAACCGCTGCGGCAGCGCGGGGTTTTTGATGTAGAAGACGTAGGCCAGCAGGATGCCTGTGAGGGCAATGAGGACCGATGCCACCATCAGGGCCAGCTCCAGCGAACCGTCATGACCGGCGGCCCCCGCTGAGGCCCAGGCGGAGCTGATAAGGTCGAAATGGAGCGCCGATTTGACGGGGGCGGCAGGGGCGCCGTGGCCGAAGACCGGCTCCAGAAACTTCTCGATGGCGTTTCCCCCGCCCAGCAGGTGCGGAATGCCCACATAACCGCCGACCAGGGAGAGGAAGGCGAGGATCATCAGGGGGATCGTCATCACCCGGGGCGATTCGTGGCT
>JAMDBG010000070.1:0-1956 GCA_023487865.1 Deltaproteobacteria bacterium | reverse complement strand
GGGCGGGCGACAAACTCCGGAAGGTGGAGACGGGCTACGTTCAGGAATATGCCCTCAGCATCATCGTGGGGGATCGTCATCACCCGGGGCGATTCGTGGATGTGATGCTTCACCTCCTCCGAGGCCCGGCATTCGCCGTGGAAGGTCCCGAACAGGAGACGGAACATGTAGAAGGCCGTCATCCCGGCCGTCACCGCGCCGAGGAGCCAGATCCACAGATCCCCGTTGGGGGAGCTGAAGGCCTTCCAGAGGATTTCATCCTTGCTGAAGAAACCGGAAAAGCCCGGTATCCCGGCAATGGCCAAGCAGGCAATGAAGAACGTCCAGTAGGTGATCGGGGTTTTCTTCCTCAGGCCGCCCATGTTCCGAAGGTCGAGCTCACCGCTCATGGCGTGCATCACGCTCCCCGCGCCGAGGAAGAGGAGGCCCTTGAAAAAGGCATGCGTCATCAGATGGAAGATGCCGGCCGCATAGGCCCCCACGCCCATCGCCACGAACATGAAACCGAGCTGGCTGATGGTCGAGTAGGCCAGCACCTTCTTGATGTCATACTGGGCAAAGCCGATGGAGGCGGCAAAAAAGGCGGTAAGGACGCCGATCACGGCGACCACGTACAGGGTGTCCGGCGCCATGCTGTAGAGGAGGTTCAGCCGGGCGATCATGTAGACGCCCGCGGTCACCATCGTCGCCGCATGGATCAGGGAGCTGACCGGCGTCGGGCCCTCCATCGCGTCGGGCAGCCACACGTAAAGGGGTATCTGGGCCGATTTTCCGACGGCGCCGACAAAAAACAGCAGTGTGATCACGGTGACGACGGGACCATTGAGCAGATGGGCGTTCTTCCCGACTTCCGCAATATTCAGGGTCCAGATCCCCTGGGCGCCGAGGCTCACGAAGAGGAAAAAGATGCCGATCAGGAATCCGAAGTCGCCCACCCGGTTGACGATGAAGGCCTTCTTTCCCGCGTCGGCGGCGGAGTCCTTCTCATACCAGAAGCCGATCAGCAGGTAGGAGCACAGGCCCACCCCTTCCCACCCGACAAACATCAGCGGCAGGCTGTTTCCCGTCACCAGCAGGAGCATCATGAAGACGAAGAGGTTCATGTAGATGAAGAATCTCCGGAAACCCGGATCGTCGTGCATGTAGCCCACGGAGTATACATGGATGAGGAAGCCCACGCCCGTGACCACCAGACACATGATCACCGACAGGGGGTCCAGACGGAAACCGATGTTGACGCTCAGCTCGCCGGAGGCGATCCAGGCGTAGAGGTCCTTCTCGAAAACCCTGGCCGTCGCCGGCAGCTGGAGAAACTCGTAAAAGACCCCCACCGAACTGAGGAACGCCAGAAACAGGGCGAGGCAGGCCACCCAGGCCACGGTGGTCTTCGAGGCCCTGCCCCCCAGCGAGCTGTTGATGATGAATCCCAGGGCCGGAAATAAAGGGATCAGCCAGATATAATCAGCCATCTGTTCTTGTCCTCAATGAAGTGCGGGCGCCGATCCTCTCGGCGGCATTGCCGTATCCGTGTATCCGGAGCATCACGTCACCCTTTCAACAAGTTCATCTCATCGGCATGAACCGTATTCTGCAGCCGGAAGACCATGACGAAGATGGCCAGCCCGACCGCTGCCTCCACGGCGGCGACGGTCATGATGAAAAAAACGAATATGGAGCCGTCCATGGAGGAAAGCGTGTTGGCGGCGGCGATGAAGACGAGGTTCACGGCGTTGAGCATCAGTTCGATGCACATGAACACCACGATCACGTTTCTCCTGAGGATCGCGCCGACGGCCCCGATCGTGAAAAGGACGCCGCTGAGGATGAAGCATAGACCGGCAAGGTTTTCCTGGAACATCGGATTCTCCTACTTACTTTCTCTTGGCGATCACCACGGCGCCCACGATCCCGACGAGCAGCAGGATCGAAGCGATTTCAAACGGAAAAAGGAGGGGA
>JAMDBG010000092.1:5724-10172 GCA_023487865.1 Deltaproteobacteria bacterium | reverse complement strand
ATATAAATGACCCTTGTAAACAAAGGGGGAAGATCTCTTTTCAGCTCCCAAGACAGCCGGTATCGAGCGTCCGACAAGAGACGCAGGTCAACGTGTCCTCCTCTGTGGAGGGCCGGAAGGCGTGGGTGCGGGCGCTCCTGGTCAGCGCGGCGCGGTTTGCAGGGGATAAGGAGGGGGTGCGAACCGATCGGTTCTTGGGGCTTCGCCGAACGGTTCGGCACAATAAAAGAGAAGGGGTGGGGACCCGATGGATTGGATTACGGCGGCGGTCGAAGCGGGGAAATCGGCATTGAATGAATACGAAGCGAAGCGGCTTCTGGAAGGGTACGGGATTCCAGTCTGCAGGGAGGCATGGGTTCCGGATGGCAAAGCGGCGGCTCGAAGCGCCAAGGAAATAGGCTATCCCGTGGTTTTGAAGGCGGCTGGGGGCAGGATCCAGCACAAGACGGAATTGGGTGCCGTCAGCTTGAATCTGAAGTCCGACAAAGAGGTCCGTGAAGAGGCGGGAAGGTTGCTCGCCATCGCCGGCTGTGAGGGCTTGATTGTACAGGAGATGGTTCATGGGGACCGGGAACTGGTCTGCGGCCTCACCCGTGATCCCCAGTTCGGACCCTGTGTCATGTTCGGCTTGGGGGGCATCTTCACGGAGCTCATCGAGGATGTGGTCTTTCGAGTGGCTCCCCTCACGACGGCCGATGCCCTGGAGATGATGAAGGAGATCCGGACGACGAAGGTCCTCCAGCCCTTTCGCGGCCAGCCGCCGGTCAACCTGGATGCCCTGGCCCGTATCCTTGTGACGGTGGGGCAGATCGGTTGCGACTGCGGTCACGTCAAAGAAATCGACATGAATCCCATCAAGATCAGGATCGACGGTTCGCCTGTGGCGGTGGATGCGCTGGTAGCGATTCAGGACCCGCCCGCCGTTCCCCTTTGAGGAAGCGCGGATTCCGCGGCAGAACATGACCGAGGAGAAACAGTGATATGCATAGGCTGACACCCTTTTTTGAGCCCCGCAGTGTGGCGATCATCGGGGCCTCGGCCGTTGCCGGCAAGCCCGGCTGCGAGATACTCCGGAACATCCTTGCCAACGGCTATCGGGGAAAGATCTATCCCGTCAATCCCAAAGGGGGCAGGATCATGGAGCTCGACGTCCTGTCTTCCATCGGGGAGCTGCCGCGCGACGTCGATCTGGCCGTCATCATTCTGCCCGCAGGGGCCACGGCGCAGGCGCTTCGTGAATGTGCCGATCAGGGTATCCGCTATTTTGTCCTCTCTTCCGGTGGCTTTGCCGAGGTCGATGCGGCGGGGGCCCGGATCCAGGAGGAACTCGCCCAAATCATCCGGGACAGAGGTCTCCACGTCCTCGGGCCAAACACGTCGGGTCATACCTCGATGCCCCAGGGGTTCACATCCACCTTCTTTCCCCAGGGGAAGATCCGCCGCGGACGGGTTTCCTACATCGCCCAGACGGGAAATTTCGGCACCCATACCTTGAAATACATCCTGACCGGCGAGCATTTCGGGGTCGCCCGGGTTGTCGGGCTCGGGAACAAGATCGACATAGACGAAGCGGACGCCCTGGAATACCTGGGTGACGATCCCGAAACGGCTGCGGTCATCATCTATATCGAAAGCTTCAAGCGCCCCCTCCGGTTTCTGGAAGTCGCCCGGGAGGTCACCCGCAGAAAGCCGGTGGTGCTCCTCAAGAGCGGGGCCACGGAGGCGGGCAGGCAGGCGGCTATGGCGCATACGGCAGCCATGGCGTCCCCGGACCGCATTGTCGACGGTATGCTCCATCAGGCCGGCGTGGTCCGTGTTTCGGAGTATACCCATCTCGTCCTGGCGGGTAAGGCCTTCTCCATGCTCCCGTTGCCTCAGGGAAACGGCGTCAGCTTTCTCGCCCCCTCCGGGGCCATGCTGGCAACCCTGTCTGATTTCTGCACGCATCTGAGACTGCACATCCCTCCGATGGAGACCGAAAACGTGAAGCGGCTCCAGGAGATAAGCCCCTCCTATATCCGCATGCGCAACCCTGTGGACATCTGGCCGGCGGCCCTGATGTCGGGAGTCGAGACGGCCTACCGGGAGGGGATGGAGATCGTCCTTCAGGATCCGGCGGTGAACGCCGTGGTTCCGGTATTGATGCTGACGCGGGAGACCGGGATGCCCGACCCCGTTTTCATCGTGGAGCTGGCGAAAAAATATCCTGACAAACCGATCCTGGTCACCTTCAGCGGTGCCAAGGACTGCATGGACGAGTACAAGGCCGCCCTGGAACCCCAGGGGATCCCAACCTTTCCGGAGCCGGAACAGCCCTTCGAGGTGCTCTCCCTCATGGTAAGGTGCTACCGGGCGATGATGCGTCCCCGGTGAGGCGGGTGAAGGCCCCGAAGAACGCAAAAGGATGTTCCAAGCTATACGGAGAGGGAGTCTGCAAAATGACGAAAAACACGACAGCGGAAAAGATCCGGGAATTTCTGGAACGAAAGCAGCAGCTCGGGACCATGGGAGGGGAAAAGATGGTCCGCAAGCAACGGGAGCAGGGTAAAATGACGGCCCGGGAGCGGCTCGATCTTCTTTTCGACAAAGGGACCTTTCAGGAGGTCCAGCTCTTTGTCAAGCACCGCTCCACCCTTTTCGGACTCGGGGAAAAGGAGATCAACGCGGACGGCGTCATTACCGGCTTCGGTCAGGTCAACGGCCGGGTTGTTTTTGCCGCGGCCCAGGACTTCACCAGCGCCGGCGGCAGCCTCGGAGAGATGCATGCCCGGAAAATCTGGAAGGTGATGGATATGGCCGTGGATGCGAAGAAACCCTTCGTTGCCCTGAACGATTCCGGAGGGGCCCGCATCCAGGAGGGGATCAGCGCACTGAACGGATATTCAGGTATCTTTTACCGCAACTCCATTGCCTCCGGTTACATCCCCCAGATCTCCGCGATGATGGGACCTACGGCGGGCGGTGCCGTCTACTCGCCGGCGCTGACGGACTGGATCTTCATGGTGAAGGGAATCAGCTATATGTACATTACCGGTCCCGATGTCGTAAAGGCGGTCATCGCGGAGGAGGTGAGCCACGAGGAACTCGGCGGCCCCATGGCCCATGCAGAAAAAAGTGGGGTCTGCCATTTTGTTTCCGAAAACGATGAGGAGTGCCTCCGGCAAATCAGACTCCTTCTCTCCTACCTTCCCGACAGTTGCCACAGCCCTCTGCCCATTGCCCCCTGCTCGGACAGGGCGGACAGGGAATGCCCCGAGCTGGACACGATCATCCCGGATAGGTCCAATCGCGGCTATGACATGAAAAAGGTGATCAGCGCCGTCGCCGACAACGGAGAACTCTTCGAACCCCATCAATTCTGGGCGAAGAATATCGTTGTGGCCTTCATCCGGATCATGGGCCGTCCCATGGGCGTCATCGCCAACAACCCAGGCTTCGGCGCCGGGGTTCTGGACGTGAACGCCTCGGACAAGGCCGCGCGGTTCATCCGGTTCTGCGATGCCTTCAACATCCCCCTTTTGACCTTCACGGACCTTCCCGGCTACATGCCCGGCACGCGGCAGGAATGGGCCGGGATCATCAGACACGGGGCCAAAATGCTGCACGCGTACTCCGAGGCGACGGTGACCAAAATCACCGTTGTCGTCCGCAAGGCGTACGGCGGGGGATACATCGCTATGTGCGACAAGGGGCTCGGTGCTGACTACGTGATGGCCTGGCCCTCCGCTGAGATCGCCGTCATGGGGTCCGAGGGAGCCTGCAACATCGTCTATCGGCGTGAAATCGCGGAGGCGGAGGACCCGGCGGCAAAACGCGCTGAATTGGCCGCCTCCTATGAAGCGCAGTTCAACAACCCCTATTTTGCGGCCGGTCTGGGGATCATCGATGAAATCATCCTCCCCCGGGAAACGAGAATGCGGGTAGTCGCTATCCTCGATGCCTTTAAAGACAAAAAGCAGATACGACTGTCCAAGAAACACAACAATATCCCGTTATAATCATCAGGGGATGGTGCCGAAAAAGTGACTGCCGAACATCCATTCAGGGGAAAGGGGGGTCATATGAACGGAAATCTCTATGCCCTTCTCAAGTCGTGCTTTCCGGAAGATCCGGACGCGCCGTGTCTGATCCTGCCGGGTGGAGATGTGGTCAGTTACGGTGATTTGGAGAAAGAGTCGGCGCGATGCGCGGGAGTCCTCGCTTCGCTGGGCGTAAAGGCGGGCGACCGTGTTGCCGTCCAGGTACGGAAATCCCCGCAGGCGCTCTTCCTCTACCTCGGCTGCCTGCGCGCCGGCGCGGTGTACCTGCCGATGAACGACGCCTACCAGCGCCACGAGATCGAGTATTTTCTCGGCGATGCCACGCCCCGGGTCTTTGTTTGCCGGCCCCAGGTCCGGGCATTGGCCGACGAACTGGCGAGAAAAACGGGATATTGTTGTGTTTCTTGG
>JAMDBG010000092.1:0-5714 GCA_023487865.1 Deltaproteobacteria bacterium | reverse complement strand
CATGGGCCAGGGTGATCGAACTGGACGACAACGGCGGCGGCGAACTCGCGGCCGAAGCGGCGGCGCAGCCCGATCATTTTGTGACCATGGCGCGTGCCGATAATGATCTTGCCGCGATTCTCTATACATCAGGGACCACAGGGCGATCCAAGGGGACGATGCTGTCCCATCGGAACCTCGCCGCCAATGCCGAGGTCCTCCATCGGTACTGGTCCTTTAGGCCGGGTGACGTCCTGCTGCATATGCTGCCGATCTTCCATGTGCATGGCCTGTTTGTGGCGACCCACTGCACCCTGCTCAACGGCAGCCCGATGTTCTTCGAACCGCGGTTCGACGCCAAGAGAGCCGTCGAACTCATTCCCCGGGCGACGGTATTCATGGGCGTTCCCACGTACTATGTGCGCCTGCTCGCCGATCCGGGATTCACAAGGGAGTTGTGCGCCAAGATGCGCCTGTTCGTCTCCGGATCGGCGCCGCTCCTGTTGGAGACATTCAACGAGTTCAAAACAAGGATTGGGCATACGATCCTCGAACGGTACGGAATGACCGAGGGAAACATGTTCACTTCCAATCCCTATGACGGGGAGCGGCGAGGCGGAACGGTCGGTTTCCCCCTGCCGGGTGTCTCCATCCGTATCGTCGACGAAGAGAACCGGCCTCTGCGGGCGGGTGAAATCGGCCAGATCCAGGTCAAGGGGGAGAATGTCTTCCGCGGCTACTGGCGGATGCCGGAGAAGACCCGCGAGGAGTTCACCGAGGACGGTTTTTTCAAGACCGGCGATATGGGCAAACGCGATGATGATGGCTATATATCCATTGTCGGTCGTTCCAAGGATGTCATCATCACCGGGGGACTCAACGTCTATCCGAAGGAGATCGAGGAGCTCATCGATGCCATGCCTGGCGTTGTCGAGTCGGCGGTGATCGGAACCCCCCATCCGGACTTCGGCGAAGCGGTCGTCGCCGTCATCGTGCGGTTGGACAACGAGGCAGGTGCTGCATTGACCGAAGCCGGCGTCATCGGTCAGCTCAAGGGGCTCCTGGCCAACTTCAAGGTGCCGAAGCGAGTCCATTTCGTCGGTGATCTGCCGCGCAACAGCATGGGCAAGGTCCAGAAAAAGGTGCTGCGGGAGCAGTACGCCTGATCCGCCCATCGACGGCGGGGCCTTTTGTCCCCGGCCGTCTCTGGAGTTCGGGACGGATAGAGGGGGATGTTCCAAAACGGCGGCAGAGGCCTTTTGGAATGTGCCTATTTTACTTGCAGGAGAGAAAGGAAGCAAATGACAGGTGCATTAAGCGGAATCAGGGTGATCGACCTCAGCCACATACTGGCTGCGCCGACAACGACGATGTTTTTGGCAGACCTCGGGGCGGAGGTGATCCATATTGAACCCCCTAACGGCGATGACGCCCGGGAGTTCGGCCCCTTTGCAGGAGAACCCGACAAGAACCGGAGCGGTTATTTTATCAGTCTCAACAGAAACAAGAAGAGCGTGGTACTCAATCTGCGACATGAGCGGGGCAAGAAGATCCTGCGCCGTCTCCTGGCGGTCGCCGATGTGGTGGTGGAGAACTATCGGCCGACGACGATGGAGAAACTGGGATTCGGTTGGGAGGAGATGCAGCGGATCAATCCGCGATTGATCTACGCCTCCATCTCCGGATTCGGCCATGACGCGCCGCCGGAGTACGCCTCGCGGCCTTCCTATGACATGGTCGCACAGGCGTACAGCGGCCTGATGAGCATTACCGGTCCCGTTGAAGGGCCCCCCTGCCGCGTCGGATCCTCCATGGGGGACATCATCGCCGGCCATCAGGCGACTATCGGCATTCTGGCCGCCTTGGTGCACCGCGACAAAACAGGCCGCGGTCAATACTACGACGGATCGATGGTGGACGGATTGTTTGCCGTCATGGAGAGCGCGATTGTCCGGTACACCATGACGGGCGTTGTCCCCGGCCCCCTCGGGGGGATGCATCCCACGATCACCCCCTTCCAGGCGTTGATGACCAGCGATTCGTGGATCGTCATCGCCGCCGGCAACAATACCCTGTGGAAAAAATTGTGCATCGTTATAAATCGGGAAGATCTCGTGGACGATCCCCGTTTCAGGACCAATCCCTTGCGGTGTGAAAACAAGGAGGAGCTGGGAGAGATTCTCGGGGCCGAGTTGAAAAGGAAGACGACCAAAGAGTGGATCGATATCTTCGAGAAGGCGGGCCTCCCTTACGCGCCCATCAACAACATTGGGGAGATCTGCGAAGATCCCATCATCGCCTATCGGCGGATGCTGGCTGAAGTGGAGCAACCCCTTGTGGGAAAAATGAGAATTGCCAACTCCCCCATCCGCCTGTCTGAGACCCCCGGTCATATCTACCAACCCGCGCCCCTGCTGGGTCAGCATACGGAGGAGGTCCTCAAGGGACTGCTCGGCTTTTCCCAAGAACAGATAGCGCAGCTCCAGGGGGAAGGGATCGTCGACTACCCTGTTAATTGATTTCACCGCGCCGAGCGGAACGGGAAAAGGGGGCAGGCCCGGTGTCACAGCGATCGCCCAGAAGAGTCCTTTCTCTGTGTTGCGCGACCCATTGGCTCCACGATGGTCTGTCGGACGTCAACTACGTCCTGCTGCCCATCCTGGCACAGACATTCAATCTACCCCTGGTGCAGGTCGGCCTGCTCCGCTCGGCGTGGCGGGCCGCGACGTCCCTTTTTGAAATTCCGGCTGGTTTCATGGCCGAACGCTTCGGCGTTTCCAACCTGCTGGCCCTCGGGACGGCTTGCAGCGGACTGGCGTTCATCGCGCTGGGCTATTCTGAGGGATTTGCAGCGATACTGCTGATACTTTTCTGCGCCGGATTCGGATCAGCGTTTCAACATCCCCTGTGCTCGACGGTCATCTCGAGTGCCTATCCGGGTGAGGGTCGACGAGTCGCCCTCGGCACATACAATTTTTCTGGTGATGTAGGCAAATTCACTCTGGGAGGGGCATTAAGCCTTTTGTTCGCGACCGGCATTTCATGGCGGACCCCGGTATTTGCTTTTGGCGGTCTGTCACTGGCATGCGCCGGAGCGCTCACCATTTGAATACGGAAAGGAGGTTGGAAAAATCGTCCGTCCAGACAGGGACCCCTTTCTGAGTTTCTATCTTCGTCCAGTCGCTCTTCCGGGAAAGTTTGCCGAGGTTACTCTCTGTCTTGGCAAGCAGAACCCAGGTGGAGCCGTCTTTCCCGATTTCATAATCCTCCCCGTCGTCGCATAGTCGGGCGGCAAAACCGTTTTCTTCAGCCAGTTTTGCCAGCACCGGCGCAAGGTCCACATATCTGTTCGTGATATGAATGAGGAGCACCCCCTCCCTGGTCAGCTTTGAAAAATACAGGTCGACCGCCTCCTTTGTAAGGAGATGCACCGGGATCGAGTCCGAGCTGAACGCGTCCAAAATGATGATGTCGTAATAATGGGGGGGCGCTTTCTCCATGGTCAAACGGGCATCCCCCAGGATCACCTCCCATTCGGCCCTGCAATCGCTCAAAAAGGTAAAATAGGCAGGATCGGTCGATATCTTTTTTACCGCCGGGTCGATCTCATAAAAATCTATTTCTTGACCACGTCCTGCATAAGCGGCGATGCTTCCGGTGCCGAGGCCGGTGACGGCGATGCGGTTTTTTCTCTTCTTTCCCTTGAATGCCGAAAAAACCTGCCCGACCGGCCCTTTTCGATGGTAGTAGGAAACCGGTTCATGCCGGTTGTACTCATTAAGCCATTGCTTGCCGTGCAGCGTTGTACCGTGGGAAAGATTCATAAACGCGCCGTTATAATCCCTGGTGACGGTCAGCACGCCAAAGAAGCTTCTCTCCCGGTGGACAATATCCCGCTTGAAGTCTTTCGACACGACGACGGTCAGCAGCAGAGCGGCGATCCCAATCCCGAAGAGGAAAGGCCTCTTCAAAAATACCAGTCCATAGCAAAGAAGAACGGGAATTCCATAAGTAATGAACAGGTCAAAGGTCTTCGGCGCGATATGGAGAAGGTCGGTAAGCCAGGAGAGGCTTACCCCTCGCAGGTACCCGTTCGTCGTCGATAGGTACGTCAGCGGCACAAGCAAGAGAGGGACTCCGAAGTAAAGAAGGAGACTCTTCCAGTTTCTCAGACCGTATAGCCTTTCCCGGCCTCCGGCAGGCAGGAGTATGGCACCGATAATCAGAATCAGGGGATATTCAAGAACGGTGTTGAACGTGACGGGCGCAATGAGAGAATTGAATATGCCGCCAAGCATCCCGCCGACGGAAAGCCAGAGATAAAATTCGGTCAGGTGTTCTTTCGCCGGTCTCGTCCTGGCGATCTCTCCGTGGCAGACCATGCAGTAGAGAAAAAAATTCACGAGATGAAAGAGAAAAACGATCCATTTCGGGATGTCGATATCCGAGTAATTGACAAATATCAGGGCGGCGAGCGAGATCGGCATCAGCAACATCGAAGCCTTGTGGACGCTGATCGGAACCCTGGCAAAGACGATGATGAACGAAAGCAGATAGAGTGACAGCGGGATGATCCAGAAGAGCGGAATGGCCGCGATGTCCGTGCTCAGGAAGGTCGTCACCCCGAGCATCAAACTCGACGGCACAAATGCCAGGAGGACCCAGCGGCCCCGCTCCCCGTAAGTAAGACGTGTGTCACCGGTGACGCACGACGCTGCCGGAGGTTCCTCCGGTCCTTTCCCTCGGGGAATGCAGCCGGGCATGTATTTCCTCGTAACACCCGCACACAGAAGGGATAATGCCAGGACAATGAGATATCCGACGGCCCAGGAGCGGCTTTGACCTGCAAGTCTGAAATGGGGTTCAATCCAGGTCGGATAACTGATCAGGGCGAGCATGCTGCCGAGGTTGCTGGCGCTGTATAGGAAATAGGGATCATTGGCCGACGGATGGCCGGTTCGGGCGAACCACTGTTGGAGCAAAGGCGCGGTTGAGGAGAGGACCAAAAAAGGGAGTCCGACGGAGCCCAGAAGCAGCAGGAGTATGGCCCCGACAGGGCTCCCCCCGGCAAAAAGTCCCCATTGGCGCGGAATCGTTATCGGAATGACCAGGCAGGCGGCAACGAGGATTGCCAGGTGGAGGACGATCTGGCGGTTTAACCCCACTTTCGTGCCGGAGACATGGGCATAACCGTAACCTGCCAAAAGCATCACCTGGAAGAACATCATGCAGGTGTTCCAGACCGCAGGCGTTCCACCGAACAGGGGAAGGATCAACTTCGCAATCATCGGTTCGACAATAAAAAGCAGACCGGCGCTCAAAAAAAGCGTCAGAGAAAACAAGGCGGGCAGCGATGCGAACAATATTCGGTCAAACACTTTTCAAGCCCCTTTTCGAGCCGGTCCGACGGTTCCTCTCGGGGGGCCGGGAGGATCTTCTCTCTAGTGACCGACATGGGTGATGGGGGTGCATTTTTTCACCTATGTATGGGTCGCCATCTTGCACAATTTCCAATATCCGTCAATGATTGCTTTCCTTCGGCAAGGAATGCCAATGTACTTCCATAGGGGTCAGCCGATCCGAAAAAAGCAGTAACGGTCGAACCATCAGGGGGTGTCAGGATCCTGTAATCCATTAGACATTCTTCTGAGAATGTGATACGGGGCGCATAAAATCCAAGCAAAGCGGGACACTGGGACTGGCGGTGTCGCGAATATCTCGACGGTCGTTTCATG
>JAMDBG010000041.1 GCA_023487865.1 Deltaproteobacteria bacterium | reverse complement strand
CCGGCCTTGGTTATCGGCGGTCGGGTCGTGTGGGTCGGTTCTGTGCCGTCGAGGGGTCGGCTCAAGCAGTGGTTGGAAGAGGTGCGGGAAAATTCCGTTGCACAAAGGTGTTGAAGACCATTAGAGAGTAGATGGTTTCATCATTTCAGAAAGAGGAGACAAGCTTATGGATATCAAGATCCTGGGACCGGGATGTGTTAATTGCCAAAAGGTGGAGACGCTGGTCCGTGAAACCGTTGCCGAGGCCGGCGTTGCAGCGGACATCGAAAAGGTGACCGACATCATGAAGATCGCCAAATACGGCGTCTTCGGCACCCCGGCGGTGGTTGTGGACAGCGAGGTCAAATCCGTTGGAAAGATCCCCAAGAAAGAGGAGATCCTGGCCTGGCTCGGCCCGGGTGCGCATTAACCAGACAATTCGAGGAAAACAAACCATAGGGGGAAATAATCATGGCGGATAAAATCATCATTTATGGAACTGACACCTGACCCTTTTGCAACCAGGCTCGGGCAGCCTATGGAGACAGGGCCGTTTACATCAATGTGGATGAAAAACCGGATAAACTAAAGGAGATGCTTGCCCTGACGGGAGGCAAGAGACAGGTTCCCGTGATTGTGGACGGTGAAAAGATTATGGTCGGGTTTGTTGGTGAGGTTTCCCTGCGGGGCGGCATCCCTCTTTTCGGGGGGACCTGACCGGTGAAGCCAGGCTCTCGTTGAGAGTCTACGAACCCAAAAAATCAAAAAGTAGTTCAATAAGGAGGACGAGATGGCGGCGGACGGGATTGGCAAACGATTGTCGTTTCTGGATCGGTATCTGACACTGTGGATTTTCATTGCCATCGGCGTCGGGATCGGGATCGGGTTTTATCTGCCGGGGTTGTCGAAGTTCATCACCGGCCTGCAGGTGGGAACCACCTCTATTCCCATCGCAGTGGGGCTGATCTTGATGATGTACCCGCCCCTGGCGAGGGTGAAATACGAAGAGATGGGCAAGGTCTTCAAGAACAAGCGGATGCTCGTCATCTCGCTGTTGCAGAACTGGGTTATCGGTCCAGTGGTGATGTTCCTCCTGGCGATCCTTTTTCTTCGCAACTACCCCGAGTACATGGTCGGCGTCATCCTCGTGGGGCTTGCCCGCTGCATAGCCATGGTCATTGTCTGGAACGAACTCGCCGAGGGGGACCGGGAGCTGGCCGTGGGGCTCGTCGCTTTCAACGCCATCGCCCAAGTCCTTTTCTACGCCGTGTACATCTATTTTTTCATCACCCTGATGCTCAACTGGCTGGGGCTGGCGGAGAGCCTTAACATCAACGTCTCAATGGCGGAATCGGCCAAGACGGTCTTCATCTATCTGGGGATTCCCTTTCTGGCTGGCCTGATCACCCGCTACGGCCTCATCGCCGCCAAAGGAGAGGTTTGGTTCAACACCGTATTCATGCCGAAACTCAGCCCCCTGACGCTCGTGGCGCTCCTGTTGACGATTGTGGTCATGTTCTCCACACAGGGGAACAAGATCATCGCCTCGCCTCAGGACGTCGTTATCGTGGCTATTCCCATGCTCCTGTATTTCCTCATTATGTGGTTCTCGACCTTCTTCATTATCCGGAAGATCGGAGGTAACTACGCCCAGACGACAGCGGTTTCCTTCACTGCCGCTTCCAACGATTTCGAACTGGCCATCGCGGTGGCCATCGCGATTTTCGGCATTAATTCCGGCCAGGCCTTCGCCACGGTGATCGGACCGCTGTTGGAGGTCCCTGTCCTGATCATGCTGGTCAATGTGGCAATCCGGTTCAAAAAGAAGTACTTTCCGGGAGCGAAGGAATCCCTGGAAACGGTCTGCAACGTTGAGGTCAGGAAATGATGGAACGTGTTGATTGGAAAGGAATGCGGTAAGCGTGATGGTCCATGGATGAATTGAACAAGATCTACGTGGAGCCGACGAACCGCTGCAACCTGACCTGCGTGACCTGCATCCGTCATTCCTGGGGCGAACCGTTCGGCGATATGGACTGGCCCGTCTATCGAGCCCTGATCGACGGACTGGCAGAGTTTCCCGGATCGAAAACAATCGCCTTTGCGGGCCTGGGCGAGCCGCTGCTCCACGAAAGATTTCTGGAAATGGTCCGTCTGGCCCACGACCGGGGAATGCGGACGGAAATGACGAGCAACGCGGTGCTTCTCACTCCTTCACTTGCTACATCACTGGTTGATGCAGGCCTCGACCAGTTTACGGTCTCCATCGATGGAACATCGGACGAGTCTCATGGGGCCATCCGTTCGGGGACCTCACTGGAGGAGATCATAGCCAATGTCCGGATGCTCTACCGGTTGCGTGAAAAAGAGTCCGAAACGCCGCTCCGGATCGGGATCGAATTTGTAGCGATGAAACGCAACCTCCATGAGCTTCCCGGGCTTTGGAGAATCGCAAACCGGATCTTGGCATCGTTCGTCCTTGTGACGAATGTATTGCCTTATGCGGCCGACCTTCAGAACGAAATCCTTTATCGATTGAGGCCGACCAGTTATGAAGGTCAGGGATGGCCGAACAACCCGCTGTGGATACTTCCCCAAATGGACTGGAATCAGGATACGCAGGGCCCGCTCTCCCTGATCATGCGTCAACAGCCGAACATGAGCTTTCTCGATATCAATTTGAATCAACGGAACAACTACTGTCCGTTCGTCAGGACGGGCAGCCTGGCTGTGGCATGGCACGGCGGCATCAGCCCCTGCCCGCCCCTTCTGCATTCCTACACCTGTTTTATCATGAACCGGAAGAAATTCTTCCGCCGGTGTGAATTCGGACGTCTCCCGGGACAAACCCTGCCGGCGGTCTGGTCGAATCCTGAGTACGCGGCTTTTCGGGAACGCGTCCGAAAATTCGAGTTTTCACCCTGCACGGATTGCGGCGGGTGCGATTCGGCGGAAACCAACGAGGATGATTGCTTCGGCAATTCCTTCCCCGTCTGCGGGGACTGCCTGTGGGCGCGGGGTGTTCTTCGCTGCGCCTGATGAATAGGGATGAGAGCCTCATGAGAGTCGATTTTTCTGAACGAGACGGTTTTGCGGGTGGAGACTGATTCGAGGAGAAATTTGGAGCATCTGTTTAAAGGACAAAATGCGATATGGAGAGTATTGAAATGAGGATGCGCTGTTTAACAGTTATTGCCGGCACCATCTGTCTTTTGGTCCTGTCTCTGTTCGCACTGCCGTCGGCTCTCTTCGCGGCCAAGCTGCTGGAGGTCCCCGTAAAAGGGATGGTCACGCTGGTCGATCTGGGGGCAAAAAAATGCATCCCCTGTAAGATGATGGCGCCGATTCTGGAAAAACTGGAAAAGGTGTATGCCGGGAGGGCGGCCGTGGTCTTCCTCGACGTCTGGGAAGATCCAAAACCGGCCAGCCGCTTCGGCATCCGGGGGATTCCCACACAGATCTTTTTTGATAAACAAGGCAGGGAGGTTTACCGGCACGAGGGATTCCTGAGCGAAGCGGCGATCGTCCAACAGCTTAAAGAAATGGGTGTAAAATAAAAAACCGACATGCTGACGCAATTTTTTCTCACCATCAACGACTGGATCACCGGCATGACATACTTGGCGGCACTGGGCGGTTTTTTATGGGGAATGGTCAGCGTCCTGCTGAGTCCCTGTCATCTGGCCTCCATACCTCTGGTCGTGGCTTACGTGGCCGGGCAGGAGCAGGCCCTAAAACCCGGGCAGGCCGCCCATTACGCCATTCTTTTCACCCTGGGGCTGTTCATCACGATCGCCGTCATCGGCATCGTCTGCGCGCTGCTGGGGCGGATGCTCGGGGATGTGGGCAGCTACTGGCAGATCGTTGTCGGGCTTGTTCTGATCTGGGTAGCCCTGGGGATGCTGGGGGTGGAGAAGTGCACATTCTCAGGCAGTCGTCTGCACCGGCTCAACGTCAAGGGCCTTCGCGGTGCATTCATCCTGGGATTGGCCTACGGGGTCCTCTCCGGCTCCTGCACCTTCGGCTTCATCGCTCCCATCCTGGCGATCATCACAGTTCAGCAGAAGGTCCTCACCGGGGTCCTTTTGATCCTGCTCTTCGCCCTGGGGCACTGCCTTCCCATCATGATTGCCGGCAGCTCCACGGCGGCGGTCCGCCGCCTCACGGAGAGCGAAACCTGGATCGAATCGGGGGGGTGGTTCCGGAAAAGCGCCGGGGTCGTTATCGGCCTTTTGGGGATCTATTTCATCGGCTGCCCCTTTTTGATCGGAGGTTGAATTCCATGGAACATAACCATGACCACGGCCCTGCTCGCAACCACAGTCACGAACCCCCGGCGTCGCTGAAAAACCTGGTTTTTGCCATGGTGATCAACGGCGGGATCGTGGCCTTCGAGATGGTTTTCGGCCTTATGATTCAAAGCATGGCGCTGATCTCGGACGCCGTCCACAATCTGAGCGATATCGCCGCCATGATCTTCACCTACTGGGCGGAAAAAGTTTCCCATCGTCCCGCGAATACCGCGAAAACGTATGGCTACCATAAGATCGAGTTTATCGCCGCCTTCGTCAATAGCATCATCCTGTCCGTCGTCATCGCTTTTGTCTTCTGGGAAACCCTCAAGAGATTCATGGCGCCCATGGAAATCCCCGGAAAGGAAATGCTCTGGGTCGCCGTCGTGGCCTTTGTCGGAAACGGTGCGGCGACGCTGCTTCTACAGAAGATCTCGGCACGGAACTTCAACATGAAAAGCGCCTGGCTCCATTCGCTCCAGGACGCGTTGTTTTCGCTTGGGGTCATTGTCGGCGCCCTGCTGATCACCTTTTTCGGCTGGCGTCTCGTCGATCCCCTCATCTCTCTGGTCATCTGCATCGTCATCGCCCGTGAAATCTTCAAAATCGTCCAGCAGGCGGTCAACTCCCTTCTGGATGCGGTGCCCCCGGGCATCAATTTCACTGAGGTTAGGAATGATCTATTGTCATTGAAAGGTGTGGCGGAAGTCAACGATCTCCATATCTGGCAGACCGGCACCGATCAAAAACTCCTCTCCGCCCATCTTATATCCCAGGAAGATTCACCCGACAGTGAAGCAATGATCCGCTCGGTCCAGGAGATGTTGCTTCACAAATACGGGATCAACCACACGACGATCCAGATCCTCCCCTTGTCAGCCGGAGAGATGGCGCACTGCAGCCACTGCAACTGAGGAGGAAAGAGGGTGACCGTTGTCTTTCATGAAGCGAAGCCGCCTGCTCTGTTGGGGCGGTGCGCCGCTTAGATTTCCGGAAGAAATTTACCTTCCGGAGGCCGGCTGCGTTTGCCGGCGGCCAGGCGGATTGAATCGGTCGGACAGACCTCGATGCAGGTCCCGCAGGCAAAGCAATCGGGGATGACCCTGTCCCGTTTCAGAATGGCCCCCATGACCGTCGAAGGACAGGCCTTTTCGCAGGAACGGCAGCCGATGCAGGTTTCATAGTTCACGATGATCTTGAAAAGACTGGCTTTCTCCAGAAGCCAGCCGACGAGTCCGAACGGGCAGAAAAACTGGCACCAGGGACGGTAAACGAACAGCGAGGCGATCAGGATCAATCCGACAAAGATCCCGCCTCCGATGGTGAGTGCCGCCGGTTTGTATATTCGGAACGGATCGATCGGCTCGACCAGGTCGGTTGCCCAGACAAATGCGGCCAGGGTAAAGGTCAGGAAAAAGGCGATCCGGATTATGTTGGACCAGAGGAATGGCGGGTGGTACTGCCCCAAGATACCTTTTGTATCCCTGCTGTTCCGATTCAGACGGAAGACCACGTCCTGAAGCGTTCCCAGCTGGCATCCCCAGGAGCAGATGAATTTATTGACAAGGAAAACCAGGAGAAGAAAAACCGTCAGGGCGATCATCCGGGGCGGGAAGATCACCCCCTTGGCACCATAAAGGGAGATCGCATCCTTTACCGTGCCCATCGGACTGGGGTCCGATCCGAGAAGGATGCCGAAGACCGCAAGAGCGGCCAGATAGAGCGTCTTGCGAAGGCCCGGTGTGATCCTCTTCCGACGCATCAGGACAAAGACCGCGCCGAGAAATAAAAACCAGAGAGTGAACTTGAGCGGTATCTTCACCCAGTCCTTCGATTCGTATTCCGCCTCCAGTGTCCTGGAATGGTTGATCCGTTCTGCGATTTCGGCTTGAGAGAGGTTCAATGCTTCCAGTTTTTTCTCCATGTCTTTTTTGTCCTGCAGCTGAAAAGCCTTCTGGAGAACCGTGTTCGGCAGATTGTTTTCAAGGCCGAATTCCGCGATGGTCATGCCATCGCGGAACGCCAGCGGGGCGGTATCCCCCGTCTTCTCAGATTTCCCCTGCCACAGACCGGAGGCACCGAAGGAGAGTAGAACGACGGCGACGACCAGTGAAAAGAACGTCAGCCATACCCGTGTTTTATTCATGGTGTCACTCATTTGTCGATTTCTCCCCGGGGAGCTCGTGGGTCGGGCCCTGTTTTGTTTCCGCTTTGTTCGTTTCAACCGTTCCGTCGGCGTTGGCACCCGGAGAGGCCGGTGACTCACCGGATTCTCCTTCCGTGATGTGGTCTGCCACAACCGCTCCTGCTTCCACAAGGGCTGATATGTCTGCCGCTTTAACCGGCGACTGGTAAGCTTCCTGAATATCGGAACCTGACAGCCACAGAGGGTGGCGGTGTCTTGCATAGTCGAGGCGGACCGCCCCTGTGAAGATCCCGCGAACCATCGGCCGGTTCGGTTTGAGGATGATGGCGCCGATATGACCCACAAAAGCCAGAATGAACAGAACAAAGAAGATGTTGTGCAGCCAGGTCGACCAAAGGATAAGCGTATGGGAGAGGTCCGGAGCATAGATATTCTTGTACGTCTTGACCAGCCCCGTGAGGATGATGCCGGCAATGATGACGGCCATCCCCAGATAGGCGAGCCGCTGCTCCGGAAGGTACTTGTCGAACGGCGGTTCCTCCCCTTTGCCGAAGAAGGTCTTGATAACGGCAACCGAGGCTTTGAGGTCGCCTTTTTGGGGGAGCAGCCCCTCGTCATGCAGCAGACCGTGATAGAAGAGATGGAAAAACGCGGCAACGATAAAGACCACGGATGCGACATAATGGATGACCAGGGAGGAGATAAAGTCCCCGGACCAGGCGAAACCCGGGATCGCCGTTATCTTGTAACGGGCGGCCATCGGGAGCTCGAACAGGCCCGACAAAAGGAGGACCAGGCCGGAGAGGGCAAGAGCCCAGTGCTCGGCTAACTCCAGCATGCCATGGCGGACGACACGATTTTTTTCTTCATTGATGGATATGGACATGATCAGCCCTCCTTCTTCATGCGAGCTTTTCTTTTGGACACCAGGGCGAAGGCGCCTGCCACGCCGGCGGCGATACCGATGGCCGGGGCGGCGAGTACCGCCTTACCCAGCGAATCCGTACCGGCCATCCGCCGCTTGACCGCCCCGAGACCCGGTTCCCCGGGTCCCTTCCGGATCACGCCGTCGAGGCGATCGAACGGAACGGAAGATACGTACAGGGTGCCCGTTCCGCCGTTTTCCGTCTTGCCGTAAAGGTAACCGCCGATCTTCTTTGCCAGCTCTTCGGCCTTTGCGTAGATCTCCTTGCGGGGGCCGATGGACATCGCCTTTTGCGGGCAGGCCTCGATACAGGCAGGTGTCTTGCCCTCCTTCAGCAAGTCGCTGCAGAGGTCGCATTTCACCATAATTCCGTTTCCCATGAGTGTCGGCACCACCTTGAGGTAGACCCCGATGCCCGATTGCCGCTGAGGGATTTGCCAGGGACATAGGGTCTGGCATTTGGCGCCGCCGAAACAGGTATCCGGATCGATGACAACGGCCCCGTTCTCGAATTTGTGGTTGGCGGCGAACGGACAGAGCGTCGCGCAGGCAGGGTTGTCGCAGTGCATGCACCTTCTCGGTATAAAGACAGTCTTCTTATCGCCGCCCATGTCCACCTCCGCCTTCTGGACGAATATGAGATTATAGGGTGTCAGGCGGCTCTCTACCTCCTTCTTCTTTGACCAGTCTTCGACCTTTCGTGTGGGAAAGGGAATAGGGATAGGATCCACAGGTTCGGGAAGCCGACCTGCTTTGACTTTCTTGCATGCGGAAACACAGGCCGGGGCCGCCCGGTCAATACAGCCGTTACACCGGGTAAGATCGATGAGGGTGGCGAGCTTGCCCTCTCCGGCCTCCGCCGTCCGCGGAACATTCAGCACTCCCGCCGTTCCGATCATCGCTGCCGCCGTCACGGACTTCAGAAACCGGCGGCGGTTCATGTTTAATTTTGTTTTCATTTTTTCTCCTTATTTCTTCTCAGGCCATATCGATGTAACGGGAAAGGGCCTTCTGAAATTCGGTCTTTTTTCTCTCCCGATCCGCCTCCGTTTTATTGGCGGCATCCACCAGGCAATGGTCCAGATAAACGCGGACGACCTCCGTCCCCGCTTTTTTAATCGCCGCCGTCACTGCGGAAACCTGCGTCAGGATGTCAAGGCAGGGACTCTCGTCCTCGATCATCTTCTCCAGGCCGCGGATCTGCCCTTCGATCCGCTTGAACCGGTTGACGATCTTTTTCCTCTCCATTATTTCCATAAATACCTCCTGGGGGTATAAATACCCACTAGGGGTATATTTGTCAAGATAATTTTTTTTGCTGCCATTATCCGGCGCCATTATCTGGTTGACATACAAGCCTGATCTGCATATTCTCTTGAAAAAGGCGATGTTTTGCCTGCTCACCGGGCCAGTCTTCCCCTTGCAGAGGAGACAGGGATATTGTCACTCCCCTGCAAAGGGAAGGCCTTCTTGGCAATGGGAGAATGGGATGCGAGTAAGGAGGGAGTCCATCATCAAGTGAAGCGAGCCGGAGCGGATACCCTGCTGTTGATGGGAGGCGTCCTTATAACCGCATTCCTGCTGTGGTTTGCCGTGAATAGCCAGCAGAACGCCCGGCCTGTGGCCCGGGCCATGTTGCAGGGATTGGCCCTCTCCCTGGGGCAGGCGATAGAGTATCTGGCCGCTCGTGATCCCTCTTTCGAAGCGCTGGTTGACTTTCGCTACCGCGACATCGCCTACTTTGCCCTGATAGACCGGTCCGGCCGGATCCGTTTTCACCAGAACCCCGATTTGATAGGCGAATGGGTGGAGGATACCCGTTACCTTCCTGCCTTCACAGCCGCCGGGCCCGTCGAGAACCGGATCCGCTTGGGGACGGGAGAGGAGGCCTACGAGTGCCATCTGCCCCTGCGCCTGCCCGGGGAGACCCTGGTCCTCAGGCTGGTGCTGCACACGTGGCAGGCGGATCAGATCATCAACCGGGCCCGCACCGGTGCGACTATCCTGTTGGCGCTGACTGCGGGCGCCTGGGTGCTGGGTTTTCTGCTGGTTCGGCTGCTGAAGCGTGACGCCAGGCGGCGGGAACAGATGGCCCGGCAGGAGCAGATGGTCCGCCTGGGCGAGTTGGGGGCGGTCTTGGCCCACGAGGTGCGCACCCCCCTGGCCGGTATCAAGGGGTACGCCCAATTGCTTGGGGAGCGGATAACCGATGAGCGTTCCCAGCGATTTGTCGCATTGATCGCGCAGGAAGCGTTCCGGCTGGAGGGTTTGGTAAACGACCTGCTCGACTACGCCCGACAGGACGATCCCGGCGCCGGCTGCACCCCTCTTGACGAGGCCCTGCTTTCCGATGCCTGGAACATGGTCACCGACCATGCGGATGTTCAATCGGTAAAGCTGGAGTTATCGATACCCTCTGGAGTGAGGGTCACCTGCCGTCCGGAGAGACTTCGGCAACTCCTGATCAATCTGTTCAGCAACGCCTTGCAGGCTATACCTGCTGAGGGGACGGTACGGGTGATGATGATGGATGAGGGGGGGATGGTCGCACTGACGGTTCGGGACACAGGCGCCGGTTTTACGGAAGAGGCAATGAACAGGGCCTTTGACCCCTTTTATACGACCCGCCCCCGTGGCAGCGGCCTGGGATTGGCGGTCTGCCGCAAGATAGCCGAGGGGTGCGGAGGCAGGATCAGTGCCGGAAACGCTGAGGGGGGTGGGGCGGTGATGACTGTCTTCCTACCCTCCTGTCACGAGAGGAAGGGATCATGACAAATCAGGCCACGATACTCATCATTGAAGATGACCCGACCTTTCGATCGCTTTTGGTTACGATCC
>JAMDBG010000096.1 GCA_023487865.1 Deltaproteobacteria bacterium | reverse complement strand
ACTCCCCCTGGAGGACGTCTTTGTACGGATGAAGAACGCCGGCCTCGGCGCCCTGCCGGGAGGGGGGGCGGAGGTCTTTTCGCCCAGATTGCGGGAGGTGATTGCGCCGCGAAAGATTTCGGGGAAAAGGTGGCTGGAAGTGATGCGGGTCGCCCACTCGCTGGGCTTGAAGACGAATGCGACCCTGCTGTATAACCACCTGGAGACCCCGGCGGATATCGTCGACCATCTCTCGCAGATCCGGTCCTTCCAGGACGAGACGAGGGGATTCAAGACCTTTGTGCCGCTTCCCTACCATGACGCCTGCACGGAAATTCGCGCCAGGCGAACCCAGACCACCGGCTTCGGCGATGTCCGCCTGTTTGCCGCAAGCCGCATCTTCCTGCACAACGTCCCGCACCTGAAGTCGTTATGGATGTACCTCGGGGTGAAGATGGCGCAGCTCCTTTTGCGCTTTGGGGTGGATGATCTCGGCGGGACCTACCATTACGAGAAGGTGGTCCATTCCGCCGGCGCGACGACCGCCGATGCGGGAAGCGAGTCGCACCTCAGAAGACTCATCGAACACGCGGGGCTAAGGCCGGTCAGGGCGGCGGCGAACTATGAGATGAGGCGCGGGCAATGAACCTCGGCTATATCGATTACCTTAATTGTTATCCCTTTTATTATCATATGTTCGAGATCGAACCGCTCTCCGGAGTCCGGGTCGTCCCCGGTTACCCCAGCGAACTCAACCGGATGATGGAAGAGGGGAAGCTCGATATGAGTCCGGTTTCCGCCGCAACGTATGCGGATCTTGAGGATGCGGTCGTGCTCCTTCCTGATTTCTGTCTCAGTTCAGTAGGGTATGTTCACTCCGTCATCCTCTCGAGCAATATCCCGATCGAGGAACTGCACGGGAAAAGGGTGGGGCTCACCAGCGCCTCAAAGACCTCCGTCATCCTTCTGAAGATGCTCCTGCGCGGCCATTACGCCGTCGAACCGGTTTACGTCCCGACCGACCCCAATCCGTCGCTGAAGGACCAGGGGCTCGATGCGGCCATGATCATCGGCAATGAGGCCATGATGCAGGAGCTGGCTCCCTATACGTACGATCTGGGAGATTTGTGGCTCAGAAAGACGGGCTATCCCGTAGTGTTCGCCGTTTTTGCCGTCCGGGAGGCCGCGGTCGGCGCGCATTTCTCCCGGATCGCCCAAGTCGTTGACTCCTACCGCAAATCCCTCGCCTGTCTCGACCTTGAACGGGAGAGGCTCATTCGGAAAGCCCGGGAAAGATATCCGGCGGTCAGGTACGATATCGACGCCTATTATGGCGATCTGAAGTATTCTTTCAGTCCCGCCCTGAGGGAGGCGTTCGCCTTTTACCTCCGAAGCGCCGGCGAGACGGGGCTGCTCAGAAAGGTCGGCGCGGCAAGATTTTTCAACGCGGGCTGCGGCCTTTCTTACGCTTCCGAGGGCTGATTTTCCGGTTTTGCAAGGGTTTCAAAGCGTGGATATCCTGAAGGAAAAGATATATGCGGGGCGGCGGATCGGCCCTGAGGAGGCGCTGGGCCTTTTCCGCTGGCCTGTCATCGAACTGGGGATGGCGGCCGATTTCCGCCGGCGGCTCATAGCGCCGGGAGACAAAGTGGGGTTCATTATCGACCGGATCGTGAATTTCACCAATGTCTGCGAGGCGTCATGCGCCTTCTGCGCCTTTCACGCCCGCGCCGGCCGGATCGAACCGTATGAACTCACCCTGGATGAGATCCTGGTCAAGGTGGAGGAGCTTGTCGCGATCGGAGGAACGCAGGTGATGCTCCAGGGCGGTCTGCATCCCCGGCATACGCTGGAAACCTATCTGGCAATGATCCGGGCCGTCAAGAACCACTTTCCGGAGATTACCCTCCATTCCTTCTCGCCGGCGGAACTGGTGTACATCGCCCGCCGCTCCGGCGTTACTCTCGACGAGGCGGTGGAGAGCCTCAAGGATGCCGGTCTTGATTCTGTTCCCGGGGCTTCGGATCTCCTGGTCGATCGGATACGCAACCGCGTGAGCCCGAAAAAGATCACCAGGGACGAATGGTGCGGGATGATGGACGCCCTCTGTCGTCACGGTCTCAAATCGAGCGCCACGATGACCTACGGCATGGGAGAAACCCTTGCGGAGCGGATCGCCCACCTGGAGGTAGTCCGCGCCGTCCAGGACCGCACCGGCATTCTGCGCGCCTTCATCCCCTGGTCCTTTTCCCCCGCGCATACACGCCTGGAGGATGACCAGCCGGCGACGGGGATCGATTATCTGAGGATCGTGGCCATTTCCCGCATTTTTCTGGATAATGTGACCCATCTCCAGGCGGGATGGCTTACCGAGGGGATGAAGCTGGCGCAGATCGCCCTGACGATGGGCGCCGATGACATGGGTGGGGTGCTCACTGAAGAAGTCGTCGTGAAGGCGACAGGCGCCGGTAACAGGACCAATATGGCGGAAATGATCGACGTCATCAGGGATGCGGGCCGCATCCCGGTCCAGCGGGACTCGGATTACCGGGAGATAAGGACATTTGCATGAGCAGTGAAGATGTGCTGGAGCTGGATATCGGCTTTTCCCCCTGTCCAAACGACACGTTCATCTTCGACGCCCTGATCCATCGGCGGATCGATACCGCCCCCTTCCGTTTCCGGTCTCAAATCGCGGACGTGGAGGAGTTGAACGAGCGGGCCTTCGCGGGGACCTATCCCCTCACCAAGCTCTCTTTTTACGCCTATCTGCTGCTGAAGGATCGCTATTGCCTCCTCGATTCGGGCGCCGCCCTCGGCTACGGGTGCGGTCCGCTCCTCATCGCCCGGAAAGGCGGGGGGCATGACCCGATTTCGCCGGAAACCGGCATCGCGTCCCCCGCTTGGATCAGGGACGCGCGGATCGCCGTTCCCGGCCGTTACACGACCGCCTATCTGCTGCTTCAGCTCTGGCAGTGTGGGCGCGGAAACGCGGAGTTCGTGAGATTCGACGAGATCCTCCCCGGCGTTGCCTCCGGCAGGTATGATGCGGGGCTGGTCATCCATGAAGGGCGGTTTGTCTATCAGGACTACGATTGCCGCAAGCTCGTCGACCTCGGCCAGTGGTGGGAAGCGGAAACAGGACTTCCCCTGCCGCTGGGCTGCATCGCGTTGCGCCGGGACATATCCCGCCATAAGGAGGCCGTCGAAGCGTTGCTCAGGCAATCCGTCGACCATGCGCGGAGAAACCCGCGGGCGGGAATCGAGTTTATCAAACTCCACGCCCAGGAGCTCGATGAGAGGGTGATCTCCGCTCATATCTCGCTGTATGTGAACGAATTCACCCTTTCTCTGGGTGAGACGGGGATGCGGGCAGTCGAGACGCTGGAAGAGAGGGTACGATGTCTGGGAATCCTGTAATCGGCCTGGTCATGGCGACGCTGCTGGAGGCGGTCCCGTTCATCAGGGATTTATCGCTGCGGGAATGGGGGGCCGAGCCTTTCAGCCTCTATGGCAACGACCGGATCGCCTTGATCATCTCGGGGATCGGCAAGGCCAATGCCGCCATGGCCTGCGCCTATCTGATCCAGACCCGCCGGCCAGCCCTGGTCTGCAATCTCGGGGCCGCCGGGGCCGCCGACAGACGGTGCGCGCTGGGGGAATGCTATCATATTTCCAAGGTCATAGAGCCGGACCGGCCAGGTCTTAAGTCAGGCCTCCCCCATGAACATCTCCCCGATGTATTGGACGGTTTCGCCGTCGCCGCCCTAGCCACCCAAGACAGGCCGCTGCGCGATCCGGACGAAAGGGAAAGCGTCGCATCGAGCGCCCAGCTCGCCGATATGGAGGGGGCCGCAGTGGTGCAGGCGTGCCGGCGCTTCGGCGTAAATTGCTTCCTGTTCAAGTTTGCCTCCGATACCCCGGACCAGCGCCAGAGCGCCGAGATCGTCAAGAACATCGAACTTTACCGGAACGCCCATTCCCGGTTCTTCAAAGATTCCGTCCTGCCGCGCCTACTTTCTCTCGCCGGATAGAACGGGGGTACCTATTTCCCTAATTTCTGCGCGAGGCAATTCAGTGGGATTTGCTGATCGCGCCGATCGGCAGGGCAAATCGCTCCCTTGCCTATTTCCTCTTGACACGCGGCAAGCCATTTTGATCTGTTGAAGTATACTTGACAAACCAAAATGAGAACATTAACTTTAAATATAATCTTGGAATGAATCCGAAATGCAAATGATCACAAAAGAAGGGCTTATCAGGCAATTGAGAGGAAAGGGGCTGAAGATCACTCCTCAGCGCTTGGCTATTATCGATGTACTTGTGGAAAACAGACACCTTCACCCTGGCGCAAATCTTATTTATGTTGAGGCGACGAAAAGGACGAAGCGGATGAGCTTATCAACAGTTTACGCAACCTTAGGAGAATTTACCCAACAGGGCCTCATCAAATCCTTGGAGTTCGACCGAACGGAAAATCGTTATGAAGGAAATCTAGAAGAGCACGTCAACCTATAATAGTATGCAGACAATGCGGAAAGATTGAGGATTATACTCTCCCTTTGTCCATCGCGGTAAAGGTTATAGCCTGAGAAGTTGGGTTTGTGGTGACGGATGCACGGATGGAGTATTACGGGTATTGCTGTGACTGCAAGATGAACGTAAAAGAGGTTATTGGCGGACGGTAGTCCAAAGATTAAGGATGTATGACTGCTATGACAGCCCATCCTTTTTTTGCATGTTACGAGGAATGATTCCAGATAAAAACGGCCAAACAGTTAAACATATATGCGTAAACAATTATAAATTGCAGAAAAGGAGGCTTATATGGACGATTCAAAAAAAATTACGCCAAGGGTTGGCGGCACGACGAACCGAGACTGGTGGCCGAACCAGTTAAAGCTCGATATCCTGCACCAGCATTCCTCCAAGTCCAATCCGATGGGCGAGGTTTTCAACTACGCGAAAGAGTTCAAGAGTCTCGACTTGGAGGCCGTGAAGAAGGACCTCCGTGAACTGATGACGAAGTCGCAGGACTGGTGGCCGGCGGACTTCGGCCACTACGGACCTTTATTCATCCGCATGGCGTGGCACAGCACCGGCACCTACCGCACCGGTGACGGCCGCGGCGGCGGCGGCAGGGGCCAGCAGCGTTTCGCGCCCCTCAACAGCTGGCCCGACAACGTCAACTTGGACAAGGCGCGTCGCTTGCTCTGGCCGATCAAACAGAAGTATGGCCGGAAGATTTCATGGGCCGACCTGATGGTCCTCACGGGCAACGTCGCCTTGGAATCGATGGGTTTCAAGACCTTTGGCTTCGGTGGCGGTCGCGAGGACGTCTGGGAGCCCGATCATGACGTCTATTGGGGCACCGAGAAGACCTGGCTGGGTGGCGACAAACGCTATTCCGGAGAGCGGGATCTCGAGAATCCGCTCGCTGCCGTACAGATGGGCCTGATCTACGTGAACCCGGAAGGCCCGAACGGCAACCCGGACCCGGTCGCTGCGGCGCGGGATATCCGCGAGGTCTTCGCTCGCATGGCGATGAACGACGAGGAGACGGTGGCCCTCATCGCGGGGGGCCACGCGTTCGGCAAGACCCACGGCGCCGGCCCTGCGTCACATGTAGGGCCCGATCCCGAAGCGGCCGGCATCGAGGAGCAGGGCCTGGGCTGGAAGAGCAGCTTTGGCACGGGTAAAGGCGGCGACACGATCACCAGCGGCTTGGAAGTCGTCTGGACCAACACGCCCACGAAGTGGAGCAACAACTTCTTCCGGATCCTGTTCAGCTTTGAATGGGAACTGACGAAGAGCCCGGCCGGCGCACACCAGTGGAAGCCGAAGGGTGGCGCAGGCGCGGGCACCGTACCGGATGCCCACGACCCCTCAAAACGTATTGCGCCATCCATGCTGACCACGGACCTCGCTCTGCGGTTCGACCCTGTTTACGAAAAAATTTCAAGGCGCTTCTTCGAGAATCCGGATCAGCTCGCGGACGCATTCGCCCGCGCCTGGTTCAAGCTGACACACCGCGACATGGGCCCGCGCGCACGCTATCTCGGCTCGGAGGTTCCGGCAGAAGAGCTCATCTGGCAAGACCCCATCCCTGTCGTCAATCACAAACTGATTGATGCACAGGACATCGCCTCCCTCAAGGCCAAGATTCTGGCCTCCGGCCTATCTGTGTCGGAGTTGGTTTCGACCGCCTGGGCATCGGCCTTCACCTTCCGCGGCTCCGACAAGCGCGGCGGTGCCAACGGCGCCCGCATTCGTCTGGCGCCGCAGAAGGATTGGGAAGTCAATCAGCCTGCCCAGCTGGCGAAGGTACTCAAGACCCTGGAGGGCATCCAGAACGCGTTCAACAGCGCACAGTCCGGCGGAAAGAAGGTCTCGCTGGCCGACCTGATCGTTCTGGCCGGTTGCGCGGGTATCGAGCAGGCTGCGAAGAATGCTGGTCACGAGGTGACGGTTCCCTTTACTCCGGGACGCATGGACGCCTCGCAGGAGCAAACCGATGCGGTCTCCTTCGCCGCGCTCGAGCCGATCGCGGACGGCTTCCGCAACTACCAGAAGACCCGCTATGCCATATCGGCCGAGGAGTTGCTGGTTGACAAGGCGCAATTGCTGACCCTGACCGCGCCCGAAATGACGGTGCTCGTGGGCGGCATGCGCGTCCTGAAGACCAACTTCGGAGGGTCCCAGCACGGCGTCTTCACCAAGCGGCCAGAGACGCTCACCAATGACTTCTTCGTGAATTTGCTCGACATGAGCACGACGTGGAAGACAACCGCCGAAGACGATGCCGTATTCGAGGGTCGTGATCGCGCAACGGGCGCACTCAGGTGGACGGGCACCCGCGTCGACCTCATCTTCGGTTCGAACTCCCAACTCCGGGCCTTGGCGGAAGTCTATGGATGTGAGGACTCCCAGGAGAAGTTTCTGCACGACTTTATAGCGGTGTGGAACAAAGTCATGAACCTTGACCGTTTCGACCTCGCCTGATCGTAGCATAAATGTTTTCGAGGGCTTCTGACAGGATGGGATCTATACGGTGTATGGGGCAGATGGGAAAATACCGACTGCTCCGGAACCGTCATCTTTTCTACTCATTGGTCTTGGTTTGGCAGGATTGGCAGGTGTGGGGATAACATAGCAAGGCAGAGTCAATTGGCTCTGCCTTTTTTTACCAGTTACAAATGGTAATCTTAATTTCAAGCCCAACCCAAAAATCATTGATAAGCGGGGGTAAGAGCGATTTACCTGGTTATTATATTGGATGGGAGTTTCGTTGGTGCACGATCAAACAAAGATACCCGGCAAGGTCGAGTAATCAGTGATGATGTGATCTGCGCCGGCTCGCAGCAGATCCCGGCGAAGGGCTTCCGGCTCGGTGGAAGAGACGGTGACACCCACGCCCTTGTATCCGGTCTTTGAAGCCCGGGCGGCCTGCATGTCATCGGGCATGTCCCCAAGATAATAACAATCGTTGAACAGCTTGCCGATCAGACTCGCGATCCGATCGAGCATATAGGGATCGGGTTTCATCAGAGAGACCCGCGTGCCGCTCTCATAGAATATCCTCTCCTCTTCCATGATGGAATCATCCAGCGTGATCACGGTCTGAAAGTATTTCCTCAGATCGAAACGGTCCAGGGGAAAATCCGCTTCCACCTTGGGACGGCCGGTTGCGATGGCCAGGAGGTGATCCCGGCTGAGAGCGGCAAGAAGGGGCGAGTCGATCAGAAGGGTCTCCCGGTGGATAAGGCCCTCTTTGGTCCAGAAGCGGGGCTCTTGACCGTAATGCTTCCTGAAGAGAGACGGGCCGAGATAGATCTCCTGGAAGATCTGCTTGATCACGTTGCCGGCACCGACGTCGTCCCGGTAGCAGCGGGCCACGGAGGACTCGTTTCGCCTGCCGTGCTGTTCGAGGAGCTCCGTGAGCGGGCGGGCGGAGATGTTCAGGAAAAGGGCGAGATCCGACACGTCGCAACGGCGGATCGTCTCTTCATACGATGAACCATCCGGCGCCGATGAGGGGACGGCGTTTGCTTTGACCGGCGCAAAGAGCAGATGGAGGGCGAGGGCCGTGAGGTCCCAGTCGTTGTTCAGGCCGCCGGTCTGCTTGAGCGAGGCGAGGTCCGTCAAAGGAGGGGATCGGGCAGGCTCTCGAAGCCCTTTGCCCCAGCGAAAAAGAGACGCGCCGCTTTCCGGACGGTTTCGCGGTACGAGCCGGAGACGTCGATCAGCACGCCGTCCATGTCAAATACGATCAGTTTCGGAAGTTTCATGTCTGCAATGGGCCGTTAAAGTGTTTCGATGCGCAAAGAACCCACCCTGTCTTAAGATCAAAACTATGGGCTCAATTTCTCGTCGTACCTCGTACCTCTATTCAATCGATGGTTTGCTGTCAATGACTATCGAAGGGACAGGCGGAAATACAGGCAAGCCATTTTGATCTTGACACCCCTTCTGTTTGCCGGTATAAATCTCTAAATTATTAAGAAAAAATGGTATATTGTCTATGAAAATCTTGTCCAAGGCCGTTGTCTATTCCCGCATGATCAAGTTTTCGCACACGATCTTTGCGTTGCCGTTTGCCCTCTCGGCGATGGTCCTGGTCCAGAGGGCAAAGCCACTGGACGCAGCGACGGTGTTCTGGATCATCGTCGCTATGGTGGGAGCCCGGTCGGCGGCCATGGGGTTCAACCGCATCGCCGATGCGGCGATTGACGCTAAAAATCCGCGAACGGCCCTCAGGGAGATTCCCCGGGGCGTCATATCCAAAGGGGAAGCCGGCTTTTTCACCGCCATCGCAAGCCTGGTTTTCATAGCGGCTTCCGCCGTGCTCTCCCCCTTGTGCTTCTGGCTCTCCTTCCCCGTTCTGGCGTGCCTTTTTGCCTACTCCTACATGAAGCGGGTGACCTGGCTTGCCCACCTCTTTCTCGGCTTCACCATCGGGCTGGCGCCGATGGGCGTCTGGATCGCCGTAACCGGCGCCATCTCCGGAATGATAGCAGTTTTGAGCCTTGCCCTGATGACGTACATCGCCGGCTTCGACATCCTCTATGCCTGCCAGGACATCGAATTCGACCGGACCATGGGACTCCACTCCATTCCCGCCAGGTTCGGAGTGGAAAAGGCGATGAAGGCCTCGACCCTCCTGCACGGGATCAGCGCCCTGTCCCTGCTGAACCTCTACTGGCTCTTCCCGTTGAGCCCCGTCTATCTCCTGTTTGTCGGCATCATCACGGTCCTCTTTTTCGTGGAACACAGGCTGGTGAATCCCCACGACCTATCGCGGATCGACATGGCCTTCTTCCATGTCAACAGCATGATCTCCATCCTCGTGCTGGTCGCCATCTTCTCCGGAAGCGCGCTCAGGGGCATCCTGTGAACAAAGGGATCATCGTCGGGATAACGGGGGCCTCCGGGGCCGGATACGCATTGAGGCTTGTGGAGATCCTTCTCGGCCTCCCCCTGCAGGTCCACCTGATCGTCTCCGGGATGGGGGCGAAGGTCCTCGCCCATGAACTGGAGATTTCTCCCGGCGAGGTGCAAGGGCTGTTCGACCGGATGCGTTTAGCAAGGGGCGTCCGGGCGGAGATGGTCGTGCACGACCCGGATGACATGTTCGCCCCGGTGGCGAGCGGTTCGTTTCCCGTCCGGGCCATGGCGATCGTCCCCTGCTCCATGAAGACCCTGGCCGCCGTTGCCGGCGGTCATACCACCAACCTCCTGGAGAGGGCGGCGGATGTAACCCTCAAGGAGAGGCGCCCGCTCATCCTAGTAATCCGGGAAACCCCCCTGAGCCGTATTCATCTGACCAACATGCTCAAGGCCCAGGAGGCCGGGGCCACGATCATGCCGGCCTCGCCGGGATTCTACCACCATCCGCAGACGATCGGGGAGCTCACGACGTTCATCGCCGACAGGGTCTTGGATCATCTCGGCATCGAGCAGCCGGGCATTCCCCGGTGGGGAGGGCCGCCCGGCGGGGATAAAGATGAGCTGGAATAATCTCGGGGAATTCGTCGCCCGGCTGGAGGAGGAGGGGGAACTGCTGAGGATAGGCGTGCGCGTCTCTCCCGTCCTGGAGATCACCGAGATCACGGACCGCATGTCCAAGGCCCCCGGCGGCGGGAAGGCGCTTTTTTTCGAAAACGTGGAAGGGTCTGCCTTTCCGGTCCTCACCAACGCCTTCGGATCTCACCATCGTATAGCCCTCGCCCTCGGGGCCTTG
>JAMDBG010000005.1 GCA_023487865.1 Deltaproteobacteria bacterium | reverse complement strand
CCGCCTTGACCCCCATGTCCTGGGCGAGTCGGTTGGCCACGTCGATCTCGAAGCCGACGAAGTTTCCGGATTTGTCCTGCATCGCCCAGGGGACGAAGGTGGACATGCCGACCCGCAGGACGCCCCTTTTCAGTACCTGCTCCAGCATCGTCTCTCCGGTCCCCTCCGGACGCGCCGCCTGCGCAATCAGTTGCTGCGGCGTGATGAGAAGGATCCCTGCGATGAGCAGGGCCTGGACCAACAGTTTTCCTTTCTTCATAGGTTGCCTCCTTGTCCCGTCTCATTGTGCCGTTTGGTTATGCTACCGTATCTGGCTGAGAAAGGCCTTCGTCCTTTCCTCGCGCGGGGAGCCGAAAAAGCGCTCCGTGTCCCCCTCTTCAACGATCCGCCCCGCCTCCATGAACACGACCCGATCTCCCGCCTCCCGGGCGAAGCCCATCTCATGGGTGACGACGACCATCGTCATTCCCTCCGCCGCGAGCGCCCTCATCACCTCCAGAACCTCTCCGATCATCTCCGGGTCCAGGGCGCTGGTCGCCTCGTCGAAGAGCATCACTTTCGGGCTCATCGCGAGTGCGCGGGCGATAGCCACCCGTTGCTGCTGGCCGCCGGAGAGTTCGTTTGGGTAGCGGTCCGCCTTTTCCGTTATTCCGACCTTCTTCAGCAGTTCCATTGTCGGCCCCGCAGCCTCCGCAGACGTCTTCTTCCTGACCCGCACCTGGGCGAGGTCGATGTTTTCCCGGACCGTCATATGGGGAAAGAGGTTGAAGGCTTGGAATACCATTCCCACTTCCTGACGGATGAGCAGGCGGTTCCTGCGGTGGTGGTCGAGGGGGATCCCGTCGATCACGATGGAGCCGCTGTCGATTTCCTCCAGACCATTGAGGCACCCCAGAAAGGTGGACTTTCCCGAACCCGACGGGCCGATAACGACAACCACCTCTCCCCGCCGGACCGTGAGGGAAAAACGATCCAGAGCGATGATCCCCCCGGGGAAGGTTTTCGTGAGCTCGGTCGCCTCGATGATCCGTTCCACCGTCATGCCAGACCCCCGATCCTTACGAGAGGGGTGCCGCTCATCTTGCGTTCCATCGCCCGGACGGCGAGTGAAAGACCGAGGGTAAGGACGAGGTAGATTGCCGCTACGGTAAACCAGATCTCGAAAGCGAGGAAGGTCTCCGCCACGATGGCTTGCCCCTGCATGGTGAGGTCGTAAATGGCAATGGTGCTCACCAGGGCGGAATCCTTGACGAGCGAGATCGCCTGTCCGGTAAGCGGGGGCAGGACGCGGCGGACGGCCTGGGGGAGGATCACGTAGCGGTAGGCGTCGACGACGTTAAGTCCCAGACTGTGGGCTGCTTCCCACTGCCCCCGGTGGAGGGAAACGATTCCCGCCCGGAGGATCTCCGCAGCATAGGCCCCCTCGAAGAGGCTGAGCGCCAGGACCGCCGAGGCGAAGGCGCCGATATCCAGAACCGGTGAGAGGACGAAGTAGACGAAGAAGATCTGGATGAGAAGCGGCGTGTTCCGGATGAGTTCCAGGTAGCTCCGGGCGAGGGCTCGGGCGGTGAATGAGGCGGAGAGCCGGAAGAGGGCCGTCGTCAGGCCGAGGGCCAGGGTGCACAGAAGCGACAGGGCGGAGATCTCGAGCGTCACCAGGAGCCCGTGAAGCAGCGGCCCCGCAGTCCAGACGCCGCCCTGCGCCGAGAAAAGAAAGCGGGGGACGCGGTACCACTGCCAGTGATAACCCAATCCCGGCACTCCCACCGAGAGGAGCCAGACGGCGATGCCCGCCACCAGGAGAAACTTCCCTGCGTCGATGAGGGCGGTCCGGCGGGCCGCCGCATTTCCGTACATAGGTGCTCTCATGTCAATTCGTGTCCCGCTTTGTTCGGCTGTCTCCGGGCGCAAAGCCAAGCCGCCGCAGCCGCCGACCGGGTGATCCCGAAGATTCCCCGCCAGATGCCCGTGAGCCCGACATATTCATTTAGCAAGGAACTTTCCGGTGTGTCAAGCGGTGAGGATTCATGCGTGAAGAAACTCTTTCTCCCGTGGAAGGTCTATGGTATCCTTGAACTATACGTTTCTTGGTGCGGAGGATTAAACCCGCCGGGAACTCGCTGAGGAGCATGCAGGGAGGTTTTCTCCTTCGGCTCCGGGGATGGAGCGATCAGGGAGATTTTAAACCGTGTCATGTCATCGGGAGGGTTGGAAATGAAAAAGCTGATTATGGTCGCTGTTCTATTGATGATTGCATCACCGGTGTTTGCAAAGAAATCCTGTGAGGAACTCAAAGCGGAGATTGACGCCAAGCTTCAGGCGAAGGGTGTAAAGGGCTATAGCCTGGAAATCGTTCCCAACGAAAACGTCAAGGATCAAAAAGTGATCGGGAGCTGCGACGGCGGGACGAAGAAGATCGTTTACAAGCGAGGGGAATAATCGTTCCGTGGGGGGGGGTCCTGCTCATCCACCCACCGACGGCGAAAGCCTGTGAAGCGCCGGGGGGACCGGCCAGGCTTGCGGGGGCGCTCCTGCATCACGGTATCGCCTGCCGGATATGGGATGCCAATCTAGAGGGGCAGCTTGCCCTCCTAAATCGTACTGCAGAAGGCTGCCGTGAGGCAACCGGCGATCCCTGGACACGGAGGGCGGCCAGGCATTTGGCGGATCACCTTGCTTCCCTCCGGTCGCGGGAGCTTTACGCGAATCCCGACCGCTACCGGCGGGCGGTGGCGGATCTGAACCGCCTGCTCGCGGTGGCGGCCCGTCCTTACAGCGTCCGCTTGAGTCTGACCGACTATGAGGACGGCTCCCTTTCACCCGTTCGGAGCGCCGACCTGCTTCGGGCCGCTGCAGCGCCCGACACCAATCCCTTCTATCGTTGGTTTCGGGGAAGGCTTTCGGAAATCCTTGCAGAAACACCTGTCTCACACGTCGGTTTTTCAATCAACTATCTCAGTCAGGCGCTGACCGCCTTTGCGATGATCGGTGTGATCAGGCGGGAGCACCCGTCGCTCCGGATCGTTCTCGGCGGAGGGCTGATCACGTCCTGGATGCGTTCACCCGGTTGGCGGAACCCCTTCGCCGGGCTCGTGGATGAGGTGATCCCGGGACCCGGAGAAGCCCCGCTTTTGGCCTTGCTGGGGAAAACGCAGGAGGGGGCTCACGAACGGCCGGATCTCGGCGGTTTCTCTCCGGCGGATTACCTGGCTCCCGGCACGATTCTTCCATACAGTACCGCCGGCGGCTGCTGGTGGGGCCGCTGCTCCTTCTGCCCGGAGCGGGCCGAGGGAAATCCCTACCGCCCGCTTCCACCGGAACGGGTGAGGGAGGATCTCCGTTTCCTGACACGGAAAGTGAAACCGGCGCTGATCCACCTCCTGGACAATGCCCTGAGCCCAGCCGTTCTCAAGGCCCTGGCCGCGGATCCGCCGGGTGCCCCATGGTACGGCTTTGCCCGGGTGACGCCCCACCTCGCGGATCCTCAATTTTGCCTGCAGCTGAAAATGTCCGGTTGCGTCATGCTGAAGCTGGGATTGGAATCGGGCGATCAGGCAGTTCTCAATGCCCTGAATAAAGGGGTTGAACTGAAGACGGTTGCAGCGGCCTTGAACAACCTGAAGGCGGCAGGGATTGCGACCTACATCTATCTTCTTTTTGGAACGCCGGCCGAGTCGCCGGAAACGGCCGCAAGAACGCTGTCCTTCGCCAAGGCCCATACGGCGGAGATCGGATTTTTGAATCTGGCCCTCTTCAATCTTCCCGCCGACGGTCCCGAGACGGAAGGTCTCGCCTCAGGGACGTTCTCCGCGGCCGATCTGCCGCTTTACAGGCCTTTCATCCATCCGGTCGGCTGGAACCGCGGAGAGGTCAGGCGCTTTCTGGAGAAGGAATTTAAAAAGGAACCCGTCATCGCGGCGATTTTCATTTCGGACCCGCCTTTCTTCACCTCGAATCATGCCCCTTTTTTTGTCATGGCCGCCTCCGGCTGATTAAACCGTCACCTGCTCATCCACAAGCCGCAGGGCCTCCTCCCGGTTGAAAGCGGTCACACGGCCATCCGCAGCAGTGATGACGCCGCGCCGGTCCAGCTCTGCAAGGACCTCCAGGATCTCCACCTCCTCTTTTCCCGTCGCCTGCATCAGCTCTTTTATCGGGTCCCGATCTTCCGTCAGCGGCCACATCCGGAGAAAATAGAGCGTGGCCGTCAGTTTGATCCAGGACTGGGTCAGCTTTTCGAGGATCGTGTTCGTGTGGGTGATCCGTTTTGAGAACTCCCTGAGCATGGACAGGGAGACCTCATCGCTCTCCCTCAGGATGCTGCGCAGCATCTCCCCGTCGATGACGGCGATATGGCTCGCTTCGAGGCTCCGCGCGGAGGCGGTGCGCGGCGCTTGAATCAGCGCCGCCATCTCGCCGAAATATTCCCCCGGCCCCATCTCGGCAAGAACTTTCTTCACCTGGCCGGCCTGCTTTTCCATCTGCACCCGGCCACTCAGGATGTAGAAGATGTTCTGGCCGGTCTCCCCCTCGTGGAAGACGTATTCGTCCCGGTTATAGAGACGTCCGAATTTTCGGAAGAGCCGTTGGTCGATCCGGAGACGGCCCTTTGCCGGTTTCAGAAGAGACTTCTCGAGAAGGATCATGTCCCGTCGCTGATAGGCGGAGATCAACTCGGCGCAGAACAGGAGAATGAGAGAAATATAAAAGAACCAAATGACGAGGATAACGACCGCTTCCAGAGAGCCGAAGATGACATTGTAACGGGTGTAATTGGCGACATACCAGGTGAAGAACTGTTTGGCGATCTCCATCAGGGCGGAGAAGATCATACTCCCGATCAGGGCGCTCTTCAGGCTGATCTTTGTCGAGGGGATCGCCTTGTAGACGATGGTGAAGAACAGAACGGTAAACAGATAAGGGATGAAATAGCGGAAAAGGGCCCCCTGGATCGCCGGAAAGTAGAGGGTTCCCCCTTCGCCGAGGAGGGGCTGTTCCGCCAGGATGGCCGCCACATAAGTGATCGCGACGCTGGCCACACCGACGGCCCAGCCCATGGGAATCATGGCGATGGCCAGGAGTTTGGAGACAAAATAGTTCCGGTAGGTCTTGGAGCGGAAGGTGATGTTCAGTGCCGTTTCGATGGCGCTGAAGATCATTGCCGAAAACCAGATGAGAGTGACGATTCCGACACCGCCCAGGACCTCTCTCTTTCCTTCGATGTGACTGAACTGGGAGAGAAGCTCCCCCGAGAACGAAGGGATGTACAGGCGGATCCCCTCGATCAGCTTTTGTTCGATCTCCGGATTGGCGCTGAAGAGGCTGCCGACCACCAGGAGTGTCAGGATGAACAGGGGAATGATCGAAAGGATGCCATACAGGGCGATGGCAGCGGCCTGATTCGTGTCGCCGTTTGCCCGATAGTTGCGGATCGTATCCTCGAGAATATCCAGAAACGTTGCCAGGCCAAGGCGGAACCTGTCCGGCACCGATTCGGATGGGGGTGTATTGCGTCCGCTGGTCATGGTTTTTATACGCCCGGGCAAGCCGTTTGTCAGTAACAGCCCTGCATCACGTTGTGGAGCGCTTTAAGCGCCGCATCGATCTCCTTTTCGCCGATACCGTAATGGGTGAGCATCCGGAAGCGGGACGGCCCGGTATGGGAGAGGCGAACCCCTTTTTTGGCGAGACGCTTCAGGAATTCCTCATCCGAGAAGCGCCTGTCGATGAGGTCGATATAGAGGATATTCGTCCGGACGCGGGAGGGATCGGTCGCGAGTCCGGAAATTCCGGCGATCCCTTCGGCCAGACGGCGGGCGTTTGCATGGTCTTCAGCAAGGCGGTCCGTCATCTCCTCGATGGCCACGATACCCGCGGCCGCGATGATTCCTGCCTGACGCATTCCGCCGCCCAGCATCTTTCTGGTCCGGCGCGCCCTGGCGATGAACTCGTGGCTGCCGCAGATCACGGAACCCACCGGTGCGGAAAGCCCCTTGGAGAGGCAGACGTTGAGCGAATCGCAGCCCCGCGTGAGTTCCCGGACATCAATGCCCAGGGCGACGGCGGCGTTGAAGACCCGGGCGCCGTCAAGGTGCAGCAGCAGATGGTGCCGTTTCGCCAGCGCGACGACCGAAGCGGTGTATTCGGGCGTCAGCGGGGCGCCATAGCAGCGGTTATGGGTGTTTTCCAGGCAGATGAGGCGGGTCCGGGGAAAGTGGATATTCTCGGCGCGGATGGCGGCCTCGATATCTTCCAGCCTGAGTGTTCCGTCGGGCTGGTTGGGGATCGTGTGGGGGAAGATTCCTCCCAGGGCGGACATCCCGCCCGCTTCGTTGAGAAAGATATGGGAGCTGTCGCCGAGGATCACCTCTTCGCCGCGCGCACAGTGGGTCAGAACAGAGGTGATATTTCCCATCGTGCCGCTCACGACCAGAAGCGCCGCCTCCTTGCCCAACCGCTCTGCGGCCATCTTTTCCAGACGGGCGACCGTGGGATCCTCGCCGAAGACGTCATCGCCCAAAGGGGCGCGCTGAATGGCCTCCCGCATGGCCTCCGTGGGCAGAGTTACGGTATCGCTGCGCAGATCAATGAGAGTCATCGTCAACCTCCTGTGGTCATGTGAGTGGTTCAGAGTGGAAGCGGGTCAAACCGCTGCTGGCCAATCTCCCACAGTCCCGGCCGATAGTCAAGTCCTTCGCGAAAGGGTCGGCGTCCCCTTCCCACGACTCAGAAAATGAGAGATACGGAAAATGGGGTTGCAAAAGACGCATCCATGCGGTAGCTTGGCGACCATGGAACGCCTTGGCCGTCTCAACCGGATCATGACACTGTGTATCGCCCTGACCATGGCGGCGTGCAGCTCGGCAGAGCAGGGGCGCCCGACCGCCGGGAGCGCCGCAACCGTTCCCGCCTACGGGGATATCATGGTCGAGGGATCGATCGGCGACGCGTCGAACCTCATTCCGCTGCTCGCCTCGGATTCGACCTCCCACGGGATCGCAGGGATGATCTTCAATGGCCTGATCAAATACGACAAAGATTTGAACATTGTGGGCGATCTTGCCGAATCCTGGGAGATCTCCAAAGACGGCCTCGTCATCACCTTTCACCTACGCAAAGACATCCGCTGGCACGACGGCCGCTCCTTTACCGCCGAGGACGTGCTCTATACCTACCAGGTGACAATCGACCCCAAAACGCCCACCGCCTACGCGGGTGACTTCCTCAAGGTGAAGAAGGCCGAGGTTCTGGACGCATATACTTTCCGGGCGACCTATGACAAGCCTTTCGCCCCGGCCCTGATGAGCTGGTCGGTCGGCATCCTTCCGAAGCACCTGCTGGCCGGAAAGGAGATCACGACCGCTCCCTTGGGGCGCAATCCCGTCGGCACGGGACCTTACCGATTCAAGGAGTGGGTGACCGGTCAGAAGATCGTCCTGGTCTCCAATCCCGACTATTTCGAGGGACGGCCGTACATCGACGGCTACATCATGAGGATCATCCCCGATACGGCGACGATGTTCCTGGAACTCCGGGCGAACGGGATCGACCGGATGGGATTGACCCCTCTCCAGTACACCCGGCAGACGGAGAACAACCTGTTCAAAAAGAACTACAACAAGTTCCGTTATCTTTCCTTTGCTTACACCTATCTTGGTTACAACCTGAAAAATCCCCTCTTTGCCGATAAAAAGGTCCGTCAGGCGATTGCCCATGCGGTGAACCGTCAGGAGATCATCGACGGCGTCCTCCTCGGTCTGGGGATGCCGGCGACCGGTCCTTACAAGCCAGGGACCTGGGCCTACAATCCGAACGTTCGCCAATACCCCTATGATCCCCAAAAGGCGAAAGCCCTTCTGGCCGAGGCGGGCTGGAGAGACGCAAACGGCGACGGGATTCTCGAAAAGGACGGGCGCCCCTTTGAATTTGAGATCATCACCAACCAGGGGAACGAGATCCGGGCGAAATGCGCCGAAATCATTCAGCGCCGGTTGGCCGAAGTGGGCATCCGGTTGCGGATCAGGGTGGTCGAATGGGCTGCCTTCGTCAACGATTTTATCAACAAGCGGAAATTCGACGCAACGATACTCGGCTGGACGATCCCGATGGAGCCGGACCTTTACGACGTCTGGCATTCCAGCAAGACGGGGCCTCAGGAGCTGAACTTCATTTCGTACAAGAACGAAGAGGTGGACCTCCTGATCGTGAAGGCGCGGGAGACCTTCGACCAGGCCCTGCGGAAGCGCTATTACGACCGGATCCAGGAGATCCTGGCCGAGGAACAGCCCTACCTGTTTCTCTATGTCCCCGATGCGCTTCCCATCATCCATGCCCGCATCCGGGGGGTGGAGACGGCGCCGCTCGGGATCGGCTGGAACTTCATCAAGTGGTATATTCCCAAGGAAGAGCAGAAGCTTGTCATGACTCGCTGACAGCTGCACCAACGGTGCGGGGTGCGTCTGATATGCAGCGGATTTGGTTCTGAAGCAGGAAGGCGATCAGGGGTTGTCAGCCGTATTCTTCCCGCGCGTCAGCGATCCATTTGCTGACGGGGTTCGTTCACCCTCTCTGGTTCGATTTCATCTTTTTCTGGGCGTACATCAGCGCATCGGCCGCAGAAATCAGTTGGTCCAGCGACATCGGAGTCGAAGATTCGGGACGGTAAATGACCGTGCCCCAGCTTAGGGAGAGTTTGTACGGCCGGGACTCTTTTGCATTATACGTATCGATGTTTTGCTGAAGGCGTCGCGAAAAATCTCCCTGGTCCATATTCGTGGTATCTATGGAAAGTACGGCGAACTCATCCCCTCCCAAGCGGGCGACGATATCCGATTTCCGGAAAGTCTGCCGGAGGAGATCTGCCGTATCGATTAGGACCCTGTCTCCCGCTTCATGACCCAGCGTGTCGTTAATCCATTTCAGGCGATCGGTATCAATGAATGTGAGCTGCATCGGTCTTTTGGCTCTGTCCGCCCACTTGAGCTGCTGCTCCGCAAGGGTGATGAATCCCCGCCGGTTGTATAGCTCGGTAAGTTGGTCCCGGAGGGACATCTCCCGCATCTCCGCCTCCATCCGTTTGCGCTCGGTGATGTCCTGGACCACGGTAATGTATTTCCCCGGTGATTCCCCCTGTTTCCAGAGAGGGGACACCGTAATGTCCACCCAGATGACCACCCCGTCCTTCCGGATATAGCGCTTCTCCAGTGTATAGAATCCGATACGCCCGGCCAGCAGCAGCGCCATTTTCTCATCATGGAGATGGAGGTCCTCCGGATGCGTGATCGTCTGGAAGGTGGCGGCCAGCATCTCCGCTTCCGTTCTGCCGACCATTTCACAAAGGCGGCGGTTCACGGTGCGGAAACGGTCCGTGACGATGTCGATCTCGGCCACACCCACCGCCGCCTGTTCCACCAGGGCGCGTAACCGTGTCTCGCTCTCCCGAAGCGAATTTTCCGTTTTTTTTAGGTTGAGGAACAGCTGCGCATTGCCGATCGCCCCGGCGATCTGTGCCCCGATCCTCTCGGCCAGGTGGAGATCGTGGTCGTTGTAAGCAGCCGCCTCCTTCGAACGGAAGACCAGCGCACCGATCACCTTGTCGCCGGATATGAGAGGAACGATCATCGTCGAGCGCAGGCCCGCCCGTTGAACATGAACGAGGGTCGGGAATTTCTCGAGCATCTCTTCCATACGGTCCGCTTGGAAGAGTATCCCTTTCCTGTTTTTGGTGATCACCTCGCACACCGATCCCCGGAAAGGAATCCGGTCCCCCCTTCTCCGGGCCGGTACATCCATGCCGGATACATAGGCGATGATCAGGGCATTTTCCTCCGCTCTGACCAGGTTCACCATCAGGTTGTCAAAAGGGATCAACTTATGGGCCTCAGCCGCGAATCGATCATACACCTCCTCGATATCGAGCGTCGAACCGATGATCCGGCCGATTTCGGCGATAACGGCCATCTCCTTGGCCAACTGCTCGGCAATGTCACGGCTCCGGTGCTGCTCCTCCTCCGCCTGCTGTAATTCAGCCAGTGTGCTGTCAAGTTTCTTGATCGGATAGGTGCGGAAGATGATATAGAGCAGGATGCCGATGAGAGAACTGAAGATTCCCAGAAGGACGGTAAAGACGATTTGTGTGCGGATGGAGAGGGCGGCTTCGATCGATCCAACAGCATGTCCGGAGTCAAACAGGGTCGCCGAAGCCTTGATCACCGGAGGGGGGGACCGGATTCCTTTC
>JAMDBG010000037.1 GCA_023487865.1 Deltaproteobacteria bacterium | reverse complement strand
GCCGAGAACGGCGGCCAGGGCCTCGATGGCCGTCCGGACGACGTTGTTGTATGGCTGCTGGGCCGTGAGCGAACAACCCGCCGTCTGAGTGTGAAAGCGCATCCACCAGGAGCGGGGATCCTTCGCGCCGAACCGGTCCCGCATCACCTTCGCCCAGATCCGCCGCGCCGCGCGCATCTTGCAGATCTCCTCGAAAAAATCGATGTGGGCGTTGAAGAAGAAGGAGAGCCGCGGGGCGAACCCGTCGACGTCCAGCCCCTTGCGGCGGATGACGTCATCGACGTATTCGATCCCGTCGCGCAGCGTGAAGGCCAGCTCCTGGACGGCCGTGGAACCCGCCTCCCGGATGTGGTAGCCGCTGATGCTGATCGTGTTCCATTTGGGGACGTATTGGGTCCCGAACTCGACGGTGTCGCTGATCAGCTGCACCGACGGCTCCGGCGGGCACATGAAGGTCTTCTGGGCGATGAACTCCTTGAGCATGTCGTTCTGGATCGTCCCGCCGATTTGGGTCAGGGGGACCCCCTTGTGTTCCGCCGCCGCGCAGTACATCGCCCAGAGCGCGGTCGCGGGCGGGTTGATCGTCATGGAGGTGGTGACCTGATCCATCGGGATCCCCTCCATAAGGGTCAGGAAATCATCGAGGGTGTCGATGGCGACGCCGCAGCGGCCGCACTCGCCGCGGGCCTTGGGGGAGTCGCTGTCATAGCCCATCAGGGTCGGAAAATCGAAGGCTGTGCTGAGCCCCGTCTGCCCCCCTTTGAGGAGCATATGCCAGCGGGCATTCGTGTCCTTCGCGCTCCCCATGCCGGCGAACATCCGGAACGTCCAGTAACGGCCGCGGTAGCCGGTGGCCTGGTTTCCGCGCAGGAAGGGATACTCGCCCGGGACCCCGATGTCCCGGGTGAAATCCGTCTCCTGCATGTCTTCGGGGGTATAGAGATGTTTGATTTCCAGGTCGGAAACGGTGGAGCGGCGGGAGTTCCTCTCGGCTGCCGTCCCGGCGGACCGCCTGATTTCGTCTTCCCACTGGCGGGTGAGTTTTTTCGATTGTTCGAGGGTCTCTTTTGAAAAGTACACGTTTACCCTTCACACCCTTTCCCGGAGGTCGTTCCCCACGTTCGGAAGCCGATCCGCATTGGAGGGAGGCGCTCTATCCGAAGCGCGGTGGAGCAGGATATCCCTATCGTAAACGACCGCACCGTGTCAAGGGTTATGACGATTCGGCATCCGGCCCGCCGCGGAGCTGAACCGAATGATCAATGGCCGGGCCGGAGACGGGCGACGTCGCTCCGGCGGGCTATTGACGCTTACCGTCTCCCCGCCTTCCGGTAAGGGACGATGTTGGTGCCCGGTTTATGGGGAATCGCGCCCTTCGGGGCCGATAACGGCGCCTTTGCGGCAGACGGACCGATTCCCTCGAGACGCCGCGCACCGACGAGGGGAGACAACAGGCCGCCCAGTTCGCGGAATTCCTCGGAGGCCGCCCGTATCTTTTCTGCGGCTGCGGCAAAATCGTCCGCATAGGCCGCGTTTTTCTGGATCACCCGTTCCAGGTCGCCGACGGCGGCGCTGATCTCGTTGACCCCCTGCGACTGCTCCTGAGAGGCGGCGGTGATTTCACTGACCAGCCCGCTTATCCTGGTTGCGCTTTCGGCGACCTCGGAAAATTCGTTGTTCGTCCGGGCGACGACCGCCGATCCTTCCATGATCTTCTTCACCGTGTCCTCGATCATCGCCGCCGTGTTCTTTGCCGCCTCGGCGGAGCGCATGGCAAGTCTGCGGACCTCGTCCGCCACCACGGCAAAGCCCGCTCCCGCTCCACCGGCCCGTGCCGCCTCGACCGCCGCGTTCAGTGCCAGAAGGTTGGTCTGGAAGGCAATCTCGTCGATCGTCCTGATGATTTTGGATATCTCTTCACTCGCCTTTTTGATCTCCTCCATGGAACGGATGAGTACCTGCATCGAATCATTGGCGCGGGCGACCACCTGTTTCGTTTCGTTCATGAGCCGGTTTGCCAGGATCGATTTGTCGGCGTTCTGTTTGGTCATCGAGGTCATTCCCGTCAGGGCCGCGGAAGTCTGTTCCACAGCAGCCGCCTGACTGGAGGACCCGTCCGCGAGCAAGGCGCTCGATGAAGCCAGTTCCGCCGATACCGCGGATATCGTTTCGCCGCCGCCGGAGAGCCTGTTGACGATGGCATGGAGGGGTTTTATCTTTTTCGCGGCGATGACGATGAAGTTGACCGTGACGAGGCTGACGGTGATCCCCACGGCGGTGAGCGCTCCGAGGAAGTGATAGATCCCCCCTCCGTACTTGCCGAGCCAGTAAAAGACCACGATGACCAGCACCAGGCTCGGAAGAATCGGGGCATACATCTTGGTCGGTCTGTCCTTCCCGTAGATGACGGCCATGAGGGTGATCACGCAGAATCCCCCCACAACCCCGACAAGAAACACGACGAGCAATTCCGCTGCGATCATCTTGTGCAATCCTCCTGTTGTTTTTAGGCAATAAAAAAGGGCTGATAGCCCTGAAAAACTCTATTCAAGGCGGCTCTCCCTGTCAAGGAAAAAGCAGAGGTTTCCGCTTGAAATCTCCGGCCGTCCGGTCTAATGTACCCCCGTATTGATGATTTCCCCGGGAGAGAAGCTATGGCAGCGGTGGGAGTGCTGATCTGCGGTTATAATCAGGAGGACGCCCGGACGATCAAGGCGTTTCTCGATAAGACCCTCGACACCTATGTGATCATGGTAAGCGCCTCGCAGAAAGAGGACATGAAGATCATCGACATCCTCAAGAAGGGACCGGAGGAGCGTTTCGAGGACGAGGAGACCAAGGTCCTCATGTTCCTTGGCTTTTCGGAAGTCCATACCCACATGGCCCTGGAGGGTTTTCCGACAGAGGGGGGCCTCAAACGACCCATCTTCTGCAGTCTGACGACACAGAATCAGCAATGGCCGCTTCGCGAACTGATCGAACATCTCGCGGAGGAGCACCGGCGGTGGACCGGTAAAGGGGCCTGAGGGCGCGGTCGGAGCGATCCTCCGGGGGACGCCCTCCGGGACAGGAAAGGGGTAAAAAATGGATAACGGCGTGGAAAGGCCGGAGGAACTGGCGAAAAGGGAGTTGGCCCGCCTGGCGGTGGATTTCCTGCACCGGACGATCGTCCACCACACCCTCTGGTTTGCCGAGGTGGAACACCAGATGGGAAGAGAAAAGGCCCTTGAGACGATGGGGGCGGTCTGGGAGAAGAGCTATGACATCCAGATGAAGCGGCTCGCCGAGGCCTTCGGTTTCGAAATGGAAAACGGCGTCCCGAAAGCGCTCCTGGCGATGCCGAAGGAGAAACTCCTTTCTCTCCTCGGCGATCTGGGACGAAACTGGCTCGCCGGCGACGGCATCTGGTTCCAGGCGGTCGAGTCCCGGGACGGGATCTGGGACGCCAAACGCTGCAACGATTCCTGCTGGACGCGCTTTTCCCCCTTCGAGGCCTGGTCGATCCGGCGATTCCTCGGCCTCCCGGAGGCGGCCGGCCTTGCCGGCCTGAAGCGGGCGCTGGGTTTCCGCCTCTATGCCGGGATCAACGTCCAGACGATCCGCGAGGAAGGCCCGGAGAGCCTCGTCTTCGAGATGAACAACTGCCGCGTCCAGGCGGCCCGAAAGCATAAAGGACTCGCCGATTATCCCTGCAAGTCGGGGGGGCTCGTCGAATACCGCGGATTCGCCGAAGCCATCGACCCCCGGATCCGGACCTCCTGCATCGCCTGCCCGCCGGACGACCATCCCGCAGAATGGTTCTGTGCCTGGCGCTTCACGTTGGCATAACATGAAAAAGAGTTCACTTGCCTATTATTCCGGATTCTCTGGCTGTGGAATCGCAGGCTGCACCTGCCGGATCTATCTCCACCCCGCGATCGTTCCAGGCAGCCTGGATGTCCCGCAGGAAACAGCCGGTGGCCCCCGTCCTTTTCTCCGCTCTATTTGCCGTATTCCGCCCAGCATGTAGAGGTTTCCCAAACCCTTACCCGGACCAACCGAACCATCCGTGCCAAGGGGTAGGGTTGACTTTTTTCCCCTGCGTACTGTTTGAGACTCTCCTGTACTTTATCAAAGATCATTTCGGCAATGACTTCGGTCGTGGGGTCGGTGTCGTTAAAGCCGATGACCCGATCGCCGTAGGTTTTCTTAAAGGCTTCGTACATGGGATCCTTTGTATTGATGCACATGGCATGATCGAACGAATCGAGGAAGCCTTTTAATGCAATCTTCAGGACAGAAAAATCGCAAACCATATCGTTTCTATCCAACGCATCGGATTCCAGGATCAGTTCGACCTGGCGGGAATGTCCATGCGGATACCTGCAGTTATCCCGGCTCTTGGCGAGCATGTGTCCGCTCTCGATCTCGATTGTCTTACAGATGCGGTAAGGCATGTTTACCTCTCTGGCCTGTTTCCATAAAGCCGAATGTGCAACCGGTCGCAAAAACGGAAACCGTGTTCCTTGCAGGCCGCGATGACGGGAGCTGCGACTTTTGAAAAGGCAGCGGCGTCAACGCCCTCCGGCATCAAGAGCACCTTCTCCGGCGTGATGTTTCGATCCAGTCTGTCTAAAAGGTCTATTACTTCCGCTATATCCGAACTGGAACAGACGACGAATTTGAGTTGGCAGTCGTAATGGTCGATCCAGTCCCGGATCACATCGGGTTGCAGGCGCTGCGCTTCGTGTCTGCGCCTGACGGCAACGGAGATGTCCATCCCCGGGGTCGAATTGGCAAGTTTAGGGCTGAGAGAAGCCAGTGAGCAGGCGACTCCTTGCGGTGGAATCGTGGCGGCCGTTTCGATGGTCACATGCCTGCCCCCATCGACCAACCTTCTGGCCAGGTCGTGTATCCCCTTGGCCAGCATCGGCTCGCCGCCCGTAAGCACACAGAATCGGGTCGGATAGCGACGGACTTCGTCAACGAGGCTGTCGATCGTCCTCTCCCTTCCCCGGGCCTGCCGCGACGCATACAGCGAATCGCACCAGCGGCAGCGAAGATGACAGCCCGCTGTCCTGATAAAGACGGAAGGGATGCCCGTCAGGGTTCCTTCACCCTGTATGGAGTAAAAGGTCTCCGAGATGCGCATCTTGTCTCACGCTATTTGCCGGGTTTCATGGGAAGCGGACCCTCCTCTTTGTAAACCGTTGGATCCTTGATTCCGGCCAGGATGAACGCTTCCCGCCGCTCCACGCAGGTGCCGCATTTGCCGCAGTGGAGATCGCCTCCCCTGTAGCATGACCAGGTCTGGGAAAAGTCAACTCCCAATTCCTGCCCCCGCTTCGCTATCTCCGCCTTATTCATGGCGATGAACGGGCGGATGACGTCAACCTGCAGGTAGGTACCGAGCCGAATCGCCTCACCCATGGACTTCATGAATGCCTCCCGGCAGTCCGGGTAGATGGCGTGATCGCCCGAGTGAGCGGCGATGACCAGCCCCCTCGCCCCGGCACTTTCAGCAAGGCCTGCCGCTATGGACATCATGATGCCATTGCGAAAAGGGACCACCGTCTGCTTCATCGTTGACTCCGCGTAATGGCCTTCGGGGATCTCGCCTCCGGTTTTCAGAAGATCCGACGTGAACCAGCGGTTGATGAAATCCAAAGAAATCACTCTATGTGGTATTCCCAAATGCCGGCAATGAGAGGCGGCAAACGGGATCTCTCTGCCATTGTGTTTGGCCCCATAGTCGAAGCTGATACCGGATAGGACCTGGTATTTCCGAACCGCATCATACAGGGCCGTCACGGAGTCCATCCCCCCGCTGACGAGTATGACCGTTTTCCGGTTTATTTCTGTCAACATTTGTCTTTGTCTTCCTCGCTTGGCAAGCGATCATGCCCCACACGACATTCATGGGACATCATTTTATTTATATCCGGCGGTCGATGCGGAGGGCAAGAACGGTAAGAGAGACGGCCAGACAGATGATCCCCAGCCCCGTGATGATCCGGGAGACGGGGAAGAGGCTGATCAGATAGAAGGCTGTGACGTTCGTCCCGGCGAAGGAGCCGACCGTGGAGATGAACAGGACCATGCCGGCGGTGAATCCCGACTGCCGCGGCCAGGCGGTGGTGATCCCGATGATGTAAGGGGAGACCATTGCCATGATCGAGACCGGGACGAAGAAGATCACATTCATGGCGGCGAGCGATCCGAGGCGGACGTCGCCGATGTTCTCCGAGAGGAATTCGCAGACAGGTTGATAGATGACCGGGATCATCAGAACCCAGAGGGAGCAGCCGACGAGGCAGGCGGCCAGAACCGAGATCCGGGGGAGGCGCCGCGAGAGGTAGCCGCCGGCGACGTAACCCACGGAGAAGTGGACCATGAAGGAGCTGATGATGCTCCCCCAGATGTAGATGGAGCCTCCGAAGTAGGGGGACATCAGGTTCGAGGAGAGGATCTCCAGGCTCATCACCACCGCGCCGAACGAGACCAACAGCAGGATGAAGACGGTGTACACGATCTGCATGCCCAATCCCCCTAGTTCTTGTTTTTTTCCATCAGGAGCAGGTTCGCCGGATTGTAATCGTCCGTCAGGATCGGCGCCTTTTTGACGGCCGGCGGAACCTTGCACTTGACCGCTTCAGCGAAGAGGTCGATCCGGCCGATCTTCCCGCCCATGCGTTCGGCCAGCTTCCGGAGCCCCGCCGGATCAGAAGCGGGACGGTCGGAGCCGACGATGACGCAGCTCCCGCTTCTCTGCCCCTCGAAGACGTAAACCTTTGCGAAGACCGACCGGAAGGTCTCAATCTGGGCATCGTAGAGCCGGTTGCCACCAAACAGGTTCTGGACGACGATCCCTCCCTCCGTCAGGCGTGACCGGGCCAGCGTGAGGAACTCTTTCGTCGTCATGTGGGCGGGAATGTAGTCGGAATTGAAGGCGTCGAGCCAGATCTGGTCGTAGCGTTCCCGGCTCTTCTTGAGGAACTGGCGTCCATCGTCGATGGCCAGCGACTGGCCGGCCGGGATGCTGAAGCCGAAGTACTGCTTCGCCAGTTTTTCCACGAGGGGGTCCACCTCGACCGTCTGGAGCCTGACCTGCGGCAGATGCAGCCTGAAGACCGTCGGGATGTAGCCCCCGCCGAGGCCGATAAGGCAGACCGTCTTGGCTTCCGGCCGGAAGAGGAAAGCGGCGAACATCATCGAGGTGTATTCGAAGATCGACGCGTCGGGCATCTCGAGATCGATGCAGGTCTGGCGAAGGTCGCGCTGGCGGCCGAAGATCATGCACCGCTCCCTGCCGTCCTGGCGGATGGTGATGTGGTGGTAGATGGAGTCCCCCTCGTAGAGGGTTTTATCGCCTCCGGCGGCCGGCGCCCCCTGTACCGGAAAAAGCCAAAGGCTGACGAGAAGAATAAAGCCGATTGGTCTGCAGCCTTTCATGATGCCTCCCATTCCGATTGATGTCCATGTCGATGGTGAATATCCGGCATGTGTTGATGCGCGTGTTCGACTGGGTCGTGGTTATGAGTGTGGGTATGCGTGATTGCAATGTCGTCCGGACGCCGATGATGCCGGTCATGATGCCCGTCGGTGTGCGCATGCCGATGTTCATGAATGATTTCTTCGTGCCGATGGATGTGTTTGTGTTGTTCGGTGACGAGGAATATCGCTCCGATGATCATGATGGGCAAGGCCGCTATGAATAACCCATCGGGCGTTTCCTGAAACAGGATGAGGGAAAGGATGATGCCGAAGATCGGGGCTGTGGCGAACAGGGCGCTGGTCCGGCCGGCGCCGAGACCACGCATCGCATAAATGAACAGCACGATGCTTAACCCGTAACTCATGCATCCCAGGATCATGGCACCCAAGATCATATCGAAACGGGGTAGTGGATTGCCGATCAGGAAGCCCGATCCCAGGGAAATCAAACCGGCGCCGAACCCTTTTATGGTGACAATCGCCAGTGGATCTTTTGCAGAAATGTTCCGGATAAAATTATTGTCTATCCCCCAGAACAGGCATGCCATCAAGACGCCCAGAGTGCTGAATGACAATCCCCCGGAGGCTTTAAAGTCCGTTGAAAGCAAGATGCCGGCGAATGTGATGCAGAGGATCGCCCCCCAGGCGCGGCGGCTGATCGACTCCTTGAACAGGATCGCGGCAATCAATGTGGTAGCCGCACATTCAAAGTTCAGGAGCAGCGAAGCCGTGGCGGCCGGTGTATGCCGCAGGCTGAACAAAAGGATGATGGGCGCCGCAACACCGCCGGCAAGGGTTGCGGCCGCAAGCCATGGGATATCGGAAGGCGCGAGTTTCGCTTCAGTGTCTCCGGAGCCGCCTGCCGTTTTTCGTATGATCCTGAACAGAAGTAACCCGGCGCCGCTTCCGAGATAGAGCAATCCGGCCAGCATGGCCGGTTCGATCTCATGGAGCAGCAGTTTGGAAACAGGGGCGCTCACTCCGAACAGTAAGGCCGCCGCCAAGGCCTGAAATGCGGGATACGCGTCACGAAATGTCATGTTCGGTTACCCGGACGGCGATGCCCCGATGCGGCGTAGGCGCGGGATGGGCTTTTGAAAGCGCTCCAATACGCAAAGGCGATAGCGCCCAAGATAAACAGGATGCCGAATCCCCACGTGGTCAGGTTGATGGACGTAAAAAAAGCAAAATGGTAAGCGACGGGCATCCATGTCCATAGTGTGGAAAGGATAACGGCGATCGCTTGGTCGGTCCATGAACGAGTCCGGAAAATGAAGACGATCACCGTGAGTGCCAACAGATTCAGATGGATCTGCGCCGGCCAAACGGCTTCATTGTATCGCGAAAAAACACGGAAGAACTGATTAGAGGTAAGTGGGATATTCATATAATTTTAATAGGTTGGAATGCCGGTTAACGCAACGATTCGATTCTTGAAGTCATCAAACTCCCGGCCTTCGCCAGACGTTATATGGGATATTCGGTAGAAGCGGTTTGTTGAAGGCGATTCTTTATGTGCCATGTTCAAATCGATCTTATCGACATTGACAATGGTCCAGCATTCGACATACCCTTTTTGCCTTGCCTTTTGATGGCTTTTTTCAGCTTCGCCGATACGGTTGTGGATGTTTGAAAAGTCTGTCCCTCCTTTTATTTCCATGGCAATAATATTCCGATATCGTTTTTCCGCCATCACTTCCCTGATGATGATATCGGGATCCGAGGCGAATTCAATCAAAACCCTTCTTCCGGCAGCATTCTTGATTTCGATACACTGACAATCCGAAGAGACAACGGATTCCTGAACGATGCCAGTGATGGCATCGAATATCTTCACAATACCAGCCGTCCCCTTCCTGACATTGGCGCCGCCTCGTAACTGCGGTCCCAATGTGAGCAAAGTCAGATCGTCCATGAATTCTTTGGTCAAGCGTGCCTCACCGATCCCTTTCAGAAGAGATGAAGCACATCCGGCCAATGCGCGGCAGAGCGGTAGGATTGATCCAATGCCGCTTTTACTGATCATGCCGCGATCTTCCATTGATTTGAAGATCGATAGCCCAAAATCGGCGCTGTAAAAAGCCTTTTGACTGAACCCATACAGGAGGCGGTAATATCCGATCAGCTTTGGATTTCTAATCAACAGGCAGGGAACCGGAAACAGCAATTCACCCCTCAATCCACGACTGGCAAGGAGAGCAAGTTCAGTCCTCGGGACGACATCAGCCAGCTCTCGATCCAGTTCGGCAATGTCCATATTCTTGATCGTCTCGCATAAGGCTTCCTGCAGACACTCTTGTCTGATCTGGGCGAGGGCGATGGAAAAATCGATCTGCAAGTCAGGTGAAGGGATTCTGATGGATGTTGGTTTCATTTGGACATCTCCAGTAGATCCAATTGCTGCTCCCGTTCTGATAATCTTCGGACAGCCATGTCGAAGTAATCGGGATGAAGCTCGATTCCGATGTATTTCCGGCCTCGTTTCTGACACACAACCCCCACCGTGCCTGAACCAAAGAAAGGATCAAGTACGTAATCGCCTGTTCGACTACCGGCAAGAATGCAGGGATCGATTAGCTCCGAAGGGAATGTCGCAAAATGAGACTCAGGAAATGGTTGTGTGCAGATATCCCAGACGGTTCTTCTATTTCTCCGACCTCTTCCGTTCATCTCCATGATGGATTCATGATCATAGTAATATTTTTCGGACTTTGACAGGAGGAAGATATATTCATGAGATCGAGTAGGCCTATCCTTGACGCTCTCTGGCATCGCATTGGGCGGGAAGATCGGCCGGATCGACCTCTTCGCTGAAGCGGTCAAGTGCAAGGTTCCGCCGGCCGTCAAAAAGGCGCCGATCCTGACGGACGATTA
>JAMDBG010000102.1 GCA_023487865.1 Deltaproteobacteria bacterium | reverse complement strand
GAGATTCTCGTACTTCTTGACGAACTTCGGCGTGAAGGCCTGGAAGACCCCCAGGACGTCGCTGCAGATCATCAGCTGGCCGTCGGCGTCGATTCCCGCCCCGATGCTGTAGACGGGGATCTTCAGATCGTCGCGGATGATCCGGCAGACCTCCGGCGGCACCGCCTCGACAAGGAGCGAAAAGGCCCCCGCCGCCTGGATCGCCCGGGCGTCCGTAATCAGCTCCAGCGCGGTCTCGGCCGTCCGCCCCTGCGCCTTGAAGCCGCCGAGCTGGCCGGAGCTCTGCGGGGTGAGGCCGATATGACCCATCACCAGCATCCCCGCGTCCGCGATCGCCCGGATCTGGGGGCAGACACGGCGTCCCCCTTCCAGCTTGATCGCGTCGACACGGGCCTCTTTATAAAAGCGCCCGGCGTTCCGCACCGCCTCCTCCACGCTCACCTGGTAGGAGAGGAAGGGCATGTCGCCGATGACAAAGGTGTTGGCGGCCGCCCGCCGGACCGCCTCGCTGTGGTAGATGCACTGGTCCATCGTCACCGGCACCGTCCCGTCGTAGCCGTAGATGCACATCCCCAGGGAATCGCCGACGAGGATCATCTCCATCCCCGCCTCTTCGGCGAACTTCGCCGTCCAGTAATCGTAGGCCGTGATCCAGACCAGAATCTCCTTTTTGTCCTTCATCTGCTGAAGGTCGATCCGTGAAAGCTTCTTTTTAGCCATTGTTCTTTACTCCATTTCTCCGAGGGTTGTTTCTCATTCAAATGCGTTTCGATAGATCAGTTCAATATCCTCCACCGAAAGGACCCGCGGGGACCGGGTGAGGAGCCTCTGCTCCTTGTGGGCCTCCACCGCCCACTGGTGGATGTTCGTCTTTTCCTTGCTGATCCCCAGATCCGTGAGCGACGCGGGCAGATCGACGCTCTTGATCAGGTAGTGGATGGCGTCCAGGACCCGCTCCACCACCTCCCGCGGGGCCAGGCCGTCGATATTCTCGCCCATCGCCACGGCCAGCGCGGCCATCTTCTCCGCCTTGGCCACCGCCACATACTCGAAGCAGGCGATGAGCAGGGCGCTCAGTGTCACGCCGTGCGGGGTGTGATGCTCCCCGCCCACCGGATAGGCCATCGCATGGACAAGGCTCGTGCCGGAGTTGTTGAGGACCACCCCCGCCATCAGGCTTCCCAGGGACATCTGATACCGGGCCTCCATGTCCTGGCCGTCGGCAAAGGCCGGCCCCAGCCACTGGGTGATCGTGGAGATGGATTCCAGGGCCAGGGCGTCGGTCATCGCGTTGGCGTTCTTGGACAGGAACGCCTCGGCGGAATGGATAAAGGCGTCGATACCGGAGCTGGCCGTCACCGCAGGGGGGCACGAGACGGTCAGGACCGGATCGACGATCGCTATGTTCGGCAGGAGGTTGCTCGAGGCGACCACCTTTTTGACGTTGATCTCCCTGTCCAGGAAGATGGCGTGCTTGGTCACCTCGGCCCCCGTTCCGGCGGTCGTCGGCACGATGATCGTCGGCGTCCCCCGCTTGGGGACCTTCTCCTTGCCGAAATAATCCTTGGTGGTCCCGGGGTTGGTGACAAGCGCCGCGGCCATCTTGCTCACATCCAGGATGCTCCCGCCGCCCAGGCCGATGATCACGTCGAATTTTCCTTTTCTGGCGACCGACGCCGTATCTTCCACGACCTCGGTGGCCGGTTCGGGGGTGTCCCGATCCTGGATATTCACCTCTACCGCGATCCCCTCCGCCTTCAGGAAGGAGGCCGCCTTGTCCAGGAGGCCCGCCTTCTGGACCCGGGGTCCCGAGATCAGAAGGGCGCGGCCGGCCCCCAGCTTTTTGGCCTGCTCGCCGAGCTGTTTGATCGCATCGATGCCGAAAATGATGGTGGGTGTCTGAAAGACGATATTCTGAAACATCACTATTTTTCCTCCTTAGGGTGTTGTCTCCGGATCCCCGCCGCTCCTGATTGCCCGCGGATGGCGGAAGGATCCGCTCCCGGCGGCCGGAAGATGTGTCCGGCCCGGGGACGATTAAAGCGAGAGTTTCTCCTCGGCCACGATCTTGTTTGACAGTCTCCCGAGCTTTTCGATCTCGAGGGTGCACACATCGCCGACCTGCATGAAGGTCGTCGGATTGCGGAACTTCGCCAGCCCCCCGGGGGTGCCCGTCGCCACGATGTCTCCCGGCTCCAGCGTGAAGATCTCCGAAAGGAAGGAGACCAGCGTCGGACAGTCATAGACCAGCTCCCGGGTGTTGGATGTCTGCAATTCGCGGTCGTTCACCCAGAGCTTCACGTCAAGGTTCCCCGGATCGGGGAGCTCGTCGGCCGAAAGCAGGTAGGGGCCGCAGGGGGCGAAATGGTCGAAGGTCTTCCCCCGGAGGACCTGCTTGTCCAGCTCGGTCAGGTCGCTCGCGCTCACGTCGTTGAGGATCATGTAGCCGCCGATGTACTCCATGGCCCGCTCCTTGGGGACGTGCCGGCCCCTCTTCCCGATGACGAACGCCAGCTCGACCTCGTAGCCGAGCGATTGGGTCATCTTCGGGTAGATGATCGGATCGTCGGGACCGCACAGGGCGTTGTTGTATTTCGAGAAGATCCTGGGCGCCGCCGGCTTGGGCAGACCCGTCTCCTTGAGGAAGTCGTGGTAGTTGTGGCTCAGGCAGATGATGCGCAGAGGATTTTGCACCGGCGCCCCGAGCTTGACCTCCTTCCTCTCGAACAGGAACCGCTTGCCGGATACCCCGAGATCGGCACAGCGGCTGTTCCCGGCATGGTCGATGGCGGCCGCGGCGCCCTCCCAAGAACGTTTCCCGCCCGCCAGAAACGCGACGCTGTCGGCGGGGACGACGGCCTGCGCCAGGGCCTCGAAGCGGGGCTCCTTCTTCCCGGCAAGCAGGTTCTCGTAGGCGTAGTTCAGATCGACGATCCGCTCCTCGCCGACCATCGCCCCAAGGCGGTATCCCCGCTCGGCGTATCGATACATCACACTCTTCATGACTCACTCCTTTTCCCTATATTGATTTCGGAGGCGCCGCGTCTTCTCCCGCCTGCTTTCTCCGCGCATACTCCTTCCGGAACCGCTTCGAGGCGTCGTGGATATGCCTCCTCGCCAGTGTCTCGTATTTCGCCCTGTCCCTTCTTTTGTAGACGCTGAGCAGTTCGTCGTGTTCGCCGTAGGACCTCGAAAAGTCCCGCTGCCAGAAGATACTGAGGTTCCAGCACCATTGGATCGGCTTGAGGGCGTTTTCATACATCCGGATCAGCACCCTGTTGGAGCAGGGGGCGATCATGGCGTAATGGAAGCTGTAATTGAGATGCCTGTAGTTGCCGAATTCCCCTTCGACGCTGGTGAGCCCTTTCATCTGATCCAGGACCGCCTCGATCTTCCGGAAATCCTCGTCCGTGGCCGTCAGACAGGCCAGGCCGCCGGTGTAGCTTTCGATCATCTCCCAGACTTCGTAATTATCGATGACCTCCTGCTCCGTGAAGCTGGCCACAACCCTGCCTTTTCCGGTTTTCCGGACGACGAGGCCCGCGTTCTCCAACTGCATCAGGGCCTCGCGGACGGGGGAGCGGCTGACACCGAGGACCCGGGCGATGTTGTCCTCGACCAGTTTGCTCTCCGGCAGGAGCGACATGCTGATGATGTTTTCTTCGAGGATGGAGTAGATCTTGCGCACGAGCAGATCGGCCGTCAGCGGGGGTTGTTCTGCCATCTTCTTCAGAAAATTCTCTTCCACGGCTTATCCCTCCAGATTCGTCTCGGATATCTTGGAATACCGTCCTCGGTGCACCGTCGACGGTATACTAAAGCAGGCGGGAGGAAGTCAAGGGGAATTCATTCACCAGGGAAATTGGGGGGTTGGTTCTCCCGGATTATGTGTACTTTTGAGTTGATAATCTGCTGAATTGTGCTCTGAAAAAGTTCACTTACGAGTCTTCAATCCTTGTGAACCCGCAATAGTGAAGAATATCGCTTGAACTTATCGATAATAAATAACATCGTTTTTATTTCTACTCCGCGAACCGTACGGTGGAAATCCGCATACAGAGTACTGCAGAAGCTAAGGGTTGACTACTACCCATCTGCTCGATTAGTATTAATTTCCCTTTCAATCCTAAAAAGTTTATCCCTCTGTGACAATTTCAGAATTACGTATTCATCTCTATTCAGTTCCTCCGGCAGCTTGTCTTTCAAGATTGACGCAACAAACTGGATCCCCTTTGAATTGACAAAACGGGCGATCATCAGGAGTTGATTATCATGCATTAGTTCTTTTTTATCATTGAGGAGGAAATGCATGCAGGGGATATGCTCTTCATCAGCAAAGAGCGTATAGGCTATATCAAAACAGGATATTTCGCCCTGCTTTTTCCCCGAACTGAAGTTGGTATTGAAGGCTGAGAATTCGTAGAGGCGACGACCTCTGACTGTTTTTGTATCCCATTTTAACGCGTATTTTTCACCATACAACTCATACGATACAGATGAAAAATGTCGATTGAATTTATTAACCTGTTCTTTTATTTTCAAAGTAAATTCATCAGAGAAAAGTTCTTTGTCGATCTTTGCAAGTTCATCGTTGAGTTCCACCAGCCTTGACTCAACAGAACTCAATTGACGCAAGGTGTTTTCGTATTCACCCTTTGTTTGATACTTAGCGTTTAGTGCTGCAATCAACCGCTCAAGTACTTCAAAAGAGTCACTTTGTGTAATTGCAACACTTAACTTTGATTCTTCAATCAAGAGGGTGCTGAGATGTTTACGTTTCGTGACTAACTCGGCCTCAATCTTCGGTAAGTCCTGTGTGATGAAATGTACCTTAGACTGAACCATGCTGTTATGAAAATCGTTGAGTTCTTGAAAGGTCTTCTGGATATCACGTGTCAGATGCGTTGCTTGCTCATATATCTGCCGCAGCTGTTGCACGTCAATGGTGGAGACGCCGGATTGCAGGTCACGCTGAGCCTCAGAAATCAAGTCCTTCCGCAATTCAAGTCTGCCAATTTCAGACGAAGTAACATTCGCCTGATACTTGATTTTATTAAGTTCATCCAAATCTGATTCAAAATTCGGATTTAGGTTAAGTGATGCTTTTCGACGCTCAAGTTCTTCAATCTCGGATTGAAGAAGCGCTAAGGCGGCCTCGTATGCCGATTTTGTCTGAGATGATTCAAGCCGCCTTTTGAATTTTTCTTCAATATCGATCTGTGCGCGCAATTCTTGTTTAATATCGCCCTGCTCGAAATCGCAGCCCAATAAGAAAAGATAGAGCGTTTCATATTCATCATCACGGGTATATCTATCGAGATTCTTGAGTGTATTGTTAATACTCAAATCTTCATAGCGGATGTTGTGTGCAATCATCTGCCGGAACGTCGGTTTTTTGCCGTAATGTCCTGGAAACAGAAGCGAGGTTAGAGTTTCTTCGAACTCATCATCAGTCTTGTTGATGCCGTCTATACGTTGGATTCTGTTTTTACGGGATAGAAAATTCCTTTCAATACAGACTTCGCGAGAATCTTCCTGCAAAAGGTCGTCTTTGAGAAGAAGCGAAACACACACCTTTTTGTCTATAAGGAAATTCTTAACAAGCGTGTATTCGTTTCGCCTATTTTCATAGTCGGAATATATTCCTCTTGCATTGGCACCAAGACAGAAATCCACCAGCTTAAGAACCGTTGTTTTACCAACATTATTCCCGGTTTCTTTGCCGGTTAAATCAGGTGTTTCGTCAACAATAAGGTTAAGGCCTGCGTGAAATTGGATATCTCGGATGTTATCGCTATTCCCATGAGTAATGGTTAGTGACTTCAGGAACATAGTTTCACCTTGCCTTGGTCAGACATCGAGATCACATTGAGGAGAAAGAGCCAGTCAAGACATAGGACAAAAATCGGCATACTCATTTCTCGCTCAATCTTTGTCTGTATGTATAAATCTAGGATGTCCATCTCGCGACACGACTGAATTACCTTCAACACAACGGCGCCGTTGAAGTAAATGGTCTGCTCAGGATGAATGTTATCAGGAAGGAGCACGGGTATCTCCTATAGGATTCTTAAATATTTTGCATCGAATAAATGCATCCACAACAAGGATCTGAACACATAACGCAAGTTCTTCTCGTGGCATAGGGGAGTAATTGGCACTCTCCTCAATCTTCTGGATAACTTTTTCTATAATCGAAAAAAAACAATCGTCCGGAGAACGGGCTGAGCATAAAGCGGTATATTCCGAGCGGATACCATTAAGAATTGATAAGCTTTTATTTGCCCCCTGCTTGTCATAGTCCATATAGATCTTGTCGATACGAAGATGGTGGATTTTATAGTCATCGATAAGAATTCTGGCGGTATTCAGTTGGTTATATGAAATTTTTGCTTCGATATCATATGGCACTGTCTCATATTTGGATATACTCCAATTTTCTTTGGAAAGAATTTTTATGATTGTCGTTAAGTTGGACTCAACTTTTTCTGGATCGGGTTCAGCCTTGAGCTCTTTTTTTATGAACTCGTAAATATCTTTTTGTCTGTTTACATCAAGGTCAAGAACAATTGATAAAAGAGAGCGAATATCCAGAATATCCTTATCCGGCAAAAAAGTGAGGTTATGAGGATTCGCAAATGTCTTATTTCGCATGTTACTCGCATCTTTGGAGATGGATATGAATTTGAAGGAATAGCCGTGGTAACTAGATAGGTCTTTTCTAAGGGCGGATTCAACCTTGTGTCGCGCCGCTGTAGAAGAAACCTGTACCACGATCCTATTTGTTGAATCTACTAAATCGATACCAGCTACATTATGCTGCTGAGTATTTAAGTTGCTGAGATTCCAACCAAAGAGCAGATTCAAGAAATGTGGGTAAAAATTTTCTGAATGTATATTAAAATCCAAAATATTTAGGCCCCCTCGAAGTTCTATCCGTGTAGCGAGCTCACTGAGTCTTGATTCAATATAGTTGAAATATTTTGAACGATTCATCAACAAGTCCCTTTATTTCTAAAAATCAGATTCCCTATGGCAGAAGGGAGGATGATGTATAGCACACTTTTTAGTATGGCAGATACGGTGTGTGGATGGTAAAAAAATTTTGTAAGATTCCCAATAAAATGAAAAAACCCGTCTTTCTTTTAAAAAAGTACGGGGTAGCCACATCATCTGCTCCATACGTCCCTCATAAATTATCATTGGGAATGGAACCTTCTGAATCACCTTTTCTGAGTTTTACTTATCACGATTTCTATTTGAAATCTACTCTATCATGGTATTATTTCACCCCAACGACTGCTAGGAAGAAGGCGCGAACCGTTCAGGAAATGATAAGCCTCTTCCCCGCCGAAACGGGGAAGAGGCCAAGCTTTGTTTTTTGTTTAGCGGTAGCCCTCTTCTTTGGAATTGTGGATGATGGAGGTCAGGTTTCCCGATGAGTAATTGCCCACGCCTCCCCCGGAGAAGATCAGACGGCCCTGGCCCTTATACACCAGCTCGTGGCGGTAACGGTCGCTGCCGTAGTAGAAAGGGATCCACGCCTTGCCGGTCACGTAGGCCCCCTGATCGCTGGGCTGTCCGATCAGATCGGTCACCTGCCGCATGCCCATGCCGATCTTCAGCTTCGTGAACTTGCTTCCCGGAGCCGGCTTGCCGATAATCTCGCCCTCCCAGTCGTTGATGCCCTTGACGGTCTGCCTGTCCGCAGTCGTTTCCGCCTTCGCAGCAGGCGTTTCGGCCTTCGCAGCGGGCGCCGGGCTGCTTGAGGCACTGCCGGCCTTTTGCGTCGTCTGGCAGGCGGTCAGCAAAAATGCGGTAAGGATCGCCGCTCCTACATACAACAATCGATTTGTTTTCATGGATCAACCTCCAAAGCAAATTGATGGAACTTTCTCTCCTTCGTAAGGTAGGAAGGCAAGTCTCGTATGTCAAGGATAAACGCTGGAAAAATAATGAGCCTCTTCCCCGGCAACGCGGGGAAGAGGCCGGATCTTATTTTCTTGCTTTTACGACCGTATCGGCCAGTCTTTCGATGACGGTCACGACGCTGGCCGAATCCATCGCCCCGTTGCCCTGAATCTTCACCGCCCGGAGCATCTCCCGCGCGATGCTGGCCGCCGGCAGGCAGACCCCCACCTTCTCGGCCAGGTTCAGGGCCGAAGAGAGATCCTTGTACATGTTGTCGGCGGAGAAATGGGGCGAAAAATCGTGGGTGATCATCCGCATCCCGCGGGTCTCCATCGCCCCGGTCCGGGCGCCGCCCACCGAGGTGATCTCGATCACCTTGACCGGATCGATCCCCGCCTTTTCTGCCAGGACCAGGGCCTCCGCCGCCGCCTCGATCGCCACCCCCATGACGAGGTTGTTGATGAGCTTGAGCGTCGTCCCCATGCCGTTCTCTTCTCCCACATGGATGATCTTCACCCCGATCGCCTGAAAGACAGGCAGGCAGGCATCGTAGATCGCCCGCGGTCCGGCCGCCATGATCCCGAGCTTCCCCTCGGAGGCCACCTTGGGGTTTCCCGTCACCGGGGCATCCAGCATCGGCACCCCCTTGGCCTTCGCCTGCGCGGCGATCGACCGGGACATCTCGGGGGCGATGCTCCCCATGTCGATGAGGATCATCCCCGGATGGGCCCCCTCCAGAACGCCGCCGCTCCCGCAGATCACCTTCTCGGAGGCGGCCGAGTCGGTGACCATCGTGATCACCACCTCCGCCGCCCGGGCGCAGGCGGCGGGCGTCTCCGCCCATGCCGCGCCCGCGTCGAGGATCTCCTGGGCCCGCTCTTTCGTGCGGTTCCAGATCGTAAGGGGGAACCCGGCCATGATCAGGCGCCTGGTGATCTGCCGCCCCATCAGGCCGATGCCGACGAATCCGACTTTCTGCATGCCCCCTCCTTTTACTCTACTTTGCCGATATTGCGGACCGCCTTGATCAGCCGGTCGGCATCCGTGTCCCAGAATTTCTTGAATTCCGGCGCATCCCGATAGTCGATCGGCGTCGCCATCTTCTGCATGGCCGCCTTGAAGTCGGGCGCCTTGACCGCTATGGCCGTCGCCTCGCGGAGCGTCTTGATGATCGGCGCGGGCGTGGCCGCCGGGGCGAAGAATCCCGACCAGATGTAGAATTCGACATCCTTGTAACCGACCTCTTTCAACGTCGGAACGTCCGGCAGAGCGGGAAGGCGCTTGTCACCCCAGCCGGCCAGGACCCGCAGGGTCCCCGCCTTGATGTGCGGGATGGAGACATTCGGCCCGCCGGAGATGGCGTCGACATGGCCGCCCAAAAGCGCGTTCAGGGCCGGCCCTCCGCCGCCCGTGGGGATGTGGCGCAGCTTGATGCCCGCCGAATGGGCCAGCATCTCCATCGCCACGTGCATCGTTCCATAAACCCCGGAAGAGGCGTACTTGATCTCGTTCGGCCGCTTCTTGGCATCGGCCACAAAGTCGGCAACCGTCTTCCAGGGGGACTTGGCGTTCACCACCAGGACGGTGGGATCGGCGGACAGCAGCGCGATCGGGGCGAAGTCGCTCAGTTTATACACCGGCGGCCGGCCGAACATCGCATCGACCTCGGGCATGACCGAGATGCTCGAGAGGGCGACCATCAGCGTGTATCCGTCCGGTTTGGCCACGGCCAGGGCCTGCATCCCCACGGCGCCGCCGGCGCCGGTCTTGTTGACGATGACCACCGGCTGTTTGAGCTGTTTCTCCAGAACCGCCGCGAGAGGCCGTGCCACCAGGTCGGCAACGCCGCCCGGCGGGAACGGTATGATCACCTGAATGGGCCGCACGGGATAGGCCTCGGCCGCCGGGGCCACGTCGGCCAACGGACCGACGGTCCCCATGAACACCATTGCCATCGCTGCCAAAAGAACTCTCATCGATTTCATCGTCTCCTCCTCCTTAACATGTTGTGGTTTCATTTCTCCGCTTCCGTCAACCGTTCGCGCCAATCAGCCTTCTTCTTGACGAACAGCGGCTTCAGACCCAGAAGGATCATGATCAGCGCGATAACCAGAAAAACGGCGGCAATCGGCCGCTGGACAAAAATCGAGTAAGCGCCGTTGGACATGGCCAGGGCCTGCCGGAAGCTGAACTCGATGATGGGCGCCAGCACCACCCCCAGCACCATCGGCGCCGTTTCAAAATCCATTTTTCTGAGCAGGTACCCCAGCACCCCCATGATGCTCATGATCGCCACGTCGATCATGCTGGAATTCACCGCATAGACCCCCACCACGCAGAACAGCAGAATCGTCGGGTAGAGGATCCGGTAGGGAACCCGCAGGAGGTTGACAAAAATGCTCACCATGGGCAGATTGAGCAGCAGGAGCACGAGGTTCCCGACATACATGCTCGCGATCAGTCCCCAGAAGACCACCGGCAGCCCCGAT
>JAMDBG010000165.1 GCA_023487865.1 Deltaproteobacteria bacterium | reverse complement strand
AAGAAGCTGCTCCATAAGCACAGAATCGAGAAGCTCCTTGTTGTCGATGAGAGTTATAATCTTACTGGCTTGATCACGATTAAGGATATTGAGAAAATCAAAAAATATCCACTCGCCTGTAAAGATGCCATGGGTAGGCTTCGGGTGGGAGCCGGTGTGGGCATTATTGACCGGGAGGCAAGGATCGATGCATTACTCTCAGCTGGGGCGGATGTAATCGTCATCGACACGTCCCACGGCCATTCCAAAGGGGTTCTGGATGCGGTTCGCGACACGAAGGCCAACTTTCCCAATTGTGAACTGATTGCCGGAAATGTGGCGACCACTGAAGGCGCAAAGGCCTTGATAGAAGCGGGAGTCGATGCCGTGAAAGTGGGTGTCGGACCAGGTTCCATTTGTACGACAAGAATCGTTGCCGGGGTAGGGGTGCCGCAGATGAGCGCAATTCGCGACGTTTATAAAATCTGTGCGCAGCACCACATTCCTGTCATTGCTGATGGAGGCATTAAATATTCCGGAGATATCGTAAAGGCCTTGGCTGCAGGTGCTCATACGGTCATGATTGGCGGTCTTTTTGCTGGAACGGAGGAGAGTCCGGGGGAAACCATCCTCTTTCAGGGAAGAACATACAAAGTCTACCGCGGAATGGGATCGCTGGAAGCCATGAAGATGGGCAGCAAGGACCGATATTATCAGGATGAAATGGAAAGCAATCTGAAGCTTGTTCCCGAAGGGATAGAGGGTAGGGTGCCTTACCGAGGTTCACTATCGGGAAGCATCCATCAGCTCATGGGAGGTCTCAAGGCTGGTATGGGTTATGTCGGATGCAGAACCACTGAAGAGCTGAGAGAGAAGGCGCAATTTATAAAAATTACCTCAGCCGGACTCCGGGAAAGTCATGTTCACGATGTCATTATCACTAAAGAAGCACCAAACTACTGGCTGGATTAAATGATGAAACACTCAGATTTTGTTCATCTTCACGTTCACACTCAGTACAGTCTCCTCGACGGTACCATACGCCTCGACGACCTTTTCCAGAAGGCAAAAGAGTATCAGATGCCGGCTGTTGCGATGACCGATCACGGTAATCTTTATGGAGCGATCGATTTTTATAAGCATGCCTATAAGTACGGAATCAAACCCATCATCGGTTGTGAACTGTATGTCGCGCCAAAGAGCCGGTTTGACAGGATAAGCTACGGAAGCGGTGAAACGGCAAATCATCTGGTGGTGCTTGCCAGGAACATGCAGGGTTATAAAAACCTGATGAAGCTGTCTACTGCCGGTTTTCTGGAAGGATTCTATTATCGACCTCGCATCGACAAGGAAATCCTGACCCAATACAGTGAAGGGCTGATCGGCATGAGCGCCTGCCTCCATGGCGAAGTTTCTTCAAATCTACTCCACGGAAATTCTATAGATGCACTCAACGTCGCTAAACAATACCAGGACATATTCGGTCAGGAAAATTTTTATATTGAAATCATGGAAAATGGTCTTCCAGAGCAAAAGAAAGCGAATCAGGGATTGATCGAACTTGGGAAGAAGCACGGATTTCCCCTGGTAGCGACCAACGATTGTCATTATCTCAATCAATGTGACAACGAGGCACATGAAGTGCTTCTCTGCATCCAAACAGGCAAAACAATCGAAGATAAAGAGCGAATGAAGTTTGGGTCGGATCAATTCTACTTCCGATCTCCTGATGAAATGAAAAAACTTTTTTCCTATTGTCCAGAAGCCATAGAAAACACTGTCCGTATTGCTGAAAGGTGCAATCTTACCTTTACATTTGGCAGCTTTCTCCTTCCCCGTTTTGAGGTCAATCCTGATGAAACGCTGGATGAACGCTTAAAAAGGATTGCACAAGATGGCCTTTCACTTTTATTAAGGAATATTCTGACAGAGGATAATCATAACCTTCGAGAGCAGTATGAAAAAAGGCTTCAGCATGAATTGGAAATCATCCGCTCAATGGGCTTTGCCGGTTATTTCCTTATCGTTTCTGATTTCATTAACTATGCCAGAAGCAAAAACATTCCTGTGGGGCCGGGAAGGGGTTCTGCCGCTGGTAGCCTTGTGGCCTATGCTATAGGAATAACCTGCATTGATCCCATACGGTATAATCTTTTTTTTGAACGTTTTCTGAATCCGGATCGAATCAGCATGCCGGATATCGACACCGACTTCTGCCCAGAAGGCAGGGATGAGATTATCCGTTATGTAATGGAAAAGTACGGAAGCGACAAGGTATCCCAGATCATCACTTTCGGCAAGATGCAAGCGCGGGCTGTCATTCGCGATGTCGGTCGTGCATTGAACATTCCCTATGGTGACGTGGATCGGATCGCAAAGATGATACCCAATGTACTGAATATCAAACTTGATGAAGCCGTCAAAAGGGAGCCCCGGCTTCAGGAAGAAGTGAAAAACAATCCCCGAGTTAAGAAACTCCTTGATCTTTCTCGATCACTCGAAGGTCTTAACCGACATTCGTCCACTCATGCAGCGGGTGTCGTTATTTCCGATCTGCCCCTGGTTGAGAGGGTCCCTTTATGTAAAAGTCCTAAGGATGATATCGTAACGCAATTCTCGATGAATGACATTTCCGAAGCGGGACTTACCAAATTCGATTTTCTAGGCCTTAAAACTCTAACCGTTATCAAGAATACCCTTAAATTCATTCGTGATGGTCGCGGTATTACAGTGGATATCAATCTCCTCCCCCTCGACGATCATCCCACCTATAAATTGCTTATGCGCGGGGATACTGACGGGATTTTTCAATTGGAAAGCTCCGGTATGAAGGATATTCTTGTAAGAATGAAACCGGATTGCATCGAGGATGTCATCGCTCTAATCGCCCTTTATCGTCCAGGTCCCATGGAAAATGTTCCCGAGTTCATCGCTAGAAAACAGGGAAAAACAAAAATAGGTTACGAAGTTGAAGAATTAGAAAATATTCTGAAGGAAACATATGGGATCATCGTCTATCAGGAACAGGTAATGCAGATCGCTGTTGCCATAGGCAATTATACTCTCTCGGAGGCAGACACTCTTCGTAAGGTTATGAGTAAGAAAAAGAGTGAAGAGATGGAAAATAAGGAGAAACCCAAGTTTCTGGATGGGGCGCAAAAAAAGAAGATCCCCTTGGCCAAGGCTACAAAAATTTGGGAGCAGATGGAGACTTTCGGGAAGTATGGTTTCAACAAGTCTCACAGTACCGCTTATGCGATCATTTCTTACCAGACGGCTTATCTGAAGGCCCATTATCCGGCGGAGTTCATGGCGGCGTTGCTGACCAGTGAAAAAGATAACAGGGATAAGATCATCAGTCACATCACGAGCTGTCGGGAGATGGGACTCAATGTCCTACCACCTGATATCAATGAGTCTTTGAGCGATTTTAGTGTTGTGGGTGAACATATCCGCTTTGGCTTGGCCGCAGTGAAGAATGTCGGTGTCGGTGCGATTGAATCCATCATTACCGTCAGGGAGAAAGATGGGCGGTTTCTCTCCATTGTCGATTTTTGTGAGCGAGTGGATCCGAGAAAGATTAACAAAAGAGTGATTGAAAGCTTAATCAAATGTGGTGCGTTTGATTCGACGGGTCATAAGAGATGTCAATTGATGGCCTGTTACGATAATATAATGGAAAAAGCGCAAAGACGCCAACGTGAGCGTTCAAGCGGGCAAGCAAATTTTCTCGAACAATTCGAAACGCCTGGAAGTGCACTATCATCGGGATCAGTAGATTTTGTTCCTCCCGATGTCCCCGAATGGGATCACAATGAGCTGTTAAAAAATGAGAAAGAGACAATCGGTTTTTATATCACTGGCCATCCTTTGTCACATTTTAGTGATCGATTGGATTTGATTGTCAATGCAGATTCATCCACTCTTTCAAGAAAAACGGATCGTGAAACGGTGGTCCTGGCTGGGATCGTCAGCAACATTCGTGAAGTGACGACGAGACGTAAAGAGACCATGGCTTATGTAACGCTTGAAGATCTGAAGGGCTCAATTTCTGTCATTTTTTTCCCGGATATATACAGAACTGCATATGAATTACTCCGCGGTGAAGAACCACTTCTGCTTAAAGGTGCCCTTGATATCGCTGAAGACAGTAACAAAGTAATCGCCACCGAACTAACGCTTTTGTCTTCTGCAGCCGAAAGATCGCACCATGCGGTCTATTTCACAATCGATGTAAAGAAATCATCTGCGGAGGATATCGCCACTCTAGGAAAACATTTGAAACAATACCCGGGTAAATGTGACGGTTTCATAAGACTTTTGGAAGAAACATCGGAAACGGTTATATACCTTGGAGAAGATGTGAAGCTTGATCCTTGCATGCTCTTGAAACGAGAAGTCGACTTCATATTGGGAGCAGGAGCGTCGAAATTTGCTTGAGATGTTTAATCAGCTGTGTGTAAAAGAGTAGTTAGTTTACATAACATATCTTATCTGACATTAATCTCGTCCATTCGCTCCGATCTTACAAACCTTCCTCGGAGAGCTTTTTAATCAACTGGAGTTGTTTGTCGGTAATTTTACGGGGAACTTCAATGCCGATTTTGACATACTGGTCCCCTTTTGTCGTGCCGCTACCCTTGAGAGCCGGGGCGCCATAGCCTCTCATTCGGATCTTTGTCCCGTTTTGGGCACCGGCAGGAATCTTGATCCTTTTGATTGTTCCGTCGATTGTGGGAACATCGATGCTCGTTCCCAGGACTGCTTGTGTGAATGTGATTGATTTTTCGATATATATATCGTTTCCATCCCTGGCGAATATCGGATGTGGAACAACGTTGATATTCAGATAGAGATCACCTGCATGCCCTCCCTGAACACCGGGATGGCCCTTCCCTGATAATCTCAATTTCTTCCCGGTACTGATCCCGGCTGGAATTTTGACGTTGATTTCGTCGACTTGTCGATCCCGTTGGAGAGACAATTTCTTATCTGCACCGAAAACGGACTCTTCAAGGGTAATATTCAGATTGTACTGCAGATCGGTTCCTTTTTGCGGTGCCTGGTAATGGTTTCGTCGAGACTGTCCGAAGAGATCGGCAAACGGATCGTTGCCACGGTAAGTATAACTTCCCCGCCTACCAGTTCCCCCACCGACTCCAAATCCCATATCGCGGAGGATTTGATTGATGTCAAAATCGCGGAAGATATCTTCGCGAGAGAATTTTTGGCTGAACTGATCGGAACCGAAATTATCGTATTGTTTTCTTTTTTCTGGATCGCTAAGCACAGCATAGGCTTCGCTTATATTCTTGAATTTTTCTTCAGCCACCGAATTGTTGGGATTTCGGTCTGGATGATACTTCAAAGCGAGTTTGCGATAAGCCTTCTTAATCTCGTCCGTATCGGCGTTTTTCTCGACTCCCAGGATCTTGTAATAATCATCTGCCATTGAGTCACCAATCACTTTTTTTAGTAAGTTTTTTACTCATCGCCGACCATTTGTCAAGGCAATGACAACGTCTTAGACTTTCCTACCCAAATTAAACGCTTCTCGGTTTGCTACTAGAACTCGTGAGGGGAGTGCCTCCTGAAGGACATTTTCCCATATCTCGATCGCAATGGGCAGAAATGCGGAAAGCGTTCCCAAAAGAACCGCATTGACTGCGCGTATGTTTCCCGCCTGAATGGCCAGAGCTTTTGCGTCTACAGATTTGACCTTCGGAAATAGACGTTTCACTGTCTCGACGGCATCTGAAAGATATGTCGCATCCCCAAGATTAACGGCCGGAGGGTAAAGTTCTTCGCTATTGATGATCACACTTCCGTCTTTTTTAAGATAGTCCAGGTACCGCAATGTATCCATTTTCTCAAACGAAACAAGGATATCAACGTCCCTTTTTTTAGAGAGCGGGGAATAGACTCTGTCTCCAAAACGGACGTGGCTTGTCACACTGCCTCCCCTTTGGGCCATTCCGTGAACCTCGCTCTTCTTCACATCTAGACCGGCAACCATCAGGACACGGCAAAGTATATCACTGGCAAGGAGTATGCCCTGTCCGCCGACACCGGCAATCAATATCCCCTTCGTATCCATCTTGTTACTTCTCCTCAATAATGGCGTCAGATTTGCAGAGCTGCCGGCAAAGTCCACACCCAGTACAGAGATTCATATCGATCACTGCAACGCCATCAGGTTGCTTTTTTGATCTCCCTTCCACAGGATGCTGATCTGCTTTTTTCCAGGAGATGGGAGGGCAGCCAAGGCCAAGACAGAGACGACAACCGATGCATTTATCCGTATCTACTCTCAGCGGTTTTAAGGACTCCAACACTTCCCGTTTGAACAGGATACAGGCGCGCCGGGAGATCACGACCGACGGGCCATCTTTGGCAAGTTCCTCCTTGAGGACATTCCTTACATTCTTTAGATCGTATGGATCGACAATCCGTATGCTTTCTATTCCCAGCACCCCGGCTAAAGCGGCCAGATCAACGCCAAATGTTTTTTCTCCTTGTAAGGTGAAGCCTGTGGCTGGATGTTCCTGCATTCCAGTCATTGCAGTGGTCCGGTTATCGCAGATAACGATCACAGCATTGCTTTTGTTGTAGGCCATATCCAAAAGAGGTGTTATTCCGGAGTGCAGAAAGGTAGAGTCCCCGATAACGCCGACAACCTTTCCCCTTCCCTTTTCCCCAAGGGCCTTGCTCATCCCGTGGGCCATGCCGATGCTCGCTCCCATGCAAATACAGGAATGAAGCCCCTCCAGAGGTTTCATGAAGGAAAGGGTATAACAGCCGATATCCCCAGTCACAAAAACCTTCAGTTTACCGAGCGTATAAAACAAGCCTCGATGAGGGCATCCGGGGCAAAGGTTGGGGGGACGGGGAGGAATCTCAATATCTGTTACCCTCGGTGTTGCATTATGGTGACCGAAGATGGCTTTTTCAACGACGTCAGGATCGAATTCATTGGTATAGGGAAATATCTCCTTTCCGATCACCTCGATTCCGAGGGCACGGACCTGCTCTTCGATGAAAGGATCCAGTTCTTCGAGCACATAGAGTTTTTTTACGCGAGCGGCGAATTGTTTGATCAGGTCAACCGGAAGAGGATAAACTATTCCGAGTTTCAGATAGGAATACTCCGGAAACACCTCCTTTATATAGTTGTAAGGCATTCCGGCTGTTATGACACCGACTTCAGGACTATTCATTTCTATACGGTTTTCCGTGAAGGACTCGGCATATCTCCGGAGATCTTGCATCCTCTTCTCAACAACCAACCTCCGTTTACGGGCATTCATCGGGACCATGACGAACTTTTCCACATCGAAGCGAATGGCGGTGTGGTCTTCTGTCATTTGCGGTTCATCAATGATCACGACTGATTTCGAGTGGGAAACCCTTGTGGTCGAACGGAGAAAAACAGGGGTATCGAACTGCTCGCTTATCATGAAGGCAAGTTTGATATACTCTTTGGCTTCCTGACTGTCGGCAGGCTCGAGCATGGGTATTTTGGCGAATCTCGCGTAATGACGGTTGTCCTGTTCATTCTGTGAGCTGTGCAAAGATGGGTCATCGGCGGTAATAACGACAAGCGCTCCGTTAGTCCCCGTATAGCTTGCTGTAAATAGTGGATCGGCGGCGACGTTAACGCCGACATGCTTCATGGTCACCATTGCCTTGGCCCCTGCAAGGGCGGCACCAAGACCGACTTCCATGGCTACCTTTTCGTTAGGCGACCACTCTGCATAAACACCAGGGTAGGTTGCAAAAGACTCCATGATTTCTGTACTCGGGGTCCCGGGATAACCGGCAGCGAATCTCGCTCCACATTCATAGGCCCCCCGCGCGATCGCCTCATTTCCCGACATCAATTTCTTCACATTATCCCTCATACCATTTCAGCGCTGCCGAAACATGCCCTATATAACTGGAAATTTGATAAATCATCCCAGAGATGAAATTTTTCTTTTCAAATATACCTTCATCAGCGGGTCCATTGTTTTTCCGAGCGCCATCCGATAGAACTCAAGAGCCTTCGCGGAATTGTTCATCGCCTCATGTATCCTCGCTATAGTGGTATAGTTCAGGACTTCAAAAGAGGATGCAGTATTTGTCTTCATCGCTTTCTCAAGCGATTGTAAAGCATTATTAAAGTCTTTTTTTTCTTCATGACAAGCAGCTAGGCCATTATAGGCCAATGTGACAAGATCACTTTCCGCCGGTGCTTTATTCAAGAAATCCTGATAGGCTAAGATTGCGGTATCGATTTCATGACGTCCGAAGTAGAGATTTCCAAGCCGATAATGAGCTATGACGGCTGCACGGCTTCGTGGATATTGGAGAATAAGATCCTTATATCCTTTGATGGCTGCTGGATCACTAGCAGGCGATCCTGCCTTCTGAGCGGCCTCGAAGACTTTAGAGTATTTTTTTTCTGCGGCTGTTTCGTAGTTGAGTTGGTAGAGATGCCAGCCTCCGGCAAGAACCAGGATCAGAATAAGGATCCCCGCCCCGAAAGAGAGCCGTTTCTTGTGTTTTTCAACAAACGCCCTGACCCTGATAAATATAAGCTGCAACTGGTCCGGCTCAGTCAATTCCTTTTTATCAAGTTTATCTGCCATGGTTATGCCTTTTCTCCTTATAGGTTATTATAAAATTGACGTATTTTATTCGTTATCATGGGGGGGATACGGACGATATTCCCACTTTTATCTGTACAGGCATGAATGGAATAACCTTCCGTTAGTCGGTTATAATGGGCTTCATCCCAGATCAAATAAGTAAATTTTATACTGGCCCGTTTTAGGTATTCAATATCTGTCTCAACTTCTATAATATCGTCGTATCGGGCAGGGAGAAGATAGTGGCAGAACACCTGGGTAAGCGGCAGGTTGAAGCCGTCCTTCTCTACCTCCGCATAAAAGATGCCGATATCTCGAAACAACTCAGAGCGACCGATTTCAAACCAACGGATATAATTGGTATGATAGACGATCCCCATTGCATCGGTGTCCGCATAGATCGTTCTGATCTTAACGGGTGTTTTTCTCAACAAAGCTTCTCCAGTTGCCAATCAAGGTTTCCATGAACAGATATCCAGGAGAGATGAGATTACTTGCCTTTATGGCCGCACCTTCTCCGAAACCAATTCCCCTGCTTTGATTTTCATTCTTTAGGGAAGAGAGGACTGCAAATGGGCTGGGGTCGCCAACGTGTGTTTTAAGTATTACCGGGGTCGGATGATCGCTCAGTACTGCTATCCGGAAAGGTTCCAGGTGTTTTACCCCCTGAAGAACGGTCCCGACGACCTTTTCATCGAAATCTTCAATGGCCTTGATTTTTCCTTCCACATTGCCTTCATGACCCATTTCATCAGGTGCCTCGACATGGACAAAAACCAAATCAAGATCTTTCAGTGCGGAAAGGGCCCGTTCCGCTTTACCACGGTAATTGGTATCCGTATAACCAGTTGCCCCATCGACAGCGAGGATCTCCATTCCGGCATAAACACCTATGCCGTTGAGGAGATCAACCGCCGAGATCACGCCACCGCGGATCTGAAACCGTTCAACCATCTTGCGAATTTGCGGTGCCCTGCCCTGCCCCCATAGCCAGATAGAGGTCGCCGGTTTCAGCCCCCGTTCTTTTCTTTCCTTATTCACAGGATGATTGACGAGAAATTCTCTGGAGAGATTCATAAGTCGGTTGATCTGATCGGCGCCTTGACCTTGTGGAAGATATGGCGCAACTGCTTTGCCGGTGATATCATGGGGTGGTGTCACCTGAATCTCGGATTCGCCCCCCTTCCAGACCAGCAGATGGCGATAACCAACACCTGGGTAGAAAGAAAACGTCTCTGAACCGATCTCGTTCGCGAGATCTTTGATAATTCGTTTTGCTTCATTGGATGAGATGTGACCGGCAGTGAAATCCTCCATAACAGGTTCAGCACTATTATCGAGTGTAACCAGATTACAGCGGAAGGCAACATCTTCGGGAGAGAGTGTTATCCCCATATTGGCGGCCTCCAGAGGGCCCCGACCGGTATAACAGCCCCGCGGATCGTAGCCGAGCACCGCCAGATTAGCCACATCGCTTCCCGGCGGGAGTCCCTCGGGAATCGTGTCTATCAGTCCCTGGGTTCCCTCTGCAGCTATCCGATCCATGTGAGGGGTATGCGCATATTCTAAAGGGGTTTTTCCTCCGAGAACATCAAGAGTAAAATCGGCCATTCCATCGCCAAGCAGGATCACATGCTTCATTACAGATTATCATCCTCAATTCTGATCAACATGGTTTTACCCATGACTATATCGAGCTGATCAATATCGTGCATTGCCCTGCGCACATCTCGTTCACGCGCTTTGTACGTAGTCATGACCACAGGTACGGCGCCACTTTGCTTCCTTCCCTTCTGGATGACGGTAGCAGATCGGAAGCGCGTC
>JAMDBG010000089.1:10250-40889 GCA_023487865.1 Deltaproteobacteria bacterium | reverse complement strand
ATTCCGCGCCAATGGGGGTGTCAGGATCCTGTAATCCATTAGACATTCTTCTGAGAATGTGATACGGGGCGCATAAAATCCAAGCAAAGCGGGACACTGGGACTGGCGGTGTCGCGAATATCTCGACGGTCGTTTCATGGTAAAAAGACATGAGGCGGAAAAACAGATGCGGAATCGGGAGCGGGCGATGAAGATGCCCCAGGTTATTTTCCAGCCCTCCGGCAGGAGAGGGGAGATTCCGGAAGGAAAGACCGTTCTTGAGGCAGCCCGCTTTTTGGGCGTCGGCATCGAATCCGTCTGCGGCGGGAAGCAGAGCTGCGGAAAATGCCGGATCAGGGTCGAGTCAGAACCCTCCGCCCGGCTTGGAATCACATCGCATCCCGACCATCTCTCGCCGTTCACCGAAGAAGAGGGTGAATTCATTGGAGAAAAAGAACGGGCGGAAGGCGTCCGTCTGGCCTGCGCAGCGGCAATCCGGGGAGATGTCCTGATCTATGTGCCCGAGGAGAGCCGAACGGGCAAACAGGTGGTACGAAAAGAGGCCTCCGAAAAAACACTCTCCCTGAAGCCCGCCATCCGGCTCTTTCCTGTGACACTTCCCACGCCGACACTGAAAGATCCCCAAGGAGACTATGAACGGCTGGTTGCAGCCCTTTCCGAGCGGTTCGGCTTGCAGCGGCTGGAGATCGACTATCCCGCCCTCCTTGAGCTTTCCGGCGCGCTTCGGCAAGGAAATTGGACGGTTACCGCAGCCATCCGGATGGAGCAAGAGATCCTCGCTGTGTTTGCGGGAGAGGTGAAGGAGGTCTATGGCCTCGCTGTCGATGTGGGGTCCACGACCGTGGCCGGATATCTTTGCAGTTTAACGACCGGAAAGACCATCGGCACAGAGTCGCTCATGAATCCTCAGATTACTTACGGTGAGGATGTGGTTGCACGGATCACCTATGTGATGGACCACCCGGACGGCATGAACCAGATGCGGGGGGCGATCATCGAATGTCTGAACGGCCTCATTCGGACCGTCACCGCGGATCACGGCCTCTCCCCAGCCGAAATCCTTGAGCTCACGCTCGTCGGAAATACCGCGATGCACCACCTGCTTCTCGGCATCGATCCGCGCGCGCTCGGCGTCTCACCCTTTACCCCCGCCGTGCACCGCAGTCTGGACATCAAGGCGCGCGATCTCGGTCTGAAGGCCCACCCCGCCGCCAATGTCCACGTCCTTCCCATCGAGGCGGGTTTCGTCGGGGCGGACAATGTAGGAGTCCTGATCGCGGAGGAGCCCTACCGCCGGGACGAGAGGGTCCTCATTATCGATGTGGGCACAAACGGGGAGATGGTGATGGGAAACAGGGAGAGGCTCCTGTCCGCCTCCTGCGCCAGCGGCCCCGCACTCGAGGGGGCGCATATCCGCTTCGGCATGAGGGCCGCCCCCGGGGCGATCGAGCGGATTCGAATCGATCCCGATACGCTGGATGTCGGTTTCAAGGTCATCGGTGAGGAGCGGTGGCGGCCGGAGTTCCCGGTCACCGGTGCCAAGGGGATTTGCGGTTCCGGGATCATCGATGGGGTGGCTGAGCTCTACCGGGCGGGGATCATCGAGCACAGCGGCCGCTTTCGAACCGATTCCGCAACAGCGCGGCTCCGCTTGACCGACGGGAAACCGGAGTTCGTCATCGCTTGGCCGGAAGAAACCGCTCTGGACAGAGCCATCACGATCAACCAGCAGGATGTAAGGAGCGTCCAGCTCGCCAAAGGCGCCCTTTACGCCGGCGCGAAACTGATGATGAAAAGGCTGGGGATCGCGAAGCTGGACCGGGTGATCCTCGCAGGTGCCTTTGGAAGCTATATCGACAAGACGGAGGCGATGATTCTCGGGATGTTTCCCGATTGCGATCTTGACCACGTCGCGTCCGTCGGGAATGCGGCGGGCGACGGGGCAAGGATCGCTCTACTGAACCGCGACAAACGTCTGGAGGCCGAGACGGTTGCAAGGCAGATCGAATATCTGGAATTGACCCTTGAAGAAGAGTTCCAGCAGGAGTTCATGGCCGCCCTCTTCATCCCCCACATGTCGGATGCCTTCCCCCATCTTCCGCCCTTAAGGGATAAAAACTAAAAGACCATCTCCGGGGTGAACCTCTCCCCGGGCCGGAGGCGCAGGAATTTTCCCTCCCCGTAAGGGCCGCTGAGGAGTTCGCGGAAGTAATCGAGACTGCCAGGGATCTCCTCATACTGCTTCTTTAGGACAGCGGCATTCTCCATCGCCCGTGCACGGAGCGGCGCCATCTCCTCCACTCCCGTATCGATCAGGGCAATATGCGTGTAGTGCTTCAATTCCTCATCGATGACCCACTGCGCCGTCTCCCGTCCGAACTTGGAGACCTGCTCCTCCATTATCCCCAAAGGATCCTTCTTTTCCGCAACCCAGCCTGGTGTCAGGTAGTAGGTCCCCGGCCTTTTCCGAAAGATCTCCAGATAACGGTTCGGTGAACCGAGAAAAAGGGCGATGCAGTCGTGGCAGCGCGGGATGAGCAACTCAGATGTCCGGGCCGTGATCCCGACCACTCCTTTGGCGCAGAGGCCGTAGCCCAGCACGATGCGCGATGCAGTCTGTGCAAATTGATCGATCTTTTCCTGGACCCTCATGAACAGTTTGTCGGGTGTTCGGTGGAGGGCCTGTTCCAGGTAGAGGATATCCGTCCGACCATCCGCTCCCTTCCCCTCCGAAACGACGTGGGCCAGCTCCGGCTCCATCACACGGCAGGCGATGATGATCCTTCGTCCCTCCTGGTCCGGTTCACCTGCCGACATGGCATCCTCCCTGCTATTCAAGACGGCGCTCGCGGAAGGCGCGAATGTAATCCATGCAGAAGTCGTCCTTGCCGGCGACGAGCGTGGCGGCCTTCAGCATCGCATAGAGGAGCTTGTCCGTGGGATCGATGATGGCCGAATCCAGCCCCTTGCTGATCGCGGCGGCAAGAAAAGCCCGGTTGACGAGCTTTCTCGCGGGAAGTCCGAAGGAGACATTCGTCAGACCGCAAATGGTGTGGACGCCCGGAAATTTCTTCATGATCTCGCCGATCGCAACCAATGTCGCATTGGCCGACTGAGGATCGGTCGACAGGGGAAATACCAGGGGATCGATGTAGACATCATCGAGGGGGACACCCGCTCCTGTGAGCTTTTCCACCAGCTGCCCCGCCAGAGACACTTTGCGCTCGGTTGTCTCGGCCGACCCCTGTTCCGACTGGCACAGGGCGATCACCTTGGTCTTGTGCTCCACGACGAGGGGAAGAATCCCTTCGATCCGTGAAGGCTCCAGGGTGATGGAATTGATGAGGGGGGTCTTCTTCAGCAACGGCATCACCGCTTTGATTACCTCAGCATCGGGGCTGTCGATCGACAGCGGCAGGTCCGTAACCTCCTGGACGGCCTCCACGATCCATTTCAGTTTGTCGGCCTCCCCGCCGACGAAGGTGCCGGCATTGACATCGATGTAATGAGCGCCCGCCTGGGTCTGTGCCTTCGCCTCTTCCTGGATGAAGGGGCGGTCCCCGGAGCCGATGGCCAGGGCAATCTGTTTTCGCGAGGCATTGATCCGTTCCGCAATGATCAGCATAAAGCCGTCCTTTTGCAAGGGGATTTGATCACGCATGGCTTGCAGAAGACAGAGGCCATTCCTTTTTTGCTCTATGATTATTCAATTAATGCGAGGGAGAAAAGTTCCCTTTTCCATTCGGCACCGATGATCGTATTGGTATCGATGCTCTTGGCCTTTTCGGCCCCAAGTTCCAATGCCTTTCGACTGAACTCCTCCAGGGCATTCCTCCTTAGCGATTAAGGTATCTTCCGTGGCAGTCGGGTAAATCGGTTTTCCCCGATCCTGGATTTTTTTCCTTCTCCGGTGATCGCATGATTTCCTGACGGGACTACACAGACTGCAATTTTGCTTCCGCATCCGCCTGATCCAGGATCTCCCCCAGTGCAGAAGCGGTATCCTCAACCAATTGAAGACAGTGATGCAAGCGGCTGTCGGGGCTGTTATAAAATTCCTTGGTTTGCTCTTTGTCGGACCAGTTCACCCGTGCGATATCCGAGCAGTTGACGCCGCCAAAAGGTTTGGTGAGTTCCTCAAATTTTTTGTTCAGCTTGTGGCTCAACCGCCACATCTGGGGGTGTTCTTTCTCAGCCAGATTCCCCCGGCTGTAAAGGCTGGAGATGAACGCCACCCCTCCCAGCAGGGCGCCACAAACCCGCCCGCTGCCGCCGATACCGCCCCCAAAGGCCCCCACGGCCTTAATCAGCGCTTCGTTTTTTGTATTCATCTTTTCCTGGCCCACGGCCATGATGACCTGGCTTCAGTGAAAACGGCTCGAGAAAAGTTCTTTTGCCCGGTGTCGCATTGCTTCAGGATTCATAATACCCCTCGCGTCAACAGTCTGTAGTCAGAAATTATCCGTTTTCCAGACACTCCATCGGCTTATTGGAATGGCATTTCCCGTTAAAGATATCGCGCCGCCTCGATACGAAATCAGACTGTGAAAAGTCGTTTTCAAAAAAGACAAAAGCTAAAGTTCTCCCTGGCGGTATTCGGAGGCCCATTGATCGACCATGTCGATAAGACTCTGGAGGGGGCGGGAGATGTATTTATCCTTGTGATGGATCAGGTAGAATTTCCTCGTCATGGCGGGATCGGACAAGGGGATGGCCATCAGGGTTCCCATCATGAGCTCCTTGCTGACGACGCGCCTTGTGATCACGGCGATGCCTACCCCCTCCTCTACGGCGGTCTTGATGGCCTCGTTGTTGGAGAGTTCCAGGGGAACAGTGACGCTGATGTTGTGCCTTTTCACAAAATCCTCGGTGCTCATACGGGGTGCCGATCCTTTTTCATGGACGATCAAGGCATACCCCTCCAGATCCCCCGGCTCGATGACCGATTTTGATGCCAGCGGATGTCCGGAAGGAACGATGATCTGGTAGCTGTCTTCCAGGACTTCGCGTATGAAGAGCTTCTTGTGGGGTACAGGATAGGATATGAAACCGAGATCGTTGGCGAGTGTTGCGGTTTTCTCTACGATCAGTTCCGTCGGCAGGAGTTCCACCGAGATCCTGATCTTCGGATTTGCTTGGATGAACCGGTTGATGATGAAAGGAAGATAATAGGAGCCGAAACTTTCGCTGGAGAGGATCCGGAGAAAGCCCCTCTTGCGCTGCTGAAAGTCACGGAGGCTTTCCTCCGCCTGATTCTCCATCTCGAAGATGGATTCGGCGATACCGTAAAGGACCTCCCCCGCATCGGTCAGGGCCATCTTCTTCCCGAAGCGGTTGAAAAGTTTGATTTCGTAATATTCCTGGAGCCGCTGGATGCCTTTCGTGACGGCGGGCTGGGTAATATACAAGGCCCCCGCAGCGGCGCTGAGGCTTCCATATTTTGCAGCCATGTAGAAGATCTTCAGTTGATTGAGATTCATAACCTTTTATTATTCATAGCGCAAAATTTATTAAGTGCGCTTATTGTATGCTTCACTTTGGGTGTTTGTCAAGGATTGTTGACGAAGCGGACCTATGACAACGGGACGCCCTCCTTTCATCTTGAAGAGGTTCCATAGCCAAAACGATTCTCAGCGGATCTTTTCCACCTCCGTCAGGCAAACTTCGATGATATCCAGAGCCCGGTCCATCTCTTCGCGAGTGATAGTCAGGGCGGGTGTCAGCGTAAGGATGTTTCCCATCGTGAGCTTGAAACTGAGGCCACGGCTCAGAGCGGCGTACATCGTCGCCTCCGCTTCTTCCGCTGCCCGCTCGCCGGTGGTCCGGTCCTTCACGAGTTCGATGCCCAGGAAGAGTCCCAGCCCACGGACATCGCCGATCAGGGGATGCCGCTCCATCATCCCCGTCATGCGGTTGAGGGCATGTTGCCCTAAAGTGCGGGCGTGTTCGGCCAATTTGTTTTCTTCGAGATAGCGGATCGTCGCCAGTGCCGCTGCGCAGGCAACCGGGCTTTTTTCATGGGTATAGTGTCCCAGGGCGCGATCTCCTGCCACATCGAGGCCCTCACGGGCGATGAGGGCCGCCAGCGGAAAGACGCCGCCGCCCAATCCCTTGCCGATGACCAGCATGTCGGGGACCACGCCGAAATTTTCGCAGGTGAACATCCGACCGGTCCGGCCGAGGGCGTGGGGAATCTCGTCGAAAATGAGCAGCGCCCCATGGCGGTCACAGGCCTTCCTGATGATCTGCCAGTATTCCGGTTTCGGGATATAGGGAGTGCTCCGGATCGGCTCGGCGATCACCGCAGCGATGTCTCCCTCCTTCTCCAGGACATACTCCACATAGCGGGCGCACATCATATCACAGCCGCCACGACCGCGGCAGTCGTAGATGCAGTGGTATTCATCGGGAGGAGGGACATGTTCCGTTCCCGGCAGGAGAGGCCCCATGTCCTGGCGGAAGATCGCCTCGCCGCCGATCGAGATCGCATCCAGCGAGGCCCCGTGAAAGGAATCCCACATGGAGATCGTTTTGTGGCGGCCGGTGGCGATGCGGGCAAGCTTGAGGGCTATACCGATCGCCTCGGCCCCGCCAGGGCAGAAGAGGACCCGGTTCAGATCGCCCGGGGCGATTTCCGCCAGTTTCTTTGCCAGATCGACGGCCACCCGATTGGTATAGCGCCGTGTGCAGAAAGAGAGACGGTCGAGCTGTTCCTTGATCGCTTTGAGAACGATCGGGTTGGCAAAGCCGACCTGGTGGACGTTGTTGCCGTGGAAATCCATGTAACGCCGTCCCTGAAGATCTTCAATCCAGATCCCGTCACAGGCGTGCATGACGTTGAGACAGGGTGTCGAGAGGGCCTGCTTGAGAAAATATTTCGCGTCCTCCTCCAGAAGGGCCTTTGTTTCCGCATCGAGATTCTCATCCTGCCATTGTTTTCGCCGCGGGGAGATATTGATATCGCCTTCCGATCGGTGCAGCTTTTCCATAGGTTACATCCTCCCTTGTTAGACCATATGGATTTTTTGCAGAGACGTCAAATTTTCTTTTGTTATGGTAGTAATCACTTTATTTCTCTTGCTTCGGAACATCGATAAACGAATAATGGACAAACTCGTCATTCCTTCCCATCCGATTTTACAGGAGGCTGTACATGGCGCATGAGAGGCAGGATCATAGGGGCGGACGGCCGGAGGCCGAACAGGGGGACATCAACACCACGACTGCCAGACAGAGGTATTGGGAACGAAACCTCTCCGGTGAAGCCAGGATGTGGTTTGAAGAGGATAAGAGGTATTTTCTCCATCAGAGCCTCTCCACCCCCGTGCTGAATGTGATTGCGAAGGCCCAGGGCGCCTGGCTCGAGGACATGAACGGCAAACGGTATCTCGACATGCACGGCAACGGCGTCCATAACGCCGGCTTCAATCATCCGGAGATCGTCCGGGCCGTAAAGAAACAGCTCGATGAGTCTCTGTCCTTTTGCCCCCGCCGTTACACGAACATCCCCTCTGTCCGCCTCGCAAAAAAGCTGGCGGAGATCACACCCGGAGACCTCTGCCGCTCCCTTTTCTGCCCGGGAGGGACGGATGCGATCGAGATGGCGCTCAAGCTGGCGAAACTCGTGACCGGCCGTTTCAAGACGATCTCCTTTTGGGACTCCTTCCATGGTGCCGGTTTCGGTGCGTCGAGTGTCGGGGGGGAGGAACACTTTCACGGCGGTCTCGGCCCTCTCGTTCCGGGCGCCTTTCATGTGGAGTTTCCGAACTATTATCGCAATCCCTGGGGATTCACCAGACAGGAGGACGTCGACGCCGAATGTCTCAGACAGATCGAGCTCGTCATGCGGCGGGAACCGGATATGGCGGCGGTGATCGGCGAGCCGGTTTCCGCAACCCCTGTCGTCCCCAGCAGGCGTTACTGGGAAGGGGTCAAGGAGCTGTGCGAACGTTACGGCGCGCTTTTGATCTTTGACGAGATCATCGAGGGTTTCGGCCGGACGGGAAAGATGTTCGCCAGCGAGCACTACCTGACGCCCGATATCCTGGTTCTGGGCAAATCGCTTGGCGGCGGGATGATCCCCTTGGCGGGGATCGTCACACGGGAGAAATACAATGTCTGTCAGGACCGCTCCATCGGACATTACACCCATGAGAAGAACGCCCTGTCGGCGGCGGCCGCCCTTGCGGAAATCGAAGTGATCGAGAAGAACGACCTCTGCGACCATGCCGCCCGTCTGGGCGCCTACGCACTGAAGCGCCTCCAGGAGATGTCCGGGAAGCATCGCCTTATCGGCCGCGTCATGGGGATCGGTCTCCATATCGGCATTGATCTCGTCCGGGATCGGAAAACCAAAGAGCGGGCCATCCGCGAAGCGGAGATGATCATGTTCAAATGCCTGGAGAAGGGGCTGGCCTTCAAGACGATCGACGGAAACATGATCACCCTCAGGCCGGCTCTGGTCATTACCCGCGAGGAGTTGGACTGGGCCCTGGGTATCCTCGATGACGCGATCGGGGAGGTCGAGCGCGGTCTGACCTATTAAATATAAAGGAGATCGGAAGTGATGAAAGTATTGTGTCTGGGCGGGGCAGGGAAGATCTGCCGTGAAGCGACGCTGGATCTGGTGCAGTTCTCCGATTTCGAAGAGATTACCATCGGAGACCATGATGAAAATGCCGGCCGGGAAGTGGTGAAGTGGCTCAACGATCCACGCGTCGATTTTAAAATAGTGGATGTCAGGGACCGGGCCGCAGCAGTCGGGATCATGAAAGGATACGACGTCGTCATGGATGGCACGACGATCACGCTCAATGGACTCAGCACGGCCTGTATCGCGGAGGCCGGCTGTCACGGGGTCAACCTGAACGGTTTTGGCGAGGAGTATCAATACGATCAGCTCTTCAAGCAGAAGGGACGGACCCATGTCCCGGGGTTCGGCATGACGCCCGGGACAACCGACATGATGGCCAGGTATGCCATTGACCGCCTTGATACGATCGACACGGTCCGGATCAGCCATGGCGCCTTCCGGCCGATCGCCTTCTCGGCGTCGATCACGGAGACAACCAGCTATGAGTACGATCCCAGGCTCCCGAGCCGCGTGGTCTATGAGAACGGCAAATTCATCCAGGTCCCTCCGTTTGCCAGACCGCTGGATGTGGAACTGCCGGGTCCCTACGGAACGCATCCCGAGTACATCATCCCCCATTCCGAAACGAAAACGGTGGCGGCTTATCTCGCAGAGCAGGGCAAGCAGGCCAGACTCATCGAAGTCCGCGGGACTTGGCCGCCCAAAAACATGCAGCTGGTCCGGGCGCTCTATGACTGGGGAATTCTGCGGAACGACAAGATCAGGATTGCCGGTACGGAGATCGGGATCATGGATGCGGTATCGGCCTACCTGATGCAGTATCCCGTCGGACAGGAGACGGAACTCTACGGATATGCCCTGCATATCGATGTGACGGGGACGAAAGGCGGCCAGAAGCTGCAGTACCTCCTGACGCACACCCATCCGGCATCGGACGGATCGGTCGAGGGATGGGAGAAACTGCGCGCCTATACACGCTGCGTGGGAATCCCGATGGCGATCGCGACACAGATCATTGCCAAAGGACAAGTGAAGTACAAGGGTGTCGTCATCCCCGAATTCGCCTTCAATCCGGAGGAGATCTTCCGGGAACTGGAAAAGCGTCAGATCTTCATCCACATCAAGATCAATCACCTTTAGTCATCTCGTATCCGGCCTTCCCGTCATGATCGGCGGGAAGGCCATTGGTCCCCCTTGCAGCCGAAGCCGGTTTACGGAGTGACTCATCGTTCCCTATCCTTGCTCGAAACATTCTATCAGACAGAGGTGTGGACTGTTGTTTCCAGCGGAATAATGGGCTTTGTGAAAAATTGATAATAGAAAATCATGGATTGTATGATTATTATTAATTTGACTTATACTGCGAAAGATATAGAAATAGCATCTATGCATTGAACTGGTATGTTGAATGGTTCCTCTGCGGGGCATCTTCTCTCTGCTTTGACAGACCAATGATATTTTGTTAAGCAAAATAGGTATTCCCGATGCTGCAACGGATAGGGGATTTTTCGTTCATTCGTTCATTAGGGAGTGAAAGGGGGTGACACAGCAAAGAGGCCGGTTTCTGAAGATTAACATTTAATTCTTTAAATTTAATTGGAGGAACGTTATGAAAGCAAAGTTCATTGCAGTAGTCATCGCCGTGATTTTTTCCGTAGCCCTTGTCGGCAGCGCCATAGCTGAGGATCTCAATGCCTATATGGGCACTTCTCCGGAAAACAATGTCAAGATCGTCAATTTCATCAAAGAAAAAACAGGGATCACTGTCAACCAAACCTTCCAGTCATTCGGCGAGATCGAAGCCCGAGTGAAGGCGGAGGCTCCGAATTTCAACGCGGACATCATCGTCGGCTGCGGTTCGCCGCTCGCCTTCATGGCCAAGAAGAGCGGCTGGTCCATTCCTTATGTGTCCCCGGCTTGGAAAGGTGTCACGGATGTCTTCATGGACCCGAAGGGTGACTGGTACAACATCGCCAATTTCTCTTTCGTTCTGGTCGGCAACAAGGACCGTTTGGCCAAGGCGGGCTACAAAATGCCCAAAAGCTGGAAAGAGCTACTGGATGCAAAATGGAAGGGCGAGATCGTCATGCCATCGCCGCTCAGTTCCGGTACCGCTAACATGATGAGGTACACTTTCCTGGCCCTTTATGGAGATGACGCCGGATGGAAGTATCTTGCCGATCTCGACAAGAACATCCACCACTACACCCGGAGCGGTAACGCCCCGACCGATCTGGTCGGCAGGGGGGAATTCATGCTGGGGCTCACCTCCGACGAGAATGTCAAGAAGCGCCTCGACGACGGCTATCCTCTGATCTGGACCATTCCCGAGGAAGGGACCGGCTACGACGGCACCTTTGCCCTGATCCTGAAGGGGACGAAAAAGCTCGCCACCGCCAAGAAGGTGATCGACGCCCTGGGGACTCCCGAATTCAGCGCATTGATGGCGGATATCGGCTATGTGACGCCGAGGCCGGCGGCAAACAAACTCTATGGGAAGACCCTGCCCAAATTCGTCAAAATCGATCAGGGCAAGGCCGCAGAAGATCGTCCCAAGAATAACGACATCTGGAAACAGAAGTTCAGAACCGACTTCAAATAAAGTCAACGACCATTCGTGTCACTGGAGGAGAAAGATGGCGACAGCAGAATTGTCCCTCAAACTGCAGTCAAGTAGCGGCAGCCGGGTAAAGGATTTCTTGAATGCAAACATGGTCAACATCCTGGCCGCTTTTTTGTTCCTGCTGCTCGCCTTCTTTCTCCTCTACCCCATCTTCGCAGTCCTGATCAAGAGCTTCCGCGGACCGTCCGGATTTACACTGGAATTTTATCAGAATTTTTTCAGCAAGAATTACTATTATCAGTCGCTGCTCAACACACTCTTGTTGGGCGTGATCAATACGGTCGTGTGTCTCGTCATCGGTTTCTGTCTTGCCTACATGACCACACGGGGACCTTGGATCCTCCGGAAACCCCTGAAGATCATCTCGCTCGTGCCCTTGATCGCTCCACCATACTTGTTTGCCCTTTCGCTCATTATCCTTTTCGGTCGGAACGGGATCATCACCCGGGCGCTCGACCTTCACTGGGAACTCTATGGCTTCGGCGGCGTCGTGATCTCGCAGACGCTCGCGTTCATTCCACTCGCCTATATGATGATCGAAAGCACCCTCATGTCGCTCAATCCCAACCTAGAGGAAAGTGCCTATGACATGGGGGCGTCGGAAGCGACCATTCTCAGGACGATTACGATCCCCCTTCTGGCGCCGGGACTTCTGAAGGCGGCGCTCCTGATCTTCGTCATGACGATTGCCGAGTTCGGGAACGCCGCCATCCTTGGCGGGCGAACCCCCTTCCTGGCGCCGGATACCTACACGATGATCACCGGGGAGTCTGATTTCAACATGGGGAGCGTCCTGTCTGTTGTCCTGATCGCCCCCTGTATCCTGATTTTTTTCATTCACAATTATCTCCTGGAGGGGAAGAAATTTACGACGATCGGCGGCAAACCTGTCGCTTCTGAACCAAGAAAGATCACACCCCTCATCAAGATCCCTTTCGTCATCATTACCACAGCGGCGGCAGGGGCGATCTTCATCTGTTTCGCCGTTGTCGTTGCCGCCTCCTTTTATAAGATCCTCGGAGTGACCGATCGATTCGTCCTTTCGAACTATCTCGATTTTACCTCCAATCAGGCGATTTACAACAGCATCCGCGTCAGCTTCGTAGCGGCGGTCATCGGGGCGGTGATCGGCGTTCTTCTGTCCTATGTCATCGTCCGGGGAAAATTCTTCGGCCGCAGCTTTATCGAGATGGTTTCCCTTTCCGGATTCGCCCTTCCCGGAACGGTGCTCGGCATCGGTTATCTGCTCGCGTTCAGCGCCCCCCCCTTTAGACTCACGGGGGGGATTATGATCCTCGCGCTCAACTGTGTCTTCCGCTTTCTCGCAGTGGGAGTGGAGGCGGGGATCAGCAAACTCCATCAGATCCATATCGAGATCGAGGAGGCCTCTGCGGATCTGGGGGCGAGTTTCATGACCACCTTTTTCCGGATCGTCCTGCCGATCATGTTTCCCGCCTTCATTGCGGGTTTCATTTACACCTTCATGACGGCGATCGTCTCTTTGAGCGCCGTTGTCTTCCTGGTCAGCCCCGGGTTCCAACTGGCGGCCGTGAAGATCTTTGACGCAGCGGTATACGGGGAGATCGGCATCGCGTCGGCCACCACGATCAAACTGATCCTCATCGTCATGCTCTGCATGGCGGCACTGAATTTCATCAGCAAGAAGACAAAAATAGGCAGCAGCATGTCTCAGAAAGGGGTTTCATGATCCATGCACGGCAAAGAAGCTGAAAAACCGATGTTGATTCTCAAGAACATCCACAAGTTCTATGGAACGAATGAGGTCTTGAAAGGGGTCTCGCTGGAGGTGAAACAGGGTGAGCTGGTCACGTTCGTCGGCCCCAGCGGTTGCGGAAAGACGACGCTCCTGCGTCTGATCGGCGGCTTCACCGATATCAGTTCGGGGGATATCATCCTGGACGGCCAGAGGATCAACGACCTTCCCCCGAATCTCCGTGATACGCGGATCTGCTTCCAGAACTACGCCCTGTTTCCCCACATGACCGTAGCGGAAAACGTCGGTTACGGTTTGAAGATCAACAAGTGGCCTAAGCATAAGATCGCCGCAAGAGTCCACGAACTTCTCGATATGGTCGAGCTTCAGGCCTTCGGCGATCGGATGATCGACAAACTCTCCGGTGGCCAGCAGCAGCGCGTCGCCTTTGCCCGGGCGCTCAGTCTCGAACCGAAAGTCCTGCTCCTCGACGAGCCCCTCTCCAACCTCGATGCGAACCTCCGACTCGTCATGCGCGAGGAGATCCGGAAGCTCCAGGAACGGCTTCACATCACGACGGTTTTCGTCACGCACGACCAGTTCGAAGCAATGGCGATTTCCGACCGCCTCGTTGTCATGAAGGACGGTCTGATCGAGCAGGTCGGAAGCCCCATCGAGATCTATGAGCGACCGGCAAACGAGTTCATCGCCGCCTTTGTGGGGTATGTCAATTTCATGGACGGCCGGATCGAGTCTATCGATCCGGTGACACGTAATACGGCCGTCTCGACCCCTTACGGGACGTTCGAAATCACCCTCGAACAGGATGATATCCGCACCGGCGATGATGTCCTCATGGTCATTCGTCCGGAGAGCGTCTCCCTCTCAATCGACTGCAAGCAGGGAGGCAAGAACATCCTGTGCGGGAGCCTGAAGACTTATATGTATGCCGGCTCACTGGCAAAGTGCACGGTCATGATCGGGGAAAAGAAAATGATCATCGACCAGTACAACCCGCGGGATGCGCAACACTTCAAACTTGCGGATAAGGTTGAGGTCGAAATTCCCCGCAGCGTCCATCTCCTGAAGAAGAAATAAGTCATATCAGCATCTGAAACAGCGAAGGCCGACAATCCAAAGCGGGATAGCGGCCTTCGCTGTTTATCGCGGATCCTCTCCCCTTCCTCTATCCGGACCCGGTTCATTGGGGAGGAGAGTCAGACGGGTGATAATAGAAGCCCTTCAACGTCGCCGGTCCATTGGGTCGGTTGCCGGTCGGTCTATTCAGGAATCCAGACGGTTACGGTATTGGATCACAGATGTCCGAAAATCTCGTACTGTGTCGGTTCACCCAGCATGACATCGATCTGATTCTGGATCTCGGCCCGCTCCTTGTGCTCTTTCCATGCGTTCCAGGCAGCGATGTCCTTCCAGGTGCTGATCACCAGATACTCATTGGGTTGATCTATCCGTCTGAGGGTCTCTCCCGAGATGTAGCCGCTCTGTTGGGTGGCAAGTATCCTCAACTGTCGGATCAGGGTGTTGAACAGGGTCGCTTTGATATTTTCCGGGATCTTTCTCTTGATCAGAATCTTGACGGCCATGGCTTCCTCCTGAAGGTCTAAAGGTTAAAGGTTTGACCTGCGTTTGACGCACGAGGAATCATCAGCGCTGAAAGAACAGATGCAGGAATAAATTGCCGTGCTCTGGAACATATCTGTAAACGGAGCGCCGAATACGGTTTTAGAATAATCCCCAGTTCTGTGGTTGTCAAGTAAAATGGCTGTTCTTTGGCCGCTGCTCCTCGGCTCGATCCGATCGTGGTTTGGATTGTCCCTTTGCAAATGATCGACATACCCACTCCAGTATGGTTTGGTGTTGGAAAAGAGTTGTAACGTGGCTGCCGGAATGACTTTTTTATAGTGGACCGGATCCCGCAATGGACCAGGACCCGGACCACAGGGGGTGTGGTTAGGCGGGTGGCTACAAAAGCGTGTCGACCGGTGCGTACTTCAGGCCGAAGGCATCGGCGACGCCCTTGAAGGTGACCTTGCCCTGGATTACATTGGCGCCCTTCCTGATCTCGATATTTTCCTGCATGGCCTTTTTCCATCCCTTGTTGGCGATTTCAACGGCATAGGCGAGGGTCGCATTGGTCAGGGCCAGGGTCGAGGTCTTGGCGACAGCGCCCGGCATATTACCCACACAGTAATGAATTACCCCATCGACCGTATAGACCGGATCTTTGTGAGTCGTGGCCCGGGAGGTTTCGAAGCATCCCCCCTGATCGATGGCGACATCCACCATGACCGATCCCTTTTTCATCGTCTTGACCATTTCGCGGGTGACGAGTTTAGGGGCCTTGGCCCCGGGGATGAGGACGGAACCGATGACCAGATCCGCCTCCCGGATCAGTTTCCGGATCGTTGCCGGTGAGGACATCAGCGTGAAGCAGTTCTGCGGCATGACATCATTGAGATAGCGGAGTCTCGGCAGAAAGGAATCGATTACGTACACCCGGGCGCCGAGACCGCAGGCCATCCTGGCCGCTTGCGTGCCGACTGTTCCCGCGCCGATGACCAGGACTTTCGCCGGTGCCACGCCAGGAACGCCGCCGAGGAGGACCCCCTCCCCGCCATACTCCATTTCCAGATACTTTGCCCCTTCCTGGATCGCCATGCGTCCGGCAACTTCGCTCATCGGGATCAAGAGGGGCAGAGAGCCGTCAGCCTTCTGGATCGTCTCGTAGGCGATATCAATGGAGCGGGTCTTGATCATCGCCCGGGTCAGTGTCTCATTCGCCGCGAGGTGGAGATAGGTGAAGACAATCTGATCCTTCCGGATCATGGGATACTCGACAGGCTGCGGTTCCTTGACATGCATCACCATTTCCGCCCGGTCGTAAATATCCTTTGCGGTTTTGACGATCCTGGCGCCCGCTTCGGTGTAGGCCCTGTCGTCGAATCCGCTGCCGGTCCCGGCATTCTTCTCGACCAGAATCGAATGACCGTGGCTTTTCATGATCTCCGCACCTGCCGGCGTCATGGAGACGCGGTATTCCTCGGTCTTGATTTCCTTAAGAATTCCTATTATCATGGTCACCTCCTGTGAGCGGCTCTTCTGCCGGGGACCCATGTAATGCGTGTCCCCCGTCTATCCCCCCTTTTGGATCGTGCCGTCAGTCCTTCCAGAACATGGAGGCTTCTATCGCCTTGACAAGCCGTTCCATATCCGCGGGGTAAACATCCCCGATATTCCCGATTCTAAAGGCGCTCGCTTTGGAAACCTTCCCAGGGTAAATCACGAATCCCTTCTGTTTGAGCAGGTCATAGAAGGTCTTAAAACTGTATCTTTCACTTTCAGGACTGTAAAAAGAAGTGATGAAGTGCCCCTGATAGGCATCCGGGAGGAGTGTCTGGAATCCCAGTCTCCTCATCCCATCGACCAATGTGCGATGGTTGGTCCGGTAACGCTCCGTCCGTTTCGTGATTCCACCCTCTTCCTCCAGTTCGATCATCGCCTGATGAAAGGCGCGTACGACATGCGTTGGAGAGGTGTAGCGCCACTTTCCCTTGTCGTTCTCCATGGTGTTCCACTGGTCGTAAAGATCGAGCGACAGGGAGCGGGCCTGTCCCTTGCATTGCAGGAGGGTCGCTTTTTTTGCGATGATGAAGCCGAAACCCGGGACTCCCTGGATGCATTTGTTGGCACTGCTGACGATGTAATCGACGTCCATCGCCTCGATGTTGATCGGTACGCCACCGAAGCTGCTCATCGCATCGACAATGAAGAGCTTCCCATATTTCTTGACGATCTGTGCGATCTTTTCGATGGGATTGAGCATCCCCGTTGTCGTTTCGGAGTGGACGACGGCGACATGGGTGATCACTTTATCCTCTTTGAGGGTCGCCTCCAGTTTTTCGAGATCGGGTGGTTCCAGCTCCCCGCTGTCGTTGAAGACACAGTCGATCTTCAGGGTCTTGGCGATTTGGACGATTCGATCCCCGTAAGCGCCGTTGGGAAGGACCAGCAGTTTTCCGCTTTCGGGGAGCGCCGTGCTGATGATCGATTCCACGGAAAAAGTGCCGCTCCCCTGCATGAGGACACAGGTGTAGTCGTCGCTCTTGGCAGTGGCAAGCCGGATCAGCTTCGTTCGGACCTCCTGCACGAGCTGCTTGTAATCATCATCCCAGGTGCACCAGTCCCTGAGCATCGCCGCCTTGACGCTCTTGGTCGTCGAGAGAGGTCCCGGTGTCAGCAACAGATACGGATTGTCGGGTAAACAGGTCATATCCATAAAAGGCCTCCATGTCGAAACGGTTGGGTTGCGAATCTGCCAGCGAGCGCACCTTGGTTTCCCTCGGAGTGCTTCCATCAGGCGACTGATCATGCAGATATTTCTATCCCTTTCGTTATATTAGTCAAACTAATAATAATCATATAATGGATAACAACTGGTTATTTCTAAAGACTCGCTGTGCAGAAGAGTGGTATGATTAAAAAATTCGGATGAGGGTTTCAGGCGATGTTTATGACGGTCCATTCACACCGATTGCCCCGACCCAGACAATGGGCGTTATTAAATCCTTACAGCAGACGCTAAAGAGTTGGGAGTCTTACCTGACGTCGCGACCCAGTTGACCGTCGAGATGATTGCCAGAAGAAATGACAGGGATCCGGTCGAACCTTCCGAAGAAGGAAAGCCGACCGGCTCCCCAGGGCTTGTTCTACTGCTTCGGCGCCTCGACGGGGATCCCCCACCATTTCTGTGTTTCAGACTGCCGAACCTGCTTATCGACATTCTTGTAACCTAAAATACTGAACAGGAGGTGGTTCCCGTTTTTGTACATGGTGTCGTGTTCATAGAACTCAGACTGTCTGGCTGCCGCTCCGCAGCCGGAGAGAAAAAGCAGCATCAGTGTGACGGCAAACATTTTTTTCATTTCTTCCTCCATTCGCTAATAAGGGTCCCTGCAACTCCTCCGGGCACCTCCCGGCTGGCGAGAAGCGGTACAGATAATGCAAGCCGATACGGACCCACATTTACATATGGTTATTTCATAAGAGAAGCGGCTTTCCATGTCAAGGAGTTTTTTCCGGCAGTGCGGCGTCTAAGCAGGAGAGCGATTCCGGAATAGCGTGCAGGAGAAGGAGTCACCGCCGTCGCAATCGTTGCCTTGCCAAAAGAAACTGCTAACGAATACCGGCAGGCATCGGTTAAGGGATACGCCCCTCTTTCGAAAAGGGGAAATTGAAGCTTCCGTAAAGCGCTTTGACGTTGGCCTTTCCCTCTATCTTGTAGGCCATGTCTTTGCCGGCAATGCCGGAAATGATGGACTTCAGGCTTCCAGCCAAGTTTTTGAAGCTGGCAGCGACAGGCGCCTGCATCCGTGTGATTGATGACGAAGGGATCAGGAGTTCCTTTTCCAGGTGACCGCTTCCGATTTCTTCATTGTTGAGATAAACCGTATATTCAAGAGACTTGAGTGTAAGATCGAAGCGATTCGGATTTTGTATGTCCAAACCGAGAAGAAGGGTCATCTCTGTCAAGGAGCGGGGAGTGAGGGTGATCTCGCGAAGGACGAAGGAGGGTTTTTCCAATATCCAGCCCAGGCACGACACGAGAAAGAGAGAAAAGCCGAACAGGAGCAGCATTCCATGATGCGTCCTCGCATTCTTTTGGTTCAAATTCTTCATTTTCTTTTCACCCCGTTGACGAGTAGGAGTTGTTCCAGGGCCTCGTAGGGCTGTGCCCCGACCAGCGACTGGTGATCGAGCAGAAATGTTGGAACTGCCGATATTCCCAATCTTTCACAGAGAGCCCAATCGGAATCAACAGCCTCCCTGAACGCTCTGCTTTGCAGGATTTCTCCGGCGTCTTTCTCGGAAAGCCCTGCCGCTCCCGCCAGCGTCACCAGTATATCAGATTTAGCGATATTTCTGCCATCCACAAAATAGGCTCGAAACACGGCATCGTGGAATTCATCCCCTCTGCCCTTTGTCTCCGCCCACTTGCCCAGTTCCTGGGCGAGTCTGCTGTTATAGGTCTTTTTTCTTTCTCCGAGGGGCAAACCCAAATCCCTGGCCGCCTTTTTCAAACGGGCCATTGCCCGAGGGATGTCGATGTTCCGGCCGGCAAAGAGCGCTTCCAGGGTAAGCCCTTGTTCCGGTGTATCGGGGTGGAGAGGAAAAGCCCTCCACTGGATTTCAACCTCAAAATGATTTCGCAACCTTTCAATACGCCCGGTACTGAAGTAGCACCAGGGTCAGATATAATCCGAAAAAACTTGCAGAGTTCTTGGCATTGTCATGTACCTCCTCCGTCTTTATCGCACCTGAAGACCCTGCCGCTGGTTCAAGGTCTTAATCCGCTCCGGTTCGCCATCGGAGATGTTTCAACTTTTCGGTATTGCAGTCGCTTGGGGAATCGAATGCGGGAAGGCCATCCGTCGCAAAGCCTCCAAGTATCCTTCATATCGGTCCAGATAGAAGGCCAACCCTCGGGAGAAGTTCCTGCCGATAATCCCGTCCAGGAAGAGCTGGCATTATGTAGTTATAATTCCTTATTATCGATTGCATAAGAAATATTAATTTGCTTTATTACACATTATGTTTATCCTCACAATGTTGTCAAGAAGTGTTGAGGTGTAATCGCAAGGGAACGGGATCAATCAAGGAGATGATGTCATGGCAGACGGCATTTTAAAGAGGAAGATCGGGATTGAAAAAGAGGTGGATGAGTTCCTGGACCGTGTCAGCGAGGCGGGCCTGCTCTGCAAGCAGGGGATGGATACCTATCTGAAGGGAGATATGGAGGTCTATGCCACGTTCCTTAAGAGTATCCGCGACACCGAACATAAAGGGGATGCCCTGCGGCGTTCCCTCGAAAAGGACCTCTATGAAAAGACGCTCATTCCGGAATCCCGGGGTGATGTCATGGAACTCCTGGAGGACATGGACGCCCTGCTGGACCGTTACACGGGATTGATCTGGCAGTTTGAAATCGAACGTCCCGATATTTGTGCCGAGTTTCATGAGGATTTCAAGGAGCTCCTTTCGTATTCGGTTGAATCCGTGGAAGCGGATGTCCGCTCCTGCCGTGCTTTCTTCAAAAATATCAATGCGGTGGCCGACCATATCCATAAGGTCTCCTTCTGGGAAAAGGAGTCGGATAAAGCCTCCACCAGACTCCAGCGGGCGATCTTTGGACGCAATGACCTCCATCTGAGTCATAAGATGCATCTGCGCTTCTTCGTGAAGCAGGTAGACCGGATTGCGGACGAGGCCGAGGATGTCGCCGACCGTCTCAATATTTACGTCATCAAGCGCATGTTATAGGAGTCCGGTATGTTTGCCTTTTTCCTGTCCAGCGGTCTGTTTCTGGGGTGGTCGCTCGGGGCCAACGACGCGGCGAATGTATTCGGAACTGCCGTCGGAACCCGAATGATCAGCTTCCGGAAGGCCGCCCTTTACTGTGGCATCTTCGTCATCCTGGGGGCGGTTGTCAGCGGGGCCGGTGCTGCGAAAACGCTGGGCGAACTGGGTGCGGTGAACGCCGTCGCCGGCGCCTTCGTCGTCGCATTGGCGGCGGGAGTGACCGTCTACTGGCTGACCAAGCTCGGCTACCCCGTTTCCACGACACAGGCCATTGTCGGAGCGATCATCGGCTGGGATCTCTTCGCCGGCGCCCTGATCGATTTTGTCGCCCTGGAAAAGGTCGTCCTGAGCTGGTTTGTCAGTCCCGTCCTTGCGGCGCTGTTTTCCGCACTCCTCTACAAGGTGGTAGCCTATTGGATGAAACATGTGAAGATCAATATGTTCAGCCTGGATGCCTTTACCCGGGCGGGTCTGCTGGTCGCGGGGATTGCCGGCGCCTATGCATTGGGGGCGAACAATATCGCCAATGTGGTCGGCATCTTTGTTCCGATCTCACCCTTTTCGAATATCTCTTTTCTCGGTCTTTTCACACTGAACGGGGCGCAACAGCTCTTTTTCATCGGCGCTATCGCCATCGCCGTGGGGACATTCACCTACGGGAAAAAGGTGATGCTAACCGTGGGAGAGGGGATTGCCGAGATGTCCCCGGTCGCCGCGCTGGTAGCCGTCTTGGCCAACGCCCTGGTTCTGTTTCTTTTTGCCTCGCAAGATCTGGAAGGGTTTCTTCTAAGCCACGGTTTACCGGCCTTTCCACTGGTCCCTGTCTCCAGTTCCCAGGCCATTGTGGGATCGGTCATCGGCATCGGCCTTGTCAAAGGGGGGCGGGGTATCCGCTGGCGGATTCTTGGGGAGATCACAGCAGCCTGGGTGGTGACGCCGCTGGCGGCAGTTGTATTGAGCTTCATCGCCCTGTTTTTCCTGCAGAACGTATTTCAGCAGAAGACCTTTATCCCTGTCGAGTACCGTGTGACAGCGGCAGCGGAAAAACGGATCCAGGCAGCGGGGATATCCGTGACCGGTCTGGTGGATGTCCGGGGAAAAACATTCCCTTCGGCTTATCAGTTCAAGAAGGCCCTTGACCAGCATATGACCCTGACGAACAGAGAGAAAGATCTTGTCATGGCGGCGGCGGAGATCGTTCATCTTGTCATAACGAACCAGGTGGCGAACCGAATCAATGATCCGACAATCACAAACGAGCAGAAAGAGGCCGTCAACCAGCTCCGAGGGAAGAGTTTTACACATGGCTGGGAGCTGGAGCAGGCATTGGCGGAGCAGTCACAGGAATGGAGAATGGTACCCAACCACAAGGAACAGAACGAGGAACTAAAACGGAAGCTGGACTACGTCTATCGCCTCACCCGTTCGACCGGCCAGTAGGATTTCGTCCGATCAAAGGTGAAAAAGATACTTTGGTCTTGACTTGATCGATCAGTAAGTATAGAAAAGCCGCTGACGTGACGGATTCGGAAAAGGAAAATATGTGGCGGGACCCTTTCCGCCATCAAGGCTGTGTCTGGACGGGAAATGGGGTTGCAGCGGGACGTAGGCTGCGGGACGACAAACGATATTCATCATAAGACGGAGGTAGTGGGAATGAGTGTAGAGGTGAAAGCCCCAATGCCGGGTAAGATCCTGGAGGTTCTGGTCAAGGTGGGCGACCAGGTGAAGGAAGACGATGAGGTCATCATGCTCGAGGCCATGAAGATGGAAAATCCGATCTACGCACCGGCTGACGGCACGGTGCAGGAAATCAAAGTCAAGGCCAATGACAGTGTGGAAACGGATCAGCTCATGATAGTCATCGGATAGACTCCCAATTCAGGACTCTCTGGATGAACAGAACATGAAGAGGGCGCCTTCCCGTGTGGAAGGCGCCCTCTTTTTATCCTGGTCATTTTCCTGAAGCAGAACGACTCTCCGGCGGCTTTTTCGGCCTCGGTCGGACCCACCTCAACTCTGTCCGGGCCCGGGGCCATTTATTCGCAATGACTTCAAGGGCAGCGTCGGCGTGAGGATCTCACCCAGCACGGATTTACGTCCGGTCTCTTCGTTGAATGCCTGTTGTCCGTCATGACACGCGTTTTTCCCCCTGTAGATCAGCGATTGCAGCATCTCTACGGATTGATTTGACTTCCTATTTTTGTTTTTGTGGAAATGTCTATATACGGGAGACTCTCCGCCGGTTCCGATAGACGCCGCCGCTCACGATCACCGCGAGAAAGCAGACCCCCAAAAAACCTGAGGGATACTTGACGGCATAGACCACGGGCGTCAGCAGGACGCGTGTCGCTGCCCGCAGGATTTCGTGATCCGCGATAAAGGCGGCCGCCGGTGGGGAATAGTGATAATAAAGCCCAACGAATACCCGGCCCGGTCCGTTCGTCAGCAGATGCCGATCGCGAAAGTTCTGCAGAACCTGTACATGGGGATCGAGATAGGAGCCATAGGCTGCCGTTGCGATAAAACATCCGCCTCCTCCACCGCCCCCTTCCGTCGGCGGCACTGTGGTGGTCGTTGTCGGTGCTACGGTGGTGGTCGTTGTGGTTGTCGTCGTGGCTACCTCTTGCCGAAAATTGGCGACCGTGTAAGCGGTATTGTTGAGTGAACGGTGATTGTCGGCAGCGGTACTTCCCGTGCCGGAAACACCCATCAGTTCTCCCGTCGCCGTCCATGTCAGATTGGGATTAGACCAGTAATTGATACGCGGACAGGATGTGCCCGTACAATCATAAGCCATGACCGTCCGCCAGGCCTTTGAGGGGGATTGGTAACCATACGAGTAAGGATAAATGACGGTACCAGTTGCATTGGCATGATCATGATGGGATCCCATGTTGTGCCCCATCTCGTGGGCAAAAGAATAATATCCGGTCGCACAATCCAGGCGCACAGTGCAAAAGGCATAACTCTCGAAAGTGCTGGCGAGGCTGGTCATCATATAGCCAAGGCCGCAGTAATCGCCTCCTCCTTTAAGTAATACGACCAGATCCGCTCCGTGCTGGTCACGTAGGGCATGTATATTGTCCATGTACCCATCCGTCTTGCCTCTTAATCTCGCCAGATCCGTATCGAAATCAACTTCGGTGTAGCTGACCTCTGTGGAATGGACCAGACGGACCCGCTGGGTCACTTGACTCTGGGAATAGCCGGTGTTCGTTTCCGAAACCGCCAGGGTAATCAGGGCCTGCATCGCTGACGTACCGCCGGCGGCGCTGCGCGCCGCCGGCGTATAAAGCACCATGACGTCTATCGTTCCGCCGCTGTCCCCTTTCTCCGGAACTGCATTTCCTGATGAATCGCTGCCCCGATCAGGTACGGGGATAGGCTGAAGCTCGGGAGGAAAGGCGGACTGGTCGATCTGGTAAACGGCATGGACCCCTTCGCCGACATAGCGCACCTGATAGAATGCCCCGGGAACGGTGATGTTGCCGGCCATGATGCCGTCGAAAACGGAGAGGACGACGAAACTCCCTTCAACGTCAGCGATTCGGCCGAGGAAGGAACGGCCGCCCGCGGACACCGATTCTGTCTTGTCAATGACTGCGGTCAGGGCCACATCGTCAAAGAGATTCAGCTTCAGATTCAACGCCTTGTTGTCCAGAGTGGGAGAGCCGTCCGCTTTCATCAGTACATTTAAATTGATATTGACGTGACGCTGCCTGATAATTTTCCGGCCGACCGTTGCATCTGCCTTCCCTTTCACCGTGGCGCTTGAAAACAGCTCCGGAAGGGCGACGGCTTCCGATGCGCCGACCTGCCAATGATCCGCAAGGGACAGATAGCTGACGGATGCCAGAAGGACCATGATGAAAACGAGAAACAAAAAGCGCTTTTTTTTCATATTCTTTCCTCCTTATCGATTCGAAGATACCGCTGCCAAGATCGTCCTATTTCTTCGGGGTCTTGCTGCCGAACCCACGACATTTCAAATGGTAATCCTCATATCCCGTTTCCTGCAACGGCGGGCGCGGCGCTTCAATGAAGAAAGGGCTTCTGCATGAATGGAGGATACGTAAGGATGTCTTGTCTGTCAATAAGATTTTATCATCATGGATGAGGATCGGCTCATCGATCAGATGATTTCGGCAAACAGGTCGTAATCATCAGCGGCGGTAATCCGGCAGGTGACCAGCTGGCCCGTTTCAGCCGCTCCTCCCCGTATATGGGTGGCGCCGTCGATCTCCGGGGCTTGGCGTCGGCACCTCCCCATATGGGTGTAACCGGAAAGATCACTTTTCCCCTCAACGAGGACCTCCTGCCGCGTGCCGATCAGAGTGCTGTTGATATCATTGGAGATCCCGGCCTGGACCTCCATCAGGATGTCCCGGCGCCGCTGTTTTTCTTTCTCCGAAATGCGTGACGGAAGGGTAGCGGCCTCTGTTCCCTCCTCCGGGGAATAGGTAAAGACCCCCAGATGGTCAAAACGGATTTCTCGGACAAAGGAGAGGAGGTTTTCGAATCTCCTGGGGGTTTCTCCCGGAAAACCGGTGATGAGAGAGGTCCGGAGGGCGATGTCGGGGACGATTTCCCTCGCCCTTTTGATGATGTCCCGAATCAGTTCACCTCCCCCCCGTCTGTGCATGGCCCTGAGGATCGCGTCATCGCTGTGCTGGATGGGGATGTCCAGGTAGCGGCATATTTTCTCTTCCGCGGCCATGGTCCGGAGGAGCTCTTCAGTCAGGTGGGCCGGATAGGTATAGAGGATGCGGATCCAGGAGATGCCGCCGACTTGAGTCAAGGCGCGGAGAAGGCGGCTCAGCGTCGGCCGTCCTTTCCGGTCCAGCCCATAGGCTGTTGTATCCTGCGCGGTGATGATCAGCTCCTGCACGCCCTGGGCGGCAAGGAGTTCCGCCTCCCCGACGATGTCGTCGATCGTCCTGCTCCGGGCCTTTCCGCGGATGGTAGGGATCGCGCAGTAGGAACAACGGTTGGAGCAGCCGTCGGCGATCTTCAGGTAAGCGCTATGCGCCGGTGTCGAGATCAGGCGTCGGTGTCCGGCGTTCATCAGGAATGTCGGTTTGCCGATGATGGAGTGATGCCGGTGTCGTGCGGGCTGAAACAGGCCGTCCAGATGACGACCGATATGGGGGATTTCGGCGACACCGAGAAAGAGATCCACCTCCGGCAAGGCCTCCTCCAGGGTGCTTCCGTATCGTTGGGGGAGACATCCGGTCACGACCAGGTGTGTGCAGGGCCCGTTTCCTCCGCGCTTCCAGGCCGCCATGCGGAGGATTTCCTCGATCGATTCCTCCTTGGCCGGGCGGATGAAGGCGCAGGTATTGATCAGGATGACGGCGGCCTCCTCCGGCCTGTCTGTAAGGAGATAGCCGCCCGAAGCAAGAGCGGCGGCCATGACTTCGGAATCGACCAGATTTTTTGGACAGCCGAGGCTGACGATGTGGACCTTTTTGGCAGGCATGCGACCTATTTCCCGACTGTGTAGTAAGATAATCTTTTATGCGGGGTTATGCAGGGTGTTCAGAGCCTCAGCGCGGCAGTTTTCGCGCGAGGACTTTCCTGGGTTTGACACCATCGGACGGTCCGACGATTCCCTCTGCCTCCATCCGCTCGATGATCCGGGCGGCCCGGTTGTAACCGATCTTCATGTACCTCTGCACCAAAGAAATAGAAGCCTGCCCCAGATCCGTCACCAGTTCGACGGCCTGATCGTACTTTTCATCGGAATCCTCCTCCGGTCTCTCCTCGGTCGTATCGGGCTCAAACTCCGTGATCGATTCGTCGTAGGTCGGCTGCCCCTGCTTTTTTATGAAATCGACGATCCGCTCGATCTCGGTGTCCGAGACGTAGGCGCCGTGGATCCGGACCAGTCTTGATGAGCCTGGAGGGACAAACAACATGTCTCCGGCCCCGAGGAGTTTTTCCGCCCCCATCTGATCGAGGATCGTCCGTGAGTCCACCTTGGAGGAGACCTGAAATGAAATCCGGGTCGGGAAATTGGCTTTGATAATTCCGGTGATGACATCCACGGAGGGACGCTGGGTTGCAAGAATCAGATGGATCCCCGCGGCTCTGGCCATCTGGGCAAGGCGTGTCAGCGATTCTTCGACATTTCTCTGAGCGACCATCATCAGATCGGCGAGTTCGTCGATAATAATGATAATGTAGGGAAGCTTGTCCGGAAGTGATCCGGTATTGAGCTGACCCCCGGCCGTTGCACTCGCCTGGCCATCGGCACCCGGAATCAAAGGGGCTTTGGTGATGTTCCCCCGATCTTTTCCTGTTTCTTTGCCGACTGCAAGCATCACAGTGTCCGGGCTGGGCCGGTGACCGCTGCGGAACTGGTTGTAGGCCTCTATGCTCTTCACCCCGACTTCACCGATGATCTGGTAGCGTCGCTCCATTTCCTCCACCGCCCAGCGCAGGACGAGGGAGGCCTTTTTCGGATTGACGACAACCGGATGGAGGAGATGGGGGATCCCTTCATAACCCGATAGTTCGAGCCGCTTGGGGTCGATCATGAGGAATTTGACCTCATCCGGAGGCGCCTTGAAAAGGATGCTGCAGATCATGGCATTGAGCGAGACGCTTTTGCCGGAACCCGTCGTTCCGGCGATCAGAAGATGGGGCATGCGGATCAGGTCGGCGATCACGGGTGCCCCCACGATGTCTTCCCCGAGGGCGATGGGGAGCCGGCAGGGTGAATCCTTGAATGCCGCATGATCGAGAACATCACGCAGACGGACCGGATCACGCTCCTGATTGGGGATCTCGATGCCGATGGCCCCTTTGCCCGGGATTGGGGCGATGATTCGGATGCTCGGGGCGCGAAGGGCTAGTGCCAAGTCATCGGAAAGATTTGTTATCTTATTTATCTTTACCCCGGGAGCGGGCTCCAGCTCGTACATGGTGATGACAGGGCCGGGCTTCACCTCCATCACCTTTCCCTCGACGCCGAAATCGGAGAGTTTCTTTTCCAGGGTACGGGAGTTGGCGATCAGGTTTTCCCGCTTGATCCGAGTGTCTTTCCTCACCAGACGATCGAGCAGGGTCAAGGGAGGCAGCTTGAATTTTACGCTCAAGCGGCTGCTGAACTCAAAATGGGTCTGCTCTGCCTTCTGCAGTTTTTCCTTGAGAGTTTCCTGCTCCGTCTCCACGATGAGCGGTTCGGTTGCTGTCGCTTTATCCGGTTCAATCATGGCTGAGGCTTCCGGCTTCTTTCTGAATCTCTCCCGGCAGAAAGCGATAAGTCCTCCACCCATTTTCAGAATCGTTCCCGTGACCGCCGTCGATCTTCCCGCGAAGGTCAGGACCGAGAAATCGAACAGAATGATGAGCGCGATGATCATGATCAGGACAAGGATGATCAGCGATCCGGCCAGGCGCAGGTAGGCGTTGAGCAGGATCGCAGTGACCTTTCCCATCAGACCACCTGCATCCAGGGCGGTGCCATAGATCTCAATATTTCCGATGAGCAGGGCAGAAATGCCGGAGGTGGCGAAGATAAGGCCGATGAGTCCGGCGATGGCGGCTGGCCCGATCCTAAAGAGTGGCTCGCGAAGGTACCCCAGAGCGGCTACCAGGAGCACCACCGGCAGCCAGAAGATGCCGACCCCCATCAGTTTGATCAGCGTATCCGCGGTGTACGATCCGACGGAACCGGTCAGATTGCGGAGCTGAGCGTCCGGATCATAATGGGTAAAGGAGGGGTCGAGGGGGTGATAGGAAAACAGCGCCAGCAGCAGAAAAATAGCAAAGGCCAGACAACAGACCCCGGCAATTTCCGCAGCTCTTCTCTGAACAGAATTTCTCTCGCTCATCTTTTCAGCACAACCGGTTTCTCCGGCTTATCCTTTCAGGGCAGAATGCCCCGGACGATCAGTGTGGCGGCGCCGGCACCCCAGCAGTAATAGGCAAAGGGAGTGAGCCCTGTCCGGTTTATTACCATAAAGAGGAGTTTCAAGGCAAAAAATCCCGCCCCGGCTGCCGACAGGAAACCGGCCCCCATGACGATCAGATCCCCGGCGGGGATCTGCGTCATATCGGCCGCTTTCAGGACTGCGGCGCCGGCAATCGCCGGAATGGACAACAGGAAGGAAAACCTGGCCGCTGTTTCCCTCTCCAGTCTCCGGAAGATCCCGAAGGCAATGGTGGAACCTGATCGCGAGATACCGGGGATCAGCGCCGCGGCCTGGACCAGCCCGATGACGATCCCGTCCGTCAGATTCATCGCACCCTTCTCTCTCTTTCCCTTCTTGATCCTGTCCGACAGGAAAATGGAAAAGCAAAAGCCCCGTTATCAAAAGCATGGCGGCCGTCGTCTCTACAGATTCAAAAAGCCGCTCGATCCGGTCCTTGAAAAGGATGCCGATCACGCCGGTCAAAAAGGTCGCCACAACGATCAGCAGCAGCAGCCTGCGGTTGGCGGTCCTTTCTTCCCCCGTTGCTGCCGGGAGAGCGCCCTTCAAGGCTGTTTCGGGCAGTATGGAGGCGATGATGTCGGCAATCTCCTTCCGCAGGAAAAAAACCACTGCGACAAGGGTACCGAGGTGCAGAACCACATCGAAGAAGACGCTTGGTTGGTGGAAGCCGGTGATCAATGCGGGGATGATGACCAGGTGTGCCGAACTGCTGACCGGCAGCGGTTCGGTAAGCCCCTGAATAATCCCCAGGATGATGGCTTCGGTCAGTGTCACGAGGCACCTTTTCTCGGGGCGTCAAGTGATGCATCCTTACGCGATATGGCCTGATTCTCAAAATTACTGACGATGATCTGACGAACCCTTTCGATCAGCTCACCCCTGGTTTCAAGAGTGTATCCATCCACAGCCACCGGCCGGTCGATGACCATCGTGATCCTGCCCGGTTTCACCTTCAGTGTCCGCTTCGGCATGATCTCACGGGCGCCGATGATGGAGATGGGCACGATGGGGACGCCCGACTGGATGGCCAGATGGAACATCCCCTGTTTGAACGGCCTGATCTTTCCATACCTGCTGCGTGTTCCTTCGGGGAAGGTGACGACCGACTTCCCTTCCCGGATTTTCTGGGCCGCCTCGTCCAGGCTCTTCAGGGCTTTTTCATGATTCTGCCGGTCGATTTCGATATACCCTGCGTTTCTCATCGCCTTGCCGAAGATGGGAATTTTGAAAAGCTCCTTTTTGGCAATCCAGCGGAACTGTCCGGGGATGTATGCCAGGACGATCAGGATGTCAAAATCGCTCTGATGGTTGGCCATGAAGATCTGCGGCTTTTCCATAAGGACATTTTCCTTGCCGATCACATCGACCCGGGTGCTGGTGAGCCAGAGCAGCATTCGTGCCCACAGATTGGCGATCTTGTGCACCTTGTTCTCGCCCGGCGAAATGAGTGGGAACAGAAAAGCGCAACTCGACATAAAGGCGGTAACAGCGACGGCGATCACGACCAGAATGGCGGAGCGAATCATTATCGTGTCCTGAGTCGAAAAGGGATGTGGGCATTGAACCTGGACCAATGACTACACAGCACAACTACTTGATTATCTCCATGAAGTCAATGGGGAATGTTTCCATGTCGGTAGGGGTGTTTACGAGAAAAGGGTTGACAAACCCCAGGGATACGAATAGCATAACACGTTATGAAATATGACCTTTTCTCCCTGGGTGCTTTGGTGGGATGTCTATGCAGCGGATCATGAGTAAAAAAAGGGCATTTGCGATCATTGACAATTTTCCCCGGTCCGGTGTTTTGGTCGTCGGGGATATCATGGCGGACCATTTCATATGGGGACGGGTTTCCCGGATCTCGCCCGAGGCACCGGTTCCGGTGGTGGAGGTGGCCAGGGATAATTTCATGCTGGGCGGCTGTGCCAATGTGCTGAACAATATCTTTGCCATGGGCGGCCGGGTGCATCTTGCCGGCGTGGTTGGATCCGATGAAACCGGTGCGAGGCTGATCTCCGAATTCCGAAGCAGGGGTGTGGATACGGGCGGCATCGTTGTGGAGGAGGGACGGCCCACAACGCTCAAGACACGGATTGTCGCGCATGGTCAGCAGATGGTCCGGTTCGACCGGGAGGATCGCCGGCCCGTACAGGTGAAAAGCATTCGGAAAATGTTGTCTCATATCAGATCGATACGGGATGATCTGGGTGCCTTGGTGGTCTCCGATTACTCCAAAGGGGTAGTGACCCGGTCCCTTCTCGACGGCATCCGCAGGGAGATTGCCGACCGTCCGGTCTTCACCTGTGTGGATCCAAAACAGAGGGATTTTGCCCTGTATGAGGGATTCGACATCATCACCCCCAATCATCATGAGGCTGGTCAAGCT
>JAMDBG010000089.1:0-10240 GCA_023487865.1 Deltaproteobacteria bacterium | reverse complement strand
GAAGAGATTCAAAACGGGCAGGATCATGTCCGGATCGGGATGAAATTACTTCAGAAATTTGCTTTTCGGGCCATTCTGATCACCCGGGGGGAGGCGGGGATGAGCCTTTTCGAAAAAGACAGCCGGGTGAAACATACGGCATTTCCGGCCGAAGCGCGGGAGGTTTTTGATGTGACCGGCGCCGGCGATACCGTGATCGGCGTCCTGGCCCTTTGCATGGCATCGGGGGCCACATTTCGGGAGGCGGCCTATCTCGCCAACCATGCCGCAGGAATTGTGGTAGGTAAGGTGGGTACCGCAACCGTGACCCGTGAAGAGCTGAAAAGGGTTCTATGAGCCATCCGCAGCCGGCAGAGGCTGTCAAGCTGATTGCCAGTCTCTTTTCCGGCGAAGGCCGCACACTCGGGGATACGGTGCGAGCCCTGTCGGAAAAGTATGGTAAAATCGACTATATCAGCGCTCCGGTGCCCTTTGCCTATACCGATTATTATACAAAGGAGTTCGGAAACTCGCTGATCCGCCGCCTTGTTGCTTTTCACCGGCTGATCCGACCCGAAGCGCTGCCGGATATTAAATTATGGACGAACTCTCTGGAGTGCAGACTTTCGGAGGAAGGGTGGCGGAAGGTGAATGTTGATCCAGGTTATCTCGCCAGGGCCCACTTGATCCTGGCAACGGGGAAGGGTTACAGTCATCGTCCTTATCTGCGAGACGGGATTTACGCCGATCTGACCTTGGTTTACCGGAATAAAGGATTTCAAACACTGCCGTGGACCTATCCGGATTATGCCGGTGTAGCAATAATCGGGATGTTGACCAGGATCCGTGAGAAGTACATTCTTCAGTTGAGGGCGACAGAGGAAGAAGATTCTCCTGCCGTTGGGGACCTCCCGGTCCAGGGAGAGAACATTTTGGATGAGGAAACGATTCAATGATCAGAAGTATGACCGGATACGGTAGAGCGGAGGCGATCCTTTCGGGAAGAAAATTTGTTGTCGAGATGAAATCTGTCAACCATCGCTATCTCGAGATTTCTCTGCGCCTGCCGGGAGTGCTCTTGTCACTTGATACCGAGATCAAGAAAAGGATCGGGGAGCAATTCTCCCGCGGGCGGATTGAAGCGACTGTCCGGGTCGAAAGCGATGGGATCACGGAGAACAACGGTCGCTTGACCCTGAATCTGCCCCTCGCCAGAAATTATCATGCCCTCCTTTGCCAGTTGAAGGAGGAATTGCGGCTTGAAGAGGAGATCTCCCTGGCGATGCTGACCGGTTTCAGGGATGTCTTTGTTCCGACGGAATCGTTTCAGGATCCGACCGTCCTCTGGGAGGGTCTGGCCAAGCTTCTCGATGAAGCGATGCGGACATTGGCGGAGATGAGGGCGAGGGAGGGGGAGAGCCTGCAGAGGGATCTGACGCAGCGTCTGTCTCTGATTGCCTGTTTTCTGGAGGCGATTGCCGGAAGATCGCCTCAGGTTGTTTGCGAATATCAAAGGCGACTCGGGGACAGGATCCGGGAATTGACGGGCGACCTGGTGATCGATGAGTCTCGTCTGCTTCAGGAAGTGGCGATCATGGCGGAAAAGAGCGATATAACAGAAGAGATCGTTCGTTTTCGCAGCCACATCGAACAGTTCACGGATCTGTTGACTGTCGGAGATGGCGCCGGGAGAAAGATTGATTTCCTGATTCAGGAGATGGGCCGTGAGGTCAATACGATCGGCGCCAAGAGCGGCGATGCCGAGATATCGCGGAATGTCATCGAGATCAAGAGCGAACTGGCGAAATTACGGGAGCAGGTGCAGAATATTGAATAAGATTCCCGACAACAAATCCCGTGGGGTATTGATGATTGTGTCCGCTCCCTCCGGGGCTGGGAAGACATCGATCAGCAGGGAGATCTTCCGGATGTATCCCGACGTCCGATTTTCAGTCTCCTTTACCACGCGCGCCCCGCGTCCCGGTGAAGTGAATGGCAAAGATTATCATTTCATTTCGGAGGAGGCGTTCCGGGAACGGATCGCCCGGGGAGAGTTTGTCGAATGGGTGGAGAACTACGGTCAGCTGTACGGGACATCGAAAAAGACGCTGGACGTCTTTCTGGAACAGGGAGCTGATCTGATTTTAGATATCGAACTCCGGGGAGCCAAAGCCATCCGAGAACACTATCCGCGTGCGGTCTCCGTCTTCATTCTACCCCCTTCGCTTTCCGAACTGAAACTCCGGTTGCTCAAAAGGGGGGAAAACGCGGATGTCATGGAACGCCGACTCAAGAAGTCTCTTGATGAAATTGGCGAGGCGTGCTGGTATGATTATATTATTTTCAACGAAAAATTGGACGAAGCGGTAGAGCAGTTCCGGGCTATCTATGTTGCTGAAAAATCGCGAAGGGACCGCTGCCTGGAGAGAATAGAGGCATTTTTCTCGACGACAGAATCCCCTTAACCGGTATCGGAGAAGGGGACCGGCCGGGTAGGTTTTCGGACCTTTCCCGAGCAACAAGATCTTTTTATTTACAGGAGGTTTATACCATATGGCCAGAATTACCGTAGAAGATTCTTTGCAGCAGGCGAAGAATCGTTTTGCACTTGTTCTGCTGACCACTCAGCGCACCCGGCAGCTCCTCAAGGGGTCACGGCCCTTGACGGATACGAGAAACAACCGGGAGATAGTGGTTGCCCTCAGGGAGATCGCGGCGGGGAAGGTCACTTATGCACATCCCGACGGATTGAAAAGGGTCAAGGCAGAATTCAAATCGATACCGGATGACACTGAATTTGTCGGCGATGAGGAGTACGTTGAATAACCTTGGACGGGAAAGACTGATTTTTGCCCTTGACGTCGGTGAGGGACTTAAAGAGGCCCTTTCCTGGGTCGATTGCCTGGGGGATCACGTCGGTCTGTTTAAGGTGGGTAAGGAGTCGTTTGTCCGGTATGGGACAGAGATAGTCCAGCAGATCCATGCCCGCGGCAGAAAGGTTTTTCTTGATCTTAAATTTCATGACATACCCAATACCGTGGCCCGTGCCGCGGAAGCCGCTTCCGTGCTGGGGGTGGCAATGTTCAATGTGCATGCCCTCGGCGGAAAGCGGATGATGGTTGAGGCGGTCAGGGGGGTACAGCGGTTAACCGAGCAGTCTGGTAATCCCAGTCTGATTGTCCTGGCAGTCACCGTGTTGACCAGTCTTAATGACAGTGACTTGAAAATGATGGGATTCAACAAAGGGACGCGCGAAACGGCGCTCAACCTGGCGCGCCTGGCCCAGGATGCCGGGGTATCGGGTGTCGTGGCTTCGGCCGCTGATGCCGCCGCTATTCGTGAAGCCTGCGGAAGTGAATTCCTGATTGTCACCCCTGGTATCCGCGGGGCAAAAGAGGTGACCGACGATGACCAGAAACGGATTGTGGCGCCGCGTGAAGCCATAAAGAGCGGCTCCGACTACCTTGTCGTGGGAAGACCAATCCGGCAGGCCGCGGATCCTGCCGGCGAGGCGGATGAGATTGCCGGCGAGATTGTCCGGGGATTCACGCAGCGCGACTAGGTTTGCTGGAGGGAGGTCATGCAGGTCATCTATGGCATCAACCCTCTTCTGGAGATATTCCATTCCCATCCGGCGCTGCTTGAAAAGATCGTCGTTGCTGAGGGGCGGGAGAGGAGTGCGGTACAGAAAATCCTGAAGCTCGCTGCGGAAAACGGGATCCCCGTAGAATCAACCGGGCGGGCGGGAGTGGAAAAATTGGCACCACGGCGGGTTCACCAGGGGATTGTCGGTCTCTGCCGGGAGCATGCTTACACTACCGTTGACGATGTGCTCGCGAACCGCCACAAAGGATCGCGATACAGCCTGGTGATCCTCCTGGACAGCGTCACCGATCCTCAGAATCTCGGTTCCATCATCCGGACTGCCCATTGTTGCGGAGCGAACGGGGTCATTATTCCCGAAAACCGCTCCGCTTCAGTGACGGCGACTGTTGCCAAGACGTCGGCAGGGGCCGTCTACTGCCTGCCGACGGCGATGGTGGTCAATATGGTCCGGACTATCGAATATCTCAAAGAGAAAGGTTTCTGGATCTATGGTGCTGCTTCGGATGCGGAAGTGAGTATTCATACCCCGGACTACGAGGGAGACATCGGTCTGGTCATGGGAAGCGAAGGCAAGGGTATCAGATCTCTGATCCGGAAGAAGTGCGATTTTCTGATTTCGATTCCGATGCGGGGACAAGTCGCTTCTCTGAATGTTTCGGTTGCTGCGGGGATCATCATTCATGAGATTTTCAGAAAGCGGGGAGACGGGTCATAATTATGCCGATATTCGTCTGGAAGGCGGAAACGAAAAAGGGCGAAACGAAGAGAGGTGAGCTGGATGCCGCCGACGAAGCAGCCGCCAGAGGACTGTTGCGCCGGCAGGGGTATAAATCCATCACCGTGAGCGAGAAGCCCAAGGATCTTCTGGAGTATATTCCCTTTCTAAAGAAAAAGGTTTCGGAGAAGGATGTGGTCGTCTTTGCCCGAATCTTTGCGACGATGATCAATGCGGGCCTTCCGCTGATCCAATGCCTCGATCTTCTGGCAAAACAGGAACGGAACAAGGCGTTTGCCAAGGTGATCAACTCCATCAAGGAGGAAATAGAGGGAGGCTCCACACTGACCGATGCCCTGAAGAAATATCCGGCAATATTCGATGACCTCTTCATCAATCTCGTGGCTGCGGGCGAGAGTGGCGGCGTCCTGGATGTGATTCTCAATCGTCTGTCTGGATACATGGAGAAAGCGATGAAGTTGAAAAGGAAGGTCAAGGGGGCGATGACCTATCCGATCACTGTTCTGGCCGTTTCGATTGGCGTCATGGCTATTCTGCTCTTGAAAGTCATCCCGGTCTTCCAGGAGATGTTCGAGGGGATAGGTTCGGCCCTGCCCGCACCAACCCAGTTTATAGTGAATGCCAGCCAGTTCGCACAGAATTACTTTACCTATATGGGGATCGGTCTTTTCATCCTCTTTTTTGTTTTCAAGCGGTATTATGCGACCGAAAAAGGGCGGCTGGCCCTCGACGCTCTTGTTCTCAAATCACCGATTTTTGGCCCTCTGTTGAAAAAAGTAGCCGTAGCGAAGTTCACTAGGACCCTTGCCACCATGCTGCAGAGCGGTGTACCGATTATGGAAGGCATGGGTATCGTCAGCAGGACCTCGGGGAACAAGATTATCGAAATCGCCCTCATGAAAACCAGGCAGAGTATCAGTGAAGGGAAGGCGATTGCTGAACCACTGATGGAAACGGGCATCTTCCCGCCGATGGTAGTGCAGATGATTGCAGTAGGTGAGGCCACGGGTGCTCTGGATACCATGCTTTCCAAGATTGCTGATTTTTATGATGATGAGGTGGACGCAGCGGTCGGTGCCATGACTGCCCTGTTGGAACCTTTTATGATGGTTTTTCTGGGTGGCATGGTCGGCGGGATGATCATTGCCATGTACCTGCCCATCTTTCAAATGGCCTCGGCAGCGGGATAGCGCTGAAGGATATCCAGACGGCACGGACGCAAGACCTGAATATCTTCCGACCTGATCGGCAATGAAAAAAATGGTCGGGATGGCGCGATTTGAACGCGCGACTCCTGCGTCCCGAACGCAGTGCCCTACCAAGCTGGGCCACATCCCGACATCCTTTCTTAATAACTAATTTATCGGGAAATGTCCATTATTATTTTCATGCGCTGAAAAAATTCATCCCTCATGTATTCTAAAGAGATTGGCTTGCTGGAGGATCTTTTACCATCGGGCCGTCTGGTTTTTGCACCCAATGTGATCCGTTCGCGATCCCGATCCCTGGATGGTTGGTTTTGTATTGATTGATGCGGATTGCCCCTCAACAGCAAGGATACACGCAAGCAGGTTGAAAGCCGGGTTGTTTTTTATCGTCAGACATGGTAAATATAATCCGACATCGGTATCAGGGGGAAAATTGTGATTGTTTACGATTTGAGATGCGGGGATGGCCACAAGTTCGAGGGGTGGTTCCAAGGCAGGGGGGCCTTCGAGGAGCAGAAGGCGAGAGCACTCATTGCCTGTCCCGTCTGCGGAAAAACCGATGCGTCAGTGATTCCTTCCTCAGTGGCCGTCATGGGAAGGGACGGCCATTCTTCACGAGAAAAAGCGGAGGTTGGGGTGTCGCCACTGAAGGTCTTGAGAGAATTTCAGGAGTACATCAATAAGAACTTTGACGATGTGGGCGATAAATTTGCGGAGGTCGCCCTTCGGATTCACCATGGAGAAGAAGACAAGAGAAATATTCAAGGGACCACAACCCAAAGCGAAGAAGAACATATGCGAGAAGAGGGTGTCCGGTTCATCAAGCTTCCCTTGCCAAAGTTTGATGCTTAGCGGGTAAGGGATTCACTTTGATTATCCTTTACATTTCTCGTTTTACGTGTTAATAATCAACCTCTATATGAAGCCTTGATTTAGGTTTATTATACTCTCTTGGTCGATAACACCTCGAATGCGGGATAACTGCGTAACAAAATCAGATAATTTAAGGTGCGCTTGGTTCGATAAATTCATCGCGTCAGGCCTCAAGACTGTCATGGGCCTGTCGCGGAGCAGGGTGTAGCACGGAGCGTGACGTGGGTTTTTCCATGGAACAGTGATCTTTATTGTTATTGTTGGGGTATCTAAGGAAAGAAGCTGAAATTCATTGGTCGTTCCGGAGAGGGTAGAAATTAAAAAATTATCTTGACAAATCAGTGCATAAAAATTAGTATCTGCGTTTCGCATAGACTGTAAAGGGTCCTATCAGGAATGTGCGAAGGTTCTTTATTCGACGAATGATTTTTTATGTTAGATGGTTAGGATCGCTGGCGTAGCTCAATCGGTAGAGCAGCTGATTTGTAATCAGCAGGTTGCGGGTTCAAGTCCCATCGCCAGCTCCAGGAAGATGACCGAGTGCATGGAGGGGTTCCCGAGCGGTCAAAGGGAGCAGACTGTAAATCTGCCGGCGAAGCCTACGGAGGTTCGAACCCTCCCCCCTCCACCATATCTCTGTTGTCTGTTGCGGTGGAAGGTTGCTGTCCGGGATATTGGGGATAGCAGGTACTGTTGTTTTATTATTATAAGCGGGAGTAGCTCAGTGGCTAGAGCGTCAGCCTTCCAAGCTGAGGGTCGCGGGTTCGAATCCCGTTTCCCGCTCCAATTTATCTGGCAAGAGGCGTTGCCGGTTCTCCATGGGAGCACCGCCGATTCAGCCAAGGTGAAGATGGTTGTGGTGCTGGTTGTTACTTCGGAGAGAGGGCGGTTTCTTTAGATGAGGATAACCGGCCCACGTAGCTCAGTCGGTAGAGCACATCCTTGGTAAGGATGAGGTCACCAGTTCGATCCTGGTCGTGGGCTCCATTGATGTAAGGTGGTTTGATCATGCGAAATATCATTACCCTGGCCTGTACAGAATGTAAACAGCGCAATTACACGACGACCAAAAACAAAAGGACCATGCAGAATCGGTTGGAGATGAAAAAATACTGTAAGTTCTGCAGGTCTCATAAGCTGCACCGGGAGACAAAGTAAGCTTCAAAGGCATGATGCGGCCGCGATCGACCGGACAGGCCAGTAGCTCTAATGGATAGAGCGCCGGACTCCAAATCCGGATGCTGGGGGTTCAAGTCCCTCCTGGCCTGCCAATTTAAAAGTAAGGACCGGGTATAGAGAAATCAGGGGAAGCCGGATGGATAGGATAAAGGTTGTTATCGAGAAGTTTAAACTGTTTCTGGCAGGCTCGAAAGTTGAGCTCAAAAAGGTCACATGGCCGACGCCCAAGCAGACCCTTGCTTCCACATCTGTAGTCATCATCGTGGTGCTTATTGTGTCTACTTTCTTGGGGATAGTCGATTTTGGCCTGACAAAGATTGTCAGGCTTGTGCTGGGATAATCCAATGGCTTTCAGGTGGTATGTTGTACATACATATTCCGGCTTTGAAAACCGGGTGAAGCTTTCTCTCCAGGAGCGTATCGAAACGGCCGGGAAGCAGGCCTACTTCTCTGACATTCTGATTCCGGAGGAGGACATCGTCGAACTGGTATCGGGTGAGAAAAAAACATCAAAGCGGAAGTTCTTCCCCGGTTATATCCTCGTCCGGATGGAACTCAACGATGATACATGGCACATCGTGAAAGACACCCCCAAAGTGACGGGTTTTATCGGCAGCAAGGACAGGCCTTCTCCGATTTCCGACAAAGATGTCGAGAACCTCAGAACAAGGATAGACGAGGGGACACTGAAACCCAAACCGAAATTCAAATTCGATGTGGGTGATCATGTAAAGATCATCGATGGTCCCTTTACCAATTTTGACGGGTTGATCGATGAGGTGAAGCCGGAAAAGGGTAAATTACGCGTGATTGTCAGCATTTTCGGTCGGTCGACGCCCGTGGAGCTGGATTTTATCCAGGTGATGCAGAATTAGACATAAGAGGCGAATGGTAAAGGTGTCAGCAACTGTCCCTTTCCGTTTCTTTTAACCTCCAATATCAGTCAGGGTGAGCAGAATGGCAAAAAAGGTAATCGCGAATATTAAACTTCAGATCAAAGCAGGCAAGGCAACACCTTCACCTCCGATCGGTCCGGCACTCGGCCAGCACGGAGTGAACATCATGGAGTTCTGCAAGGCTTATAATGCTCAGACGCAGAACCAGGAAGGGATGGTCATCCCGGTCGTCATAACCGTTTATGTAGACAGGTCCTTTACCTTCGTGACCAAGACGCCTCCGGCTTCCGTGCTGCTGAAGCAGGCGGCTAAAATCGCCAAGGGTTCGGGTGATCCCAAGCGCGACAAGGTGGGGGCGGTCACGGTTAAGCAGGTCCGGGAAATAGCTGAGCTGAAGTACAATGACCTCAATGCCGTCAATATCGAGGGCGCGATGAGGATCGTTGAGGGGACGGCGAGATCCATGGGGATTGAAATTACAGGATGATGACCCGGAGTGCTTCCGGCCGGATGTCGGAGGGATCGGTTTTTCGGGTGTCTTAAAGTGACCATGAAGGGGAGACTCTATCCCTGGAGGATGGTTTCGATTTGAGGGCGTGTTATGGCTAAGAGAGGGAAGAAATATTTAGAAGCAGCAAAAAAAATTGAAATGGGAAAGCGCTATCCTTTCAGCGAGGCAATAGATTTGGTTGTCGCCGTAAAGAGGGCGAAATTTGATGAGACCGTCGCGGCCGCCATCCGCCTCGGTGTGAATCCGGCGCATGCCGACCAGATGGTCCGGGGTTCCGTGGTCCTTCCCAACGGGCTGGGAAAATCGGTCCGGGTGCTGGTTTTTGCTAAGGGCGAAAAGGAAAAAGAGGCGCTGGAAGCAGGTGCCGATGTCGTCGGGTCCGAAGACGTGGTGGAAAAAATCAAGGGCGGCTGGCTCGAATTTGATCGGGTCATAGCTACGCCGGATATGATGGGGAGTGTGGGTAAGTTGGGTAAAATACTCGGTCCCCGAGGTCTGATGCCGAATCCGAAAGTAGGAACGGTGACCTTTGACGTGGGCAGGACCGTTCAGGAACTGAAGGCTGGTAAGGTCGAATTCCGGGTAGAAAAGGCAGGTATTGTTCATTGCCCTATCGGTAAGGCATCGTTTGGGGCTGACAAATTGAAGGAAAATTTTCTTGCCCTGGTCGAAATGATCATCAAATTGAAGCCTGCATCGAGTAAAGGGCTCTATATTAGGAGTATTTCTCTTTCGACCGTCATGGGTCCCGGAGTGAAGATAGATCCCTTCTCCGTTAAAAGTGTGTAATCCCGTGACCCGGGTCAGGGGATAGTTGAAAATAAGGGTCTGAGACAGCAGGTACGGGAAGTTTAAACGCCATTGATCGGCCTGCCGAGACTGTGATGAAAAAGGTGACCGTTTTGGTCAAGGGACTCATCCTGTATGCTGCTTGGTTCTCTGACTTTCAAAGGGGCTTTCTTTCGGAAGGCCCGGGAAACATCTTAGAAGGAAAGGAGGTTGAGGATTGGATCGGAGAACGAAGGAGCAGGTTGCTGCTGAACTTCATGAGAAGCTGAAAGATTTCAAATTGGCAGTTCTGACCGGTTACAGCGGTATGGATGTGGCGAAGATGACGGCTTTGAGGGTTGTCCTGCGCAGATCAAACGCAGAACTCAGGGTCGTAAAAAACTCGCTGCTCTCCATCGCGTCCCGCGAAACCGGTTTCAATGCATTGGAGGGGCATTTCAAGGGTCCCTTGGCAGTGGCCATC
>JAMDBG010000124.1 GCA_023487865.1 Deltaproteobacteria bacterium | reverse complement strand
TTTCTTCGGCCCCTTCTGCATTTCCCATTGACAGTGTCATCTCATCATGTAGTATGCAAAGTCATGTTATAAAATCAGCATGGCTTCGGAAAACCTCCTGACGCAAGCGGTGCATGAGTCAGTAAGACGAGCCTGCATCGGGCTGTCAAAGGCAATGACCAGGAAACACACGCAGTATGGTTTTCATGAAACCGTCAAAGGATAGACGATGCCCGAATTACCTGAAGTCGAGACGCTCTGCCGTCAGTTGAACGGGTTCCTTCCGGGCGCGAAGATCCTTGGCATCGATATCCTCGATCCCCGCCTGGGAAAGAGGGAAGTTGAGGGTCTGGCCGGACGGAAGATCGGGGGTATTTATCGCCAGGGAAAGTACATCCGGATCGAAATGGGAAAGCGGGGACAGAATCCCGTCATTTCCGAGCCGGGAAAGGGTCAGAAGAAAATCAAACCAAAACGGTCGGACGACCGCCTCACGGCGGCCCTGCATCTCCGGATGACCGGCCGCCTCCTCTGGCAGACCAGCGGCGGGCCGGCCCCTTCTTATACACGTCTGATCATCTCTTTTGCCACCGGACGGCTGATCCTGATCGATCCCCGGAGGTTCGCGACTTTCTGCATACGACCAGTGGAAACCGCCCCTGCACTGGTGGCCAATCCGCTGGAAGAGTTGCCGTCGCAAAGTCTTAAAAAGATCGCCGAAAAGAGGCGGCTCCCGGTGAAATCTCTTCTCATGGATCAGCGGTTCGTCGCCGGGATTGGAAACATCTATGCCTGTGAAATTCTTTATCACGCAGGTATCGATCCACGGCGGCAGGCAGGCGGCCTGTCAGGCGCCGAATGGCGTAAGGTGCAGAAGGCATCTGCTACGGTTCTCCCCAGGGCGGTGGAGTGCCGGGGGACCAGCATCTCCGATTGGCGGGACCTCTTCGGCAGGAGCGGCGAGAATCAGAACCACTTGGAGGTCTACTCACGGGAGGGTAAACCGTGCCACCGCTGCCGTGGGACAATCGAGCGTACAAAGATCGGCGGTCGAGGAACCTGGTTCTGTCCGGCCTGCCAAAGGTGATCAACGACAACAAGGGGTGACATTGCGATTGTCATCAGCGCCACGTTATGATAGGAATACATAGGGCCGCTCGATAAGCGGCCCCTCGGCAATGGATTCAAACAGAGAGGTTGGAGCTGGATTTGAATTTAGCGCCCGCGGCAGGAATAACAGAAATTCAGGACCTGACCCGAAAAAAATCGAAGGGGTACAAATGAAAAAAGCACTGATCACCGGCATCACCGGTCAGGACGGATCGTATCTGGCCGAATTCCTGCTCGCGAAAGGTTACGAAATCCATGGTCTCATCCGCCGGGCCAGCACCTTCAACACGGACCGGATCGACCACCTTTACAAAGACTTCCACGATCCCAAGGCACGGGTTTACCTCCACTATGGCGACCTGTCTGTTTCGGGACAGCTCACCGATCTCCTCCAGGAGATTCGGCCGGACGAAATCTACCACCTTGGCGCCCAGAGCCATGTCCGGGTGAGCTTCGACATGCCCGAGTATACCGGTGATGTGACCGGCCTGGGGACGATCCGGCTCCTCGAGGCGGTACGCAAGGCGGAGGTCAAAGCCCGCTTCTATCAGGCCTCCTCCAGCGAGATGTTCGGCGCGGCGCCTCCTCCCCAGGGTGAGGCGACCCCCTTCCAGCCGCAAAGCCCTTACGCAGCCGCCAAGGTATACGCCTATTACGTCGTCCGCAACTACCGGGATGCCTACAAACTCTTTGCCACGAATGGAATTCTTTTCAACCATGAATCCCCCCGCCGCGGTGAGACCTTCGTCACCCGGAAGATCACCCGCGCGGCCGCCCGGATCAAGCTTGGCCTTCAGGAGAAGCTCTTCCTCGGGAACCTCGAGGCGAAGCGCGACTGGGGCTTTGCGGGGGATTACGTCGAAGCGATGTGGCTGATCCTCCAGCAGGACTCTCCCGACGATTATGTGATCGCCACCGGCGAGACCCATTCAGTCCGTGAATTTGCCGAAAAGGTCTTCGCCAAACTCGATCTGGACTACCAGAAGCATGTGGCGATCGACCCCCGGTATTTCCGTCCCACGGAAGTGGATGTCCTGCTGGGCGATGCGGCAAAAGCCCGCAGGATCCTTGGCTGGCAACCGAAGGTGGGTTTCGAGGAGCTCATTGATATGATGGTGGCGGCGGATCTGGAGATCGCCAAGAAGGAGAAGACCCTCGTCGACGCCGGCTACGCCTGCGGCAACCGCCGGATGGTCTGAGAGCTATGAAACATAAACGCATCACCATCACCGGCGGCAGAGGTTTCCTCGGGAAACACCTCATCAGGGCCTTTGTGGCGCGCGGCTATGACCACATCCTCGTCGCCGATCTGCCCGATTACAATCTGATCCGCCCGGAGGACATCCGCCGTCTCTACGATGAACAGCGCCCCGATGTGGTCATCCACCTCGCCGCGAAGGTCGGCGGCATCGGCTTCAACCAGGAGAATCCCGGCTCCCTCTTTTACGAGAACATCATGATGGGGGTCCAGCTCCTCCATGAGGCGTACCTGAGAAAAATAAGCAAGTTCGTTGCTCTCGGGACGATCTGCGCCTACCCCAAATTCACACCGGTCCCGTTCAAGGAGGACGACCTCTGGAACGGCTACCCCGAGGAGACCAACGCCCCTTACGGCCTCGCCAAGAAAATGATGCTCGTCCAGTCCCAGTCTTACCGGCAGCAGTACGGCTTCAATTCCATCTTCCTGCTCCCGGTGAACCTCTATGGACCCGGCGACAACTTCGATCCCCGCTCTTCCCACGTGATCCCCGCCCTGATCAAGAAGTGCGTCGACGCCGTGCGGCAGGGTGATGATCAGATCGTTGTCTGGGGAACGGGCGCCGCTACGAGGGAATTCTTCTACGTGGAGGACGCCGCGGAGGCGATCACCCTCGCGACTGAGAAATACGACCAGTCCGATCCCGTCAACATCGGTGCCGGTTTCGAGATCTCCATCCGGGATCTGGTGACCCTGATCGTGGAGTTGACCGGCTTTAAGGGCCGCATCGTCTGGGACACAGCCAAACCCGACGGCCAGCCCCGGCGGATGCTCGATACGACCCGTGCCTTTGAGGAATTCGGCTTCCGGGCGCGAACCGATTTCCGCACCGGCCTGACAAAAACCATCGCGTGGTACCAAAATGAATCAGGCGCCACAAAGTAAGGTCTTCTGGGGGGGATCCCAAAAAACGGGGAACCGATCACGGATGGTTACAGTTTCTCCTCGATGGACCTGATCTTTCCCTCGATGCGGTTGACCGCCCCCTCGCGGTAGTCCATCTGGAGCGTCATGTAAATCCGGCTGCACTCCTTCCGGAGTTCTTTGAAGCAGTCCTCCACGACGGCCATGACCTCGCTCCATTCCCCCTCGACGGCCGTGCTCATCGGACCGATCTTATAGGGGAGACCACTCTTTTTGATGATCCGTACGGCCTTGGCCACGTAAGGGCTGACGCTCGTCCCCTTGTCCGTCGGAAAAATCGAAAAATGGATAAGAACGCTCATATTGCCTCCTGACACCAGTGATACCGTTCCGGTCCGCTGCCGGGATGTTGGTTCGACGCTCCTTCTTCCTGCCCACCCGGTTGATCCCGCATCACCCAAATGGTCTCGTCAAATCCGGCCAGCAGCGTGACTCATTTTTTCATCATCGTCTTGAGCAGCGTATCTACGGTTCGGCACTGACGGCAGACGATCATGCCGTTTTTGTCGACGAGGATAAGCGTAGGAACTCCCTTGATTTCATACACGCCGCTGACCGTGCCGTCTTCATCCAACAGGGTGCGGTAGGGCAGCTCGTATTTGGCGGCGTATTTGGCAACCTTCTCTTTCGACTCCTGGATGTCGATGTTGACGATCTCCAGCCCCTGTTTGGCATAAGACGCATGGAGGGATTTGAAGTGGGGGATCTCGGCCCTGCAGAAGGAACACCAGGTCGTACTGAATATGATCAAGACCGGTCTTTTCCCTTTATGGTCGCTCAGACGGAATTTTTGGCCGTTAAGGTCCGTAAGGACGAAGTCCGGGGCCTTGCTCTCGATGGTCAGTTTCGTGATGTCGAACGTTTGGGGAATTGCCGCATGGGCCCCGGCGGGGAGAGTCAACACAGCGGCGCTCAGCATGGCCATGGCGATTCGCTTGAATCCGCCGGTGAACAGAAATTCACAAAACTTCTTCTTTCGCATGTCCGCATCCACCATTTACAGTCTCCTTAAACCCAGAGGATTCCCGCGTTGATCAGGAAATATTCGCCTGCACCGAGAAGTATCCAGCCGAAGACATGGCTGACCCGCACCATCCATGGTCCTGATCTGGGGATGCCGGCCAGAAGACCGGCAAAAGTGCCGAGGAGGATAAGGACGGTCCCCATCCCGACGGCAAAGACAAACAACAAACTGGAGGCGAAGACCACGTTCTGCCGGGTTGCCGCATAGCCGAGAACCACGGCGAGGGCCGGAGCCGTACAGGGACCCATGACGAGCCCGGAGGCCGCCCCGACGAAGAAACTACCAGTTATTCCGGGCATTTTTCTTTGTCTCTGCATCCTGGTCACGAAACCGGGTGTCCGGACACGGAGGGAAAACAGATCCATCATGGATAGGCCCATGAGGATGCAGAGGTTTCCGATGAAAAAATAGGACCAGGGGTTGGTCTGGATCTGGCCGAACAGCCTTCCGGAGAGGGAAGCAACGACGCCAAGAATCATATAGGTGACGGCCATACCCAGGACGTAAATCACCGCCAAGACAAACCCCCGGCGCAAGGAAACGCTGCCCCGCGCCCCGATAAAGGCGACGGTGACGGGGATGATCGGGTAGACGCAGGGGGTGAAACTGACCAGGACACCCCCAAGGTAGACGGCCAGATAGGCGAGAAGGTAAGACCCCTGCAGGTAACCTGACAAACCGCTTACGAAATGTTCAACCATGCCGTTCCTCTTTCTCGTGCCCCGTTTCTCGATCGTCGTTGTTCAGTAGCATAAGCATCAGCAAAGGTAAAATCCTTTTATCCCACCGGACCGGACGGGAGGATCATCGCCGCCGCCCGGCGGACGATCCTTCCGGCAAGAGTCTCGGCGGTACGGAGGGCGCCGAAGGGGCAGATCTCGATACAGCAGTAACAACGGATGCAGCGGTTATAATCGAACCAGAGCGGCTTGTCTTCCGGCGTTATCGCCCCGGCGGGACAGATCTTCCAACATTCTCCGCACAGCCGGCAGAGCCCCCCGTCGCAGACCGGCCGCCGGAGGAGCTGTCGCCGGACGAAGGCGTGCAGAAACCGCGGACCGTAGATGAGCGGTGTGAGGCAGGGAAGCCGGAAATCCCGGATCGCAGGCAGTGTCCCATCGATCTCCGGCTCGGGCAGGGGTCCGTTATTCTCTGCGGCGGCCTTCAGGAGCGGAACCTTTTCCTGATCAAGGCCCAGCATCCGGCAGACGGCGAGATCGACGGCAAAGGGATCGCGCCCGGCCACGAGGAGACCGACCTGCCTCGGAATTCCCCCCCGCCCCGGTCCATCCCCCTCCAAGGCCAGGATACCGTCGAGGAGGTTGAACGACGGCTTCAGCGTCCGGCCGATTTGGACGAGGAGCCGGGCGAACATTTGCCTGTCGACGCCCGCCCGCATATGCCACTCCGGTTTCCGGTAACCGATGATGCAGCCGAAGAGGTTTTTGACCGCGAGGGTGAGGAGCATCTGGCTGTGGGTCTTGAGCTTGGCGAGGTTCACGATCACGTCCGCCCGGACGGCCTCCTCGGCAATGTCGATCGCACCGAATGGTTCGCCGACATCGACCCCGACTGAATTCTGAAACGGCCGGCATTCGCAGTCACAGCCTCTAAGGGCGTCGAGAATGCCGTTTCGCCTGAGGATCGTCTCGAAGGAGCCGATCGCGGGACTGTCGGCGATGAGCGGCTGCGCTCCCTTTTCAAGAACGTATTCCACGACGAACCGGATGACGGCAGGATGGGTCAGAATCGCCTGCTGCGGCGTGGCTGGGGAGAGGAGGTTCGGTTTGATCAGGACGCGGCTGTTTTTGTGGATTTCCGCCCCTCCCATCGCCTCCATCATCTCGAATATCATCGGCCGGAGCACACGGCTCTCATAGGTCGCCTGTCTGACAAATACGCGGGACATGGATTCACCTATATTCCGGTGGCTTGGGTGGCAGGGGGAGGGATCTGCATCCCTTTTTCCCTGTTGTGCGGCGCATGGTATCCGAAATTCGTTCCCCCCGCAACATCGCATTGCACCTCCAAGGGTCATTCATCATTGGCAACACGGGCAAGATCACGGATAAGAGGGTCGCCCTTGCCGCGCTTCCCTTTAAAGAAACAGCGGGAGGTCCCTCCCGCCGACAGTCATATCCGCTGAATAAAATGATGTTTCCTGAAGGAATACAATAGGTTTTCCATAGATTCATTTGAAGAAGGCACAACTATTTTATTGACAAGTTGCGCCGATCATGAAATATCGGCACCATTCGAGCGAGTCGGCGCTCATGGGCGAAGGGTCCCTAGAAAGTGTACGAAAAAGCATTCTGAGGGCAGCCCGGATGCGGTTTCTCTTTTCCGATCCTTTTACCAAAGTGGCAGGAAAGGAACTCGAATTTTCGATTTCGGGCCCCGTCTGCTTGCGGACGCTGATCGGCCGATTTCCCCCCGACCTCATCAAGATGATCCACCACGACCATTCGGTTTCCGATGTCGAACTCCGGGCCCATGTCATGTTTTTCAGCAAGGCGCGACTCCTGAAGCTCGATGACATGATCGACAATGATGAAACAATAAAAGTTCTGCTGCCGGCAACGGGCGGCTGACCGGAAAGAGAAAATGTGATGTTCGGCTACCACAAGAAGATATTACGGATCGATTTGACCAGGCGTAAGATCGAGGTTCAGGACCTGGACGATTCCTTTCTGGAAAAATACGTCGGCGGTGTCGGTTTGGGAGTGAGATTGCTCTATGACGAGACAACCGCCGATACCGATCCCCTCGGACCGGAGAATATCCTGGCGGCAATGACCGGCCCCTTCACCGACAGCCGGGTCCCCTCTTCGAGCCGGCATCATGTCATGGGACTCTCGCCGCTCACGGGGATCCTGGGCGAGTCGAATGTCGGCGGCTCATGGGCGGTCCATTTCAAAAAATCCGGATACGACGGGATTGCCGTGACGGGGAAGGCCGATAAGCCGGTTTATCTGTGGATCCACGACGGCGGGGTGGAGATCCGGGACGCACATCCCGTCATGGGCAAGGATTCCATCGAGTCGGCCCAGTGGCTCAAGGGGCAGACGACGGATAAGGCCAGCGTCGCGGTGATCGGTCCTGCCGGTGAGCGGTTGGCCCGGATCGCCGGCATTCCCCATGTGGGAACGATCGTCCGGCAGGCGGCGCGGTGCGGACTGGGCGCGGTCATGGGTTCGAAGAACCTCAAGGCCATGGTCGCCTTCGGAACCCGGAAGACCATACAGGCCCATGAGGATGGCCTCAGGGAACAGATGAAGACCATCCTGCCCCATGTCCGGAAGGTGACTGAGACCTTCGGCAAATACGGAACTTCGGGCGGCGTGGAAAATTACGAGAAGCTGGGCAATTTCCCCCTCCAGAACTGGCGCTCCAGCCGCTGGGCCGACGCGGTCAAGATTTCCGGGGTCACCATGCACGACACTATCCTGAAGGGGCGAACCGCCTGTCTGCAATGCCCCATCGCCTGCGGCCGTCATATCCGGATCGACGATGGACCTTATGGGCCCGTGGACGGCGAGGGCCCCGAATATGAAACCATCGGCACCATGGGCGGCGAGTGCCTGGTCCAGGATCTGGCCGCCATCTGCAAGGCCAACGACCTGTGCAACCGTTACGGGCTTGATACCATGTCCACCGGGTCGGTGATCGCCTTTGCCATGGAGGCGTTCGAAAAGGGGTTGATCACGATCGCGGATACGGACGGGATCGAACTTCGCTGGGGCAGCGGCGAGGCCCTGGTGGAGATGACACGGAAAATAGGTCTTCGTCAGGGGATTGGGGAACTCATGGGCGAAGGGGTTCTGCGCATGGCCCGCGCCCTGGGACGCAACGCCATCGAATTCGCGATGCATGTCAAGGGCCTCGAGCCCTCAGCCCATGATCCGCGGCGGTTCTGGAGCCAGGCCCTGTCTTACGGCACTGCGGCCCGCGGCGCCTGCCACAACGCGAGCTGGAGCCATCCTTACGAGCTGGCACTGTTCATGTCCGAAATCGGCATCGAAAAGCCCCACCCTTCCTGTCAGGTGGAAGGCACGGCCGAGATGACCGCCAGGCTGCAGACCTATCAGACCATGAACGACACCCTGATCATCTGTCGCTTTACCCAGGTAGGAAAGGCCGTGACGGCCACGAACATCGTCGACTGGTACAACCTGATCACCGGCCGGCAGGTGGATATCGGAGAACTGATGACGCTCGGAGAGAGGATCTTCACTCTCAAACGGCTGTTCAACACCCGCCTGGGCGTCAGCCGCAAGGATGATTTCCTTCCCCCCCGCTTTTTGACGCACAACCGCAAGGGGGAGGGGATCACCACCCAGTTGCCGCCCATGGGACGACTGCTTGCAGACTATTACGCCGTCCGGGGCTGGAGCGAAGAGGGCCGGCCGACGCCTGAAAAGCTCCGGCAATTGGGGCTTTGACGATTCCCTTCAGGGGAGTTTTACGAACGGACAGGATGCCCTGCCAAATGTTAGGCCTGTCCGGCAAGGCAGTTGTCGTCACCGGTGCCGGGACGCAACATACAATCGACTTGACGTGCTTTTTCTTTTATAGTATGCCTCACTCGCTCGCCTTCCCCGAAGGGAAGCCTTCCACTCCTTGGGCCCGCTTTAACCTGTCATCTTCCATTCGGCGAGCATAGCGGTCCCGCCCCCCGAAGGCGCTCTTTTTCTGTAAAGAGGCTACGGGGGTTACGTCAGAGGTTCAGTTGAGTTTTTCATCACGGGAAAGGAGGTGATTCGGTCAGCCGATTCGACTGAGCCTACAGCTTATCTGAACCATTCCTGCAGATCCGTGGACAGCAATATCGTAACAGATTCATTCATCAATGGCATTAACCATGTTAGGAGGTGGATATGTTACAGAAACTTGCTTCGACCAGCACCCGATGGAGTACCCGTTGGGTGCCGGATGCCTGGGTGATCGCGGTCATACTGACGATTGTCGCTTATTTTCTGGGATTGTTCTTCACGAAATCATCGGCTTATCAATTGATTCAACACTGGGGGAACGGTTTCTGGGTCCTCCTTTCCTTCGGCATGCAGATGTGTCTGATCATCATGACAGGCTACATCCTCGCCACAACCCCCATCTTCAGCAGATTGCTGAACGCCCTGGCTGGCCTGCCCAAAAGTCCAAAGGGGTGCATCGCCCTGATGGCGCTGGTCTCCATGGGGCTTGCCTGGATCAATTGGGGCCTCAGCATCGTCGGCTCGGCGGTCTTCGTCCGTTTCATGGTCAAGAAACAACGAGGCGTGGACTACCGGCTCCTGGTCGCCACTGCCTATCTGGGACTGGGAACGTTCTGGCATTCGGGGCTTTCCGCCTCGGCACCGCTGCTTGTTGCGACCCCCAAACACTTTCTCGAAAAGGATATCGGTATCATTCCGATCACCGAAACAATCTTTCACCCCTTCAACCTCCTTCTTGCCCTGGCGGTTCTCGTCTTTATGACGATCATCGGTCCCCTGATGCATCCGAAGAAAGGGGAGGAGAAAGAAGCGGTATTTCGCCTCACTTCACGTTCTGAATCAGGCCGTCCTGAACCATGTGCCGCCGCAGTCCGTCAAACCGCCGATTGTCCACACCCCGAACATCACGCCGGCCTCGTTGGTCTACCTCAATCTGGAAAAGTCCAGCCTCAATTCCCCGGAACTCCGGAAGATCGTCAGGAACGCCTACCGAAGGCAGGTCAAGATCCACCACCCCGACATCGGAGGCGACGCGGGAATGTTCCGGAAGATCCACCAGGCGTATGAGGACCTGATCCGCTGGTCGGAAAATCCAAACTTCATCCGGCATCGCGGTTTTCCGGACAAGTGGTTCTATGAGGGGGACAAGAACCGGTGGGTCCAGCCGACGCCGCTCCAGCCAAAGGGCCGATAAGGCCGGTCCGCATGACTCTTTCCAGCTCTGCACGCTGGCTTTCAAAAAGACACGCCTCCCCGTCCGCGGGGAAGCGCATCATTTCTCCAAAACGGAGGGTCACGCGGGCAAAGGGCTTCGGGAGCATGAACCGGTCCCAGCTTTTGAAATACCAGGCCCTGTCGGCGGAGGTGTAAAAAGGGACGACGACGGCCTCCGTGGCTCGCGCGATGCTGATTGCGCCGGCCTTGACAACGCCCGCCGGTCCTCTGGGTCCATCCACGATATGGCCCGCCAGCCTCGACTGGCTTAACCTTTCGATGATCTCTTTCATGGCCTTCCCTCCGTCCCGCGATGAAGAACCACGGACGGGGTGCCAGCCCTGCTGCCGGGCGATCCGGGCGATGATGTCCCCGTCCTGGCTTTGGCTGATCATGAGGGAGGGCTGAAAAGATTCATAGGATTTGAAATACCGGATGGCGGCAAAAAACTGCTGATGCCACACACAGAGAAGGACCCTGCCGCCCTCCCGCAGATGGCTCATCCACGGCTCTTCATTCTCGACGGTCAGACGGAACGTCCAGGAGTAAAGCCGGATCATCCAGCACAGGAGGGTCTGCATTTGCCCTGATATGGCGTACCGGTATTTTTTGAACATCAAAACCCTTTCGCCCGCATTGAGAGGCAGCTATGTTGCGGTTGGCAGCGGAACGTTCCGACTTGCCGAGAATCATTTTGTTATGTTCGGCGAGGGTAATGGATAAGACATCCATCCGTCAAGGGAAAATTGGGCCCCTGAACCGTGGTAACGTCAAGAGTTTTGTGTCAGTGAGAGAAGGAAGGGGCCTCCGGTTTTATTTTTAAAGTTTTCATGGGCGAAGATGGCATAGAGGATTCTCTCCATACTGGTTCTATCGGAGAAGACGCCCA
>JAMDBG010000166.1 GCA_023487865.1 Deltaproteobacteria bacterium | reverse complement strand
CCCCGGCAATGACAAGCAGCAACTGATCGGTGTCCGAACTGTAAAGGCTGAGATAAAACCCCTGCACAGGGTGATCCGAACGGTGGGCCGCATCGAATTCGATGAAAAGAAACTGGCGACCGCCAACACCAAGATAGAGGGTTGGATAGAAAATCTCCATGTCAATTATACGGGCCGCCGCGTCGAAAAGGGAGAACCTCTGGCGGAAATTTACAGCCCGGAATTGGTGGCGACGCAGCAGGAATTCCTCAATACCCTGCGCTGGGCGAATGAGGGGAAAAAGTTCACCGACGAGCGTACGGCCATGCTGCTTATTAAGGACGCCCAGACCCTGCTGGAGGCGGCAAAAGAGCGCCTGCGGCTTTGGGATATAAACGATGAACAGATAAAAAAGATCGAAACCACCGGCAAACCCATCAGAACACTTACCATTTACAGCCCCGCGAGCGGTTATGTCCTCCAGAAGATGGCTGTCCAGGGGATGCGCGTCATGCCGGGTGAAAAACTGTTCGACATCATCGATCTATCCAGCGTTTGGATCGTTGCGGACATCTACGAGTATGAACTGCCCTTCATCAAGATAGGGCAAACGGCCCGGATCGGTCTCAGCTATTTCCCCGGAAAGGATTTTTATTCAAAGGTGGATTATCTCTATCCGGCTTTGGCCAGCGAGACGAGAACCGCTAAGGTAAGATTTACCATCCCCAATCCCAACGGCGCGTTGAAACCTCAGATGTTCACAAATGTGGAGATCAGGGTGAATCTGGGCAACAAGCTGGCCATTCCCGCCGAGGCGGTCATCGATACGGGGGTGAGACAGATCGTTTACGTGGACAAAGGTGAAGGATTTTTCGAACCGCGCGAGGTGATGACGGGTCTCAAGGTCGATGAACTCGTTGAAGTGACAGATGGGATCAAGGCGGGCGAGAAGGTGGCCTCATCGGCCAACTTCCTGATCGATTCGGAGGCCCAGTTGAGGGGTGTCACGGCGTTAAAAAGAAAAAAATGACTCTCCGGGAAGATCCCTGATTCCGCCGCGGAATCCAAGGCAATTTTTTCACGATAGAAACCGATTACGGAGTCGATAAGGCAATCATGATTGGGAAAATAATCGATTACAGCGCGCGGAATAAATTCATCGTCTTTCTTCTGGTCGTTGCCCTGGCAGTGTGGGGATACTGGGCATTGACGAAAACCCCCCTGGACGCCCTCCCCGACCTGAGCGACACACAGGTCATCATCTATACGGAGTGGCAGGGCAGGAGCCCGGATCTGGTGGAAGATCAGATCACGTACCCCATCTCGTCCACTCTGCTTGCGGCGCCCAAGGTGCAGTTCGTCAGGGGATTCTCCTTTCTGGGAAGCTCCTTCATTTACGTCATCTTCGACGAAGGAACGGACATCTATTGGGCCAGAAGCCGGGTATTGGAATATCTGCAGGCCGTGAAGGCCAAGATCCCTTCCGATGTCAATCCCGTTTTGGGTCCGGATGCCACGGCCGTCGGCTGGGGCTTTTCCTACGCGGTGGTCGACAAGACCGGACAGCACGACCTGGCCGAACTCCGCACCATTCAGGACTATAACGTAAAGCTGGCCATCGAAAGCGTCCCCGGCGTATCACAGGTGGCGAGCCTCGGGGGATTCGTCAAACAATACCAGATCACCATCGATCCCAACCGGCTTCTGGCCTATAACATCCCGCTCATGTCGGTGATGGAGGCCGTAAAGAAGAGCAACCGCGATGTGGAAGGGCGGGTTCTCGAATTTTCCGGGATCGAATACATGATCAGGGGACGGGGCTATATCAAAGGGATACGGGATATTGCCAACATCGCCGTCGGCGCGGACGGCCGGGGGACGCCGGTCCTCCTGAAGGATGTGGCGGATATCAAGCTTGGACCGGAGATCAGACGGGGATTGGCTGAACTCGACGGCCAGGGCGAAGTGGCGGCCGGCATCGTCGTCGTGAGATTTGGGGAAAACGTCCTCAATGTCATCGAAAGGGTCAAGGAGAGGATCAAAAATGATATCACCCCCAGCCTTCCCAAGGGGGTCGAGATCGTCACCACCTATGACCGCTCCGACCTTATCGAGCGCTCGATCGACACCTTAAAGGAAGAGATCATCAAGCTGTCGATTGCGGTCAGCGTCGTCTGCATCGTCTTTCTCTTCCATCTGCCCAGCGCCTTTGTGGTGATTCTCACCTTGCCGATCGCCATTCTCATTTCCTTCATCTGCATGTTCTATCTGGGCCTTACATCCAATGTCATGAGTTTGAGCGGCATCGCCATCGCCATCGGCGCCATGGTGGACGCCTCCATCATCATGGTGGAAAACGCCCACAAGAAACTGGAGGAGTGGGAGGAAAGGGGCAGGCCGGGAAGCCGGACGGACGTCATCATCGAGGCCGCCAAAGAGGTCGGCCCTTCACTGTTCTTCGCGCTTCTGGTTATCAGTGTTGGCTTCCTGCCTGTCTTCACACTTCAGGCGCAGGCGGGAAGGCTGTTCAAGCCTCTGGCCTACACCAAGACCTTCGCCATGCTCTTCTCCTCGTTCCTGGCGATTACGTTGACCCCCGTCCTGATGACCATTTTCGTCCGGGGCAAGATCAGGCATGAGGACAAGAATCCGATCAGCATCGTGCTGCGCATGCTCTACGAGCCGGTGGCGGCCGTTTCTCTGCGCTTCCGGAAGAGCGTCATTGTCCTCGCCGTGATCATTATGGCCTTTACGGCCTATCCCTTTATCAAACTGGGATCGGAATTCATGCCGCCGCTTTACGAAGGGACGCTTTTTTACATGCCCGTTACCGTGCCCGCGGCGGGCATCACGGAAGTCTCGAAACTGTTGCAACTGCAGGATAGGCTGCTGAAGAAGTTCCCTGAAGTAGCCCAGGTATTCGGCAAGGCCGGGCGGGCGGAAACGGCGACCGATCCGGCGCCGCTGGAGATGTTCGAGACGGTCATCAATCTGAAACCGGAATCTCAGTGGCGGCCGGGGATGACCGTGGAGGCGTTGAAGAACGAGATGAATGACGCCTTGGCCATACCGGGGGTGGCCAACTCCTTCACCATGCCCATCAAGGCGCGGACCGACATGCTCTCCACGGGCATCCGAACCCCCGTGGGGATCAAGGTGCTGGGCCCCAATCTCGATCAACTGGAGAAGATCGGCAAGGAGATAGAAAATGCGGTGAAGGATGTCCCCGGTACGAGAAGCGCCTATGCCGAAAGGGTGACGACCGGATATTTTCTTGATTTCAATATCAAGCGCGAGGAAATCGCCCGTTACGGATTGAACGTGGACGACGTACAGGAGATTATCCAGTCGGCCCTGGGGGGAATGAACCAGACCATCACCGTGGAGGTAAGGGAGCGGTATCCCGTTAATGTGCGGTATGCGCGGGAACTGAGGAATGATCTGGAAAAGCTCAAGCGGTTGTTGGTGCCCGTGAAGGCGGGCACGCAGCCTTCCAGCAGCGGGATGGGGATGGGCGGGACGTCCGCGGGCGGCGCCCGGTCCCTCGCCCAGGTGCCGATGGGACAGCTTGCCGACATCAAGATCATCAAAGGACCGACGGGCATCAAGAGTGAAGAGGGGCTCCTTTCATTATACGTCTATGTGGATTTTTCCGGTCGTGACGTGGGCGGTTACGTGGACGATGCCAAGAAAAAGGTCGCCTCCCTGAAGATACCCGACGGCTATCGCCTGGAATGGAGTGGTGAATACGAGTACCTGGTGAAGACGCATGAACGGCTGAAAGTGGTACTGCCGCTTACCGCCTTGATCATTTTTGTCCTGATCTTTCTCAACACCCACAGCATCACCAAGACCATGATCGTCCTCCTGGCCGTCCCCTTTTCTCTGGTCGGATCCTTCTGGCTGCTTTATTTTCTCGATTACAACATGAGCATCGCCGTGTGGGTCGGCATCATCGCCTTGGCGGGACTGGATGCGGAAACGGGCGTCGTCATGCTCCTCTACCTCGATCTTGCCCATGAGAAATGGCGCAAGGAAGGAAAATTGAAAAGCCTGCAGGATCTCAGGGAATCCATCATGTACGGCGCCGTCAAGAGGATACGGCCCAAGATGATGACGGTCAGCGTCATCCTGGCCGGCCTCATCCCCATCATGTTCAGCCACGGCACCGGCGCCGATGTGATGAAGCGGATCGCCGCGCCGATGGTCGGCGGCGTCGTCACCTCCACCATTCTTGAGCTGGTGATCTATCCCGCCATCTATATGATCTGGCGAGGGAGGGTATTTAAGGCGGTAAAGGAAAAGACCGGTAAATAAGGTCCTGCCAGTTAAGTCAATACATGAAAGATCGATTGAAAAGCTGGAACATTCACTTCCGTGATTCCCAACTCTACCTGGCGCTGAAAGCGCACCGGCTCCTGGTGCTGCTGATTTCCATCACCATGGTTGCGCAGACGGGATTGGTCCTGATCCAACCATGGCCGATTCGCATGATGATTGACCATGTTGTGGAAAATCCGAGCCATACCCAGGATATCGCGGTAAAGTACGATCTGCCCCGGTTCATCGTTTCCACAATGAAAGGATTTTTTTATTCCCAAGATTTTGATTTCCTCTACAAGGGTATAGGCCTATTGCTGGCCATCCATCTGATCAATTCCATCCTGCTCTATTTTCAAAACATCTCCCTTAGCCGACTGGGGCAACAGGTCGTGCTTCATATCCGGAAAAACCTCTTTGCCCAGATGATGACCCTGCCGCAAAGTTTCTTTGAAAAAGCCCAGACCGGAGATCTCACCAGCCGTGTCTCCAAGGATACGGCAGACACCCAGGATATTCTGGAGTCCTTCATCACGATCTTTGTCCGCAGCGTGCCCACGGTGATAGGGATATTGATCGTCAGCTTCTCCATCGACTGGATCTATGCCCTGACCTTCGTGCTGGTGATCCCCGCGGTCTACTGGGCCAATCTGATTCTCACCCGCCGCACCAAAGAAGCAATGCGCCGGCAGAGGCGCATCGAAGGTGAGATGGCGTCCAATGTGCAGGAGGCCTTCTATTACCGTAAGGCAATCGCTGCGCTCTCCCTGGAAAGCGACATAGTGGACGATTTTATGGAGAACAGTCGTCAGAGTGCTTCGTACGGACAGGAGGCCGGCCGGTCCCAGGCTACTCTCACGTCGGCGCTGGCTCTTCTGGTCGGAATCACATCCCTGTTTGTCCTCTTTGTCGGTATTCTACGCATCCTGCATGGATGCCTTACCGTAGGCCAACTGATGGTTTTTCTCTCCTATCTCAACAGTCTGTTCAGCCCCATTCGGGAAATAAGCAAGTTCACCGGGCGCATTGCGAAATCTGCAGCTGCTTTGGAACGGATTGAGGAGATCGCCCGTTTGAATCCCCTCGAAATCGGTGCTGTGGAGCTGCCTGGTGCTGTGGAAGCCCCTTCCTTCCGCGGGAATATCGAGTGGAAGGGTGTGACCTTCGGTTATCGTCCCGACCAGGCGGTCCTGCAGAACTTCAGCCTGGCGGTCTCGTCAGGCCAGAAAGTGGCCTTCGTGGGCGAATCAGGAAGCGGCAAATCCACTGTCCTTCAATTGCTGATGCGGCTTTATGACCCGCAGCACGGATCCATTTCGATCGACGGCGTGGATATCCGATCCCTGAAGATGCCCTCTCTCAGAAACCAGATGGCTGTCGTTCTTCAGGATTCATACATTTTCAACATGAGCATCGAAGAGAACATCGCCATCGGGAGGCCGGGGGCCACGCGGATGGAAATGGAAGAAGCGGCTAAAGCGGCGGAAGCTGACGACTTCATCAGGATGCTCCCGCAAGGTTATGAAACCACGCTTGGTGAGGGCGGCGCCGGACTTTCCGGAGGACAGAAAAGGCGGTTGGCCATTGCCAGAGCTTTTCTGCGCAATGCTCCGATCATCCTGCTGGATGAACCCACCGCGGGCCTGGATGCCGCGTCTGAACAGAAGGTCGCGGAAGCGGTCCAGCGCCTATCGCAGGGCAAGACAACACTGATCGTCACCCATCAGCTGGCAACCGTTACGGACGCAGAACTGATCGTGGTCCTTTCCGGAGGCAGAATTGTGGAATCCGGAAGTCACGGGAACCTACTCAAAATGGGGGGGCTTTATAAGAAGCTTTGGAAAACGCAGCAAGGCGAGGCACAGAACCTGTAGGCGGCGGATTCTACCATTGCCGGACCGCAGGCCGCAATTATGACACTGCCGTCGGCAATGATTGGAGATCTCGATAAGCTCCCGTGGAGATGGACCTCGTCACCGACATGGCGGCGACGGATCCTGTCGGCCCGCTCCCAGAAAAGCGCCAGTCTGTCTTCCCGATCCTCTCGAAGCCAAGCAAGGATCTATTCTCTATCCAAAGGACATTTACCTTTTTCCGCAGTTCATCCCCTCTTCGCAGTACGTCCGGAAGTCCACCATCGTTTGAAACTCCTCGGGTAAGCGGCCATTCCTTACACCCCCGACTCTCACCGATCCGCATGGCAACGAACGCCTGCCGCGAACCTTTCCGCATCCCCACCGGCATCGATGTACCACCGCCGATGATCTCTTTCCGAACCCGATAGGTTTCCTGATCGTCTTGGCTGTAAGCGGTAATCATGCCGACAATCACCTCCTCAAGGATTTTCTTGTATTCCAGTCCCTGTCGTTCATTCTTTTTGTCACAGAGCCGGGAATCGATTGCCAGTCGGATTCATATCCCCCGGCAATCGTTCCTTCAGCCATACCCTTGCTATTGAATCTGTCCGCTGGATGAATGGATCTTGTTATGAAGCGATTGCATCTCCGTAAAGGTCAGGCCTGATCTGTTCTGAACCGACCCCATGAACGTCACCATCGCGCTTGCCAGGCCGCTTGTCCCTGCATTGGGTGAGAATGGAGTATTACCTGTTCCCATCATTCCACCCATGCCGCCCATCATGATTTGAGTGTTCCCCATCATGCCGTTCAGGAAGCCATCCGAGGCGTCATTCATCATGGTGGTGATCATACCCGAAGAGAACGGCATTCCGATGCTGCTCGCGTACTGCGACATGGCGGCCAAGATTATCCCATAGTTGCGCATCTCCTGCGTCGCTCCGCTTCCCGACCCGAGGGTCAATGGATTCATCGGATGGGTGTAAAGGATGTTATTGACCGAAAAATAATTCCCCATCGCCGTGTTGGCCGCCGTGATGTTCGCAGGGGTCATACCGCCGCTCATCGCTTGAGCCCTCGCCTGGGCCATCGAGGTAAGCGGCGTTATCTGCACCCCGCCCATCACTGTGCCAGCAGCAAAGTGGGGCATGACGCCCGTCATCACATCACCGGACTGCATGGCCATAGAGACGCCGGTCGCCTCATCCGTGTACGTGCCCCCGCTCATCCTCAACATGACAGGCCCCGAGTAAGCGCCGATGGAGACGCTGAAATTCCCCTGTGCGTCCGTTGTTCCGGTCCCGATCTGCGCACCCATCAGGCCGTTGTTGATGGCATACGCCGATACAGCCGCACCATTGACGGGACCCTTTACCGCCGTTCCCGTGATCACTCCATCCACACCGGAAACAGCCCCATCGCCGCTCCCGCTACCCCCGCCACAACCGAACAGCAGTAACGATAAACCGATTATCGAGATCAAGACCATTATTGGCCATACCCTTTTATTTTTTTTCACTTCCCATCTCCTTTACGATTAATGGCGCCGCCATACATGGATTCCGTCTGAAACATGCGCAGCAGTACCTGGTTTAAAACTTTGTGCGATAAGATAATGATCGTTGTCACTCGTGTCAACAAACCTCCAATGCAGACAAACACGGTCACCACCGGTTCGCCCCCCTATCGATACTGAATTATGCCATCAGCATGACGCTTGAATCCTGCCGTTTTTGAACCGGATGACCCCCCGGTGGCAGGTCCTACGGTTTAGCCACCCCAACGGTGAAGACCATAAAGTCTCAGCAAACAAAAGACCACTCTTTGTATTCTAAACTCGATGCCCATGGAGATGGTTTCCTCCGGAAGCACTACTCGAGCACGCCGTCCGCCACCCGGAGCAACCGGTGCGCATAGGCCGCATAGTCCGGATTGTGGGTGACCATGATGATTGTCATCCCCTCAGAGTTCAGGCCGTTGATAATCCCCATGATGTCTTTCCCCGTCTTCGAGTCGAGGTTGCCGGTCGGTTCGTCGGCAAGGATGATCGGCGGCCGCCCGACGATCGCCCGGGCAATGGCGACCCGTTCTTGCTCGCCCCCGGAAACTTGGCTGGGGAGGCGCTCGGCCTTTTCCGCCAGGCCGACCCGCGCGAGGGCGGCAAGCGCCATGGATCGTTTTTTTGCCCTCTTTTCTCTGACTGTTGCCAAAGGCAGCATCACGTTTTCGGCCAGGGTGAGATAGGGGAGCAGGTTAAAATTCTGAAAGACAAAACCGATCGATTTCCGCCGAAAGTCGGCACGCTTATCCTTCCCAAGGGCATAGACATCGATGTCATCGACCGTGAGCCTCCCCGATGTTGGACTATTCAATGTTCCGACAATGGAAAGAAGCGTCGATTTTCCCGAACCCGATTCCCCCATGACCGCAACGAACTCGCCGGCATCGATGGTAAAGCTGATCCCTTTGAGGGCGGTGACCGCGGTATCCCCCTTGCCATACTGTTTTGCTATCTGTTGTGCCTGTATCCGTTTCATCATGATTCTCCTATAATGCACGCAGGGCTTCGTTCGGGTCGAGACGCGACGCCGCAAACGCCGGGTAGCTGCTGGCCGCCAAACCCACGAAGATCGACAAGAGAAACGCCCCGGCCGCCATGACCGGATCAAAAGGGACATGGGCCCCATGACCCTCGGTGAAAAGCGGGATCAGCATCTTTGTCACCGAAAAACCGACCAGATACCCGAGCACGCCTGCAAGTCCCGAGATGATCGCCGCCTCCATGAGGATGATCCGGATCACATGGCTCCCCCGAAAGCCCATCGCGCTGAAGATGCCGATCTCGACGGTCCGTTCCCGGACGCTCCCCATCATCGTCACCAGGACCATGAGGCTCCCCACCAAAAGGACCAGGGCGGAGACGCCATAGGAGAATTTCTCGAAATGGTTCAGTGTCTCCATGCGTCCTTTCACTACCTGCTGGATGGCCATGACATTCGCCCCGGGAAGGACATCGGAGATCTGCTTCACCATCTCTGGGATCGGGCAGCCCGAACAGAGGGCGGCGACTTCGGCCATCGAGATGCGGTCTTTCTTTCCGAGAAGTTCCTGCGTCATCGCCAGGGGCGCGAAAATAAGTCCATCATCCTGCGATCCCGTCGTCTCCAAAACGCCGGTCACCTGGATTTCTCTGTCATTGACCTGGAATTTATCGCCCGTGCCGAGACCAAGGAGACGCGCGGCCTCTGAGCCCAAAAGCGCTCCGTCATCGTCCGGCTCCTGCCCCTTCATGGTCCACCAGGGCCGTAAGACCCGGAAGGCCTGAAAGTCCACCCCGGCCATGAGCAGGCGCTGGTCGGCCACGGTTACCGGCCCCAGGACCATCGGCCCCAGCGCGGCGACATTATTGGCGTTCGCTATCTTTTTTATGTTTTCCAGTTCCTCTTCCCTGATCTCCTGCATCTCGAAGGAGACCCCCCCCAGAGAGAGGCCGCCGTAAGTAAGGGAGAGGTTTTCGGTCTTCGGAACGATCAGAATATTGGCCCCGTACATCTCCAGTTTGTGGTTGATATCCTCTTTCATCGCCGACACGAGACTCAGGAGCGCCACCACCGTGGAGACCCCGATGAGGAGCCCTGCCAGGACAAAAAAGGCCTTGCCTTTCCTCCGCCGCAAATTACTGATCGCAATATCCCCGAGGGTCATCACCTGCCTCCTCGAAATGCAAAATACGGTTTACCTTGCAGGATATTTTCGACCTTGATGACCACCTTGCCGCCCTCCACTTTCCGGGTTATGGGGGCCGGGTTGCAACCGCCGGAAACCTCGTTGATCCGCGCCGACGGAAAGCGTCTCCCGCAATTATTGCAGATCATGAAATCGCCCTTCTGGGTGTATCCCCTCCCCTCCCGCCAGCAGACGTCGCAGGCGTCAAATGCCGCCCTGATAACACCATCGGAGCTTTTCATGATGAAGTACTTGATGATAATGCCGTCAGTGGTTTTATACTGGAAATGGCGCGCCTTCCCGTTATCGAACATATTCGTCGTATAGCTCACGTCCGGGGCTGCGGCGGCGGGTGCCGGAGCGCCCATTGCCCCGAAAAGGGCGACGACCAGAAGCAGTGCGCCTATGCCTCTGCGGGCATCATTCCTTTGTCCGGATCGATCCGTTATTCCTGGTTTCTGCCTGTGGGTACGAGCCAAGCCGGTAGATATATTGTGAGACATTCTCCCCTCCACTATCGAATTTGGTGATACTATCCTAATTTTCAAAGACCTGTCCGTCCTGGTAAGCATACGACTTGACGATCCGGCCTCCCTTTTCGATGTCCGCCTGGATATGGCATCCATAATCGTTAACCCGCACAGCCACGTCTTTTGCGGCGGAGTTGGTTTCCCGATAGGCGGCTAGCGCCGCGGCGCTGGCCTTACTCTTTAACTCCGGGTCCAAAACGCCGGAACTCTGTTTCGTCCCACATCCGCCTCCGCCGGAACCGCCAAGACCGCAACACGACCCCCGCCCTTGGGCAAACGCTTCCGACGGGAGGATGGTTTGATTGAATGTCACCTTGGCGCTCCGCCTGTCCTGGGTCAACCAAGCGACAAAATATGTATCGGGATCGGTGTCAGGTGGAGCTTTCGCCTTTTTGACCTCCTGGCGAAGGAGAAGGTTCCGGACGTGATTCATCAGGTATTTCTCGGAAATACCGTCTTCTTTGAGGGTCGCCTGAAAATTTTCCCAGTTTCCATAAATCTCCCGGCCGATCTTCTGTATCTCAGCCTGAACCCGGTCATCGCCTACCCTTATCTTTAATCGGCTTGCCTCCTGGGCCACCAGCCGCTCTTCCACCATCTTCTCAAAGACGTCGCGCTCCAAGCGTCCCAGAAGCGCCCTGCCCGACTCGCTGGCAAAGAGTCCCTTCCCGTACTCTTTTTCCAGCATAAGCCTGCTGACGTCGAGTCTCTCCCTCGCGTCGGACCAGGCAATCGGCTCTCCATTGACCACCGCCGCCGGTCTGCGCAGGAGTGAATCCCAGGAAAATTCCCACGCGTTTTTCTCACCGTACAGGAAGATCGTCCGGGAGATTTATGGA
>JAMDBG010000086.1 GCA_023487865.1 Deltaproteobacteria bacterium | reverse complement strand
TTTATGTCGGGATCGCTCCCGACAGGTATCTCTTCTCCTCGGAACTCTACGGCCTGGTGGAGGAGACTCCCCACTTCGTCAAGATGGACGGCGAGAAACCCTCCCGTCCCGAGCAGCCGGAAACGATCGGCCAGATCTTCATCCTCAATCAGGATTCTCCGGGCGGCATCGGGGGCATCAAGGGTCTGTACTATGACGGGACTCCGCTGCCGCTGGACGAGAAGGACATCCGGAAGGCGGAGATCACCACAAGGGATATCGATCGGGGCAGTTACCCCCATTACTTTCTCAAGGAGATCACCGAATCGGCTCTCTCCGTCCGGAAGACCCTGCGCGGCAGGTACCGCATTCAGCAGGATCGGGAGGGGGAAAAAGTCGTTTTCAATCTCGGAGAGGACATCGTTCCCGAAAGGATCAGGGAGGCCTTGACCGGCGGGGCGATCCGGAGGATCGTCGTCATCGGTCACGGAACGGCGGCCGTCGCCGTGCCGTTGCCATGGCTGCGGAGCGGGGCGCTTATGTGATCGCCGTCGTGAACCGTCGCCAGTCCGATATCACGACCAAGGCCGACGGTGTCTTTTACACCTCCGACGGCCGGGACATCGAGATGGCCGTTGCCTCGACCAAGGCCTTCTACTCCCAGATCATTGCCGGCCATCTGCTCGCCCTCTTTCTGGCCCGGATCCTTGGGACCCTCTCCGCCGAACGGGTCGCGGTGGAGCTCCGCCGGCTCGAGCAGACGCCGGAGCTGATGCGCAAGGTCCTCGCCGGGCAGGAGCGGATCCGCCTTGCCGTGGAGAAGACGGCGAGGCATAAACGGTACTGGGCGGTCGTGGGGAGCGGGCCGAACAAAGCGGCGGCCGATGAGATCCGGATCAAGCTGAGCGAGCTTTGCTACAAGACGATCTCATCCGACGTGATCGAGAACAAGAAGCATATCGATCTGTCCGCCGAACCGCTGATCATTGTCTGCGCCGCGGGAAATACGGAGGCGGTGACCGGGGACGTCGTCAAGGATACGGCGATCTTCAAGGCCCACAAATCCGGCGTGGTCGTCTTTGCCGATGAAGGAGAGACCCGTTTCGATGCGATTGCCGATGCGGTGATCCCCATTCCGAAGGCGCCGATGCCGATTCCCGTGATCCTCAACACCGTGGCCGGCCATCTCTTCGGGTATTTCGCCGCCTGCGGCATCGACGAGGAGGCCCTGTTCCTGCGGGAATTCAAGAGCCACCTCAACCTGGTTATGGTGGAACAGACCAGGCGTCATATGACCCTCTTCGAGAGCATCGCCGACGGTCGGCTCCGCCGTCTCGTGAACGATTTCACGGTCCGCTTCAACCGGCTCAGGTGCAGCGGCGCTTTCTCCCTGACCGGCGTCAGGACGATCTCCGACCTGATCCTGCTTTTGAAATATGCGTCCGGGAAACTTCCCCTGGAAGATTTCCGGCGCGATTTCCTTACGGCGGGTACAACCTCGCCGATCGACCTTCTGGACGAGACGCTCGGCCATGCCGTGGATGAACTCTCCCGTCCGATCGACGCCATCCGGCATCCGGCCAAGACAGTCACGGTGGGGACCAGCCGGAAGGAGACGCCGCTCAAGGGAGTCATCTTCGACCTGCTCGGTGAACTGGCTTTCTCGGCAAGGTCGCTCCTGAGCACCAATGTAACGGCTGTCAGCGTGCTCCAGAGGGCGGTGGCCGCCATCAACGGTTATACCCTCTATACGATCAACCATTTGGACGCCGAGGGAAAGCCGGGGGAAGAGGCCACGATCGCCATCGCCGGCCGGGGAGGCATTTCCGCGGCGATGAGATCGCGTGCCGAGACATCGGGGCGCCTGATGGGGACGAAAAAGGGCATTGTCGCCTCCGGCCATATCTATGTGGGTCGGGGAAAGTCAGACGGCGCGCCGTTGATCATCATCCCGCTTTTAGGCGGAGACGATCTGGTCCGGCATCTCCTGCTGATCCACGTAAACTTCAACGAGGCTCTCTCCGTATGGGAGCGCAAGGAGATCCTGGGCGAGCGGGTGAACGATATCCGCGACCTCATCCAGGAGTACAATCTGCCCTGGGATGAGCGGGAGCTCGGGAAGGTTCCGGTCGCGATCCTCCTCGGCGAACCGGCGGAGGTCATTGCCGGACTGATCAGAGAGAACGTCCGTTGATCATTAGAGACATTTATCATTTCAGGGAGTCACCATGAAGACAAAATTCATATTCATCACGGGCGGCGTTCTCTCCTCCCTCGGCAAGGGGCTCGCGGCCGCCTCCATCGCGGCGATTCTCGAATGCCGGGGACTTCGGGTGACCAACCAGAAACTCGATCCTTACATCAACGTCGATCCGGGGACGATGAGCCCCTTCCAGCATGGAGAGGTCTTCGTGACCGATGACGGGGCGGAGACCGATCTTGATCTGGGCCACTACGAACGGTTCACCGGCACAAGGATGGGGAAAGGAAACAACCTCACGACCGGTCAGGTCTACTTCTCGGTGATCTCCAAGGAACGGCGGGGCGACTACCTCGGAAAGACGGTCCAGGTCATCCCCCATATCACCAACGAGATCAAGGAGTATATCAAGAAGACCGCGGCCTGCTTCGATGTGGCGATCGTGGAGATCGGCGGCACGGTGGGGGACATCGAAAGCCTTCCCTTTCTCGAGGCGATCCGCCAGTTCCGCAATGAAGTGGGCAGGGAGAACGCAATCTTCATCCACCTGACCTGGGTCCCCTTCATCAAGACGGCGGGGGAGGTGAAGACCAAGCCCACGCAGCACAGCGTCAAGGCCCTCCGGGAGATCGGCATCCAGCCGGACATCCTCCTGTGCCGGACGGAAAACTTCCTCTCCGATGAGATCAAGGCCAAGATCTCCCTCTTCTGCAACGTGGAGGTGAAGGCCGTCTTCACCGCCAAGGATGTGGCCTGCATCTATGAAGTGCCCCTCATCTATCATAAGGAGGGGGTGGATCAGAAGATCGTCGAACTTCTCAATATCTGGACCGGCCAGCCCCACCTCGAGGGCTGGGAGGATGTGGTCAACAAGTCCCTTCAACCGGCCCATGAGGTCACGATCGCCATCGTGGGGAAGTACGTCAACCTGACCGACTCTTACAAAAGCCTCAACGAGGCCTTACACCACGGGGGGATCGCCAACAACTGCCGGGTTCACCTGCGCTTCGTCGATTCGGAGAAGGTCGAAAAAGAAGGGTTGGGGAAGCAATTGGACGGCGCCGACGGGATCCTCGTCCCCGGCGGATTCGGGAACCGGGGGATCGAGGGGATGATCACCGCCATCGAACACGCCCGCGTGAAGAAGATCCCCTTTTTCGGGATCTGCCTCGGGATGCAGATGGCCGTCGTGGAGCATGCACGGCATGTCTGCGGACTGGCCCGGGCGAACAGCTCGGAATTTGATGAATCCGGTCCCTACCCGGTGATCGACCTCCTTCCCGAACAGAAGACCATTACTGAAAAGGGGGCCTCGATGCGGCTCGGCGCTTACCCCTGCGTCCTGGCGAAGGACACCTTCGCCTTCGCGGCCTACCGCGCAAAGGAGATCAGCGAAAGGCATCGTCACCGCTATGAATTCAACAATGAATTCAAGGAGCAGCTCATGGAAAAGGGGCTCCGGATCACCGGCGCCTCCCCCGACGGGCGTCTGGCGGAAATCATCGAGATCGAGGGGCATCCCTGGTTTTTGGGCTGCCAGTTCCATCCGGAGTTCAAGTCCCGGCCCACGGCGCCTCACCCCCTCTTCAGCCATTTCATCCGCGCCGCCCTGCAGGAGAAGCGGAAGTGAGCCCGAGAAGTATTTCATCGCGTTCCGTGTCGCCCCGGCTTCGTCGGTGCCCTGAAATCGGGGATCGAACTTCAGCTCCTTTTTCCCCGGGACAGGGAGCGGTATCAACATCAAAAAAGAATAACACTCTTGTGAGGAGGCTCAAAACACTATGACCCCAAAAAAGGCAATCCGCAATCCAAAGCGCAATACTCAGGATTCAACTTTCTCCGTTTCTCCGAACGGCGAATCCTTTCCCCTTCCCAGGCCGGAAGACTATGAAAAAGAACTTGCCCGCTTAAAGGCCCTTGTCGCCTTCCAGCGCAGGAAAAAACGGGAGATCGTCGTTGTCATGGGCGTCGGCTTTGTCGGGGCGGTCATGGCCGGGGTCGTCGCCGATTCGGTCGACAAGAAGACCGGCAAGCCGAACAAATTCGTCATCGGGATGCAGCGCCCCTCCTCTCGTTCTTTCTGGAAGATCCCCTATCTGAACCGCGGCGTCGCCCCCGTGGAATCGGAAGACCCCGAGGTGGCGCCTCTTATCGCCCGATGCGTCAATGAGAAAAAGACCCTGATCGCCACTTTCACCTATGAGGCCCTCAGCCTTGCCGATGTGGTCGTTGTGGATGTCCAGTGCGACTACTTCAAGGAGGCCCTGGGGAACTGCCGCCAGGGCCACGCGGAGATCGCCGCCCTGGAAGAGAGCCTGAAGGTGATCGGTGAGAGGATCAATCCCGATTGCCTTGTCCTCATCGAAACGACCGTCCACCCGGGAACGACGGAAAACGTCGCCTATCCGATCATGAAAAAGGCCTTCGAAAAGCGTGGCATCACCTCCGATCCGCTCCTCTCCCACTCCTATGAGCGCGTCATGCCGGGACGGGAGTATGTGGCATCCATCCGCGACTTCTGGCGGGTCTGCAGCGGGATCAACGACAGCGCCCGCGAGCGGGTCCGGACCTTCCTCACCCAGATCCTCAACGTGGAGAAATTCCCTCTGACGGTCCTCGACCGCCCGATCGAGAGTGAGACCTGCAAGATCGTGGAGAACTCCTACCGGGCGACGATCCTCGCTTTCCTGAACGAATGGAGCCTCTTTGCCGAACGGAACGGCGTGGATCTGATCAAGGTGATCCAGGCGATCAAGGTCCGCCCGACACACAGCAACATGATCTTCCCCGGCCCCGGCATCGGAGGCTACTGCCTTCCCAAGGACGGGGGATTGGGTGTCTGGTCGTACCAGACCCTGATGGGCTTCGACGACGACATCTTCAAGATCACCCCGCTGGCGATCGATATCAACGACACGCGCTCCCTTCACGCGGCCGAGCTCGTCCGGGACGCCCTCCGGAACATGGGGAAGATCGTTGCCGCCTCAAAGGTGGTTATCCTGGGCGCCTCCTACCGTGAGGACGTGGGGGACACCCGCTACAGCGGCTCTGAAGCCCTCGTGCGAAAACTGACGGAGATGGGCGCCGAGATCGGCGTTCACGACCCCTACGTCAGGCACTGGTGGGAGCTGGAAAAGCAGGAGACCTATCCCGCCCCGGGCCATTCCTGGGCCCGCTTCTTCAGGAATCAGGACAAGCTGACCGAAACCAGGGTCCAATCCAACCTCACGGATGCCCTGAAGGGGGCCGATGCGGTGGTTTTGGCCGTCCGGCACCATGCCTACCTGAAGCTCGATCCGGGCAAGGTCATCAAAATGACCGGGCGCCCCGTCGCCATCATCGATTGCTTCGGTATCCTCAACGACGCGCAGATCCGCCGGTATTTCGAACTCGGCTGCGAAGTGAAGGGGCTGGGCCGCGGTCATGTGAAAAGGATCAAGGACGGGGTGAGTAAAGGGTGATTGTACATCCGGCTCCGGGGCGATGCTATGCATTCGACTTCATATCATACTAAGGAAGGAGAGAAGAAGTCCATGGCGAAGGAAATCAGTGCGGGGAAATTGAATCCGGAAAAGTTCATCTCGGAAAAAGTGGCGGAGATCAGAAAAATCGTCGGGAAAGGCATTGCCATCAACGCCCTTTCCGGAGGGGTGGATTCGTCTGTGGTGACCGCTCTGGGGCACCGCGCCCTGGGGGCTCGGCTCAAAACCTGCTTTATCGACAACGGTCTGATGCGCCAAAATGAGCCGAATCAGGTAAAATCCCTCTTTCAAGCCCTGGGCATTCCCATAGAGATTATTGACGCCAGAAAGACATTCTTCCAGGCCCTGAGGGGTATTGAAGATCCGGAAGAAAAACGGGAAGCGATTACCCAGACCTTCTATAAAAAAGTGTTCGGTGAATTGGTCGTGCAGAGCAAAGCGAAGTATCTGCTTCAGGGGACGATCCTGACCGACATTGACGAAACCGTGGCGGGGATCAAGCGGCAACACAATGTCTTTGAACAGCTCGGGATCGATCCCCAGAAGGCATTCGGCTATAAGATCATCGAACCCCTGATTCAGCTGCGCAAGGACGGGGTGCGCAAGGTGGGGGCCGCGCTGGGCCTGCCGGCATCGCTCTTTGACCGGATTCCCTTCCCCGGGCCAGCCCTGGCAGCGCGGGTTTTGGGCGAAGTGACCCCGGAGCGGGTGAAGGTCGTCAGGAAAGCCACAGCCATTGTGGAAAAAGAGCTTTCGGGAATGAGGGTCTTTCAGTATTTGGCCATTCTGCACGAGGACCGCGTGACGGGCATGCGGGATGGGAAAAGGGATTTCGGCCTCCAGATCGAGGTCCGCTGCTGGGACAGTGTAGACGCCCGATCTGCCTCGGCAACGAGACTGCCCTATGACGTCCTGGAAAAAATCGCCGGGAAGATCGTCAAAAACGTTCCCGGCGTGGTCAGCGTCACCTATAACATCACCTCAAAGCCGCCTTCAACCATCGAAGCGGTATGACCGGGAATCGCCCCGTGGTCAAAACCCGCCTGTTCCCTTCCCCGGAAGCCCCTCCCCTCACTGGACGGGTCTTCCGGGGAAGGGCATTCTCCGTACCGTTCCATCGTTGTCAGGTCAAAAATAGATCCCTTGTGGAGAAGTTGGGTTCGCTGGTGAGGTTGACCCCCAGGCGCCGGAGTCCCGCCTCGTCGCCGGGAGTGGGGATGTGGGTGATGTGAACTTCGCAGCCTCTGAGTTCTTTCAGTTTTTCAATGGCCAGTTGGGCCGCCGGATTCGTTGTGGCGCTGATGCTCAGGGCAATCAGCGTTTCCTCCAGATCGAGACTGACCGACTTTTCGTTGAGAATATCCGTCTTCATATTTCTCACCGAGTTCGTGATATAGGAAGGCAGCAGGGTAATCTTGCCGGGTATATCGGCAAGGGCCTTTATGGCATGCAGAATCATGCTCGACGCCGCATGCATCAGCGGAGAGTTGTTGCCGGTGACGATGGCGCCGTCTTTCAGCTCTATCGCCGCGCCGCAGTAGATCCCCTCGTTTCCTTTGTTCTGTTCCTGAGCCTCTCTGGCGGCCCGCCATGCAGGTTCGACGACACGGCGGGCGTCGGGATGGATATTGAAGTCTTCAAGAAAGAGCACCACCCTCTGTACCGTTTCCTTGTCGGTGAATCCCATGGCATACTCACAGCGGTATCGATAATATCGCCGGATCACTTCCTGCTCGGCCGCGTGTCGGGTGATGTCGTCGTCAATAATGGCAAATCCGGCCCGGTTTACACCCATGTCGGTGGGTGAACTGTAAAAAGAATTCCCTCCCGTGATTTTTCCGAGAATCCTTTTCACAACCGGAAAGACCTCCACATCCCGGTTGTAATTCACCGACCGCTCACCGTAGGCCTCCAGATGAAAGGGATCAATCAGGTTGAAATCCCTGATATCCGCTGTGGCCGCTTCGTAGGCCACATTCACCGGATGCTTGAGGGGCAGATTCCAGATGGGAAAGGTTTCAAATTTGGCATAACCGGCTTTGATATCCCGCCGGTATTCGTGATAAAGCTGCGACAGACAGGTGGCCAGCTTGCCGCTTCCGGGACCCGGGCCGGTCACAATCACCAGCGGTTTGTCGGTCTCGATATATTCATTGGCGCCGTACCCCTGATCGCTTACGATGGCTTCGACATCCGTGGGATACCCGCGGGTGAAGCGATGGGTGAAAACCCTGATGCTTCTCCTTTCCAGTTTGTTCTTGAAGAGTTGCGCCGCCGGCTGATTGTCGAAACGGGTGATCACGACGCCCAGGATATCGACGCCCCAGCTCCTGAGATCATCGATCAGCTTCAGGGCATCGGAATCATAGGTGATGCCGAAATCGGCCCGGATTTTCTTTCTCTCGATATCCCCGGCGTAGATGCACAGCAGGATGTCGGCCTTGTCTTTCAGCTCCCGGATCAGCCGCATCTTTACGTTCGGATCGTAACCGGGCAGGACACGGGCCGCATGGTAGTCATACAGCAGCTTTCCTCCGAATTCGAGGTAGAGCTTGTTGTCGAACCGTTCCACCCTTTCGAGGATTTTAGCCGTCTGCTCACGGATGTATTTTTCGTTGTCGAATCCAATTTTGTCGTGCATGAATGATGTTGGCCCTCCCGTCATGATGGTGATTGCTTATACGTGGTTCCGGAGCTGCAGCTCCAGCGGATGGGGATTGAGATAGGTTTGTTCTTTCAGATAAGGCTCATTGTATCTCCTGACAAAGTGGTTAAGGAGCGTCACCGGGACGATCAGGGGAATGAACCCCCGGCGGTATTGATCGATGACACCCAGAATCTCCTGCTTTTCATCAGCGGAGAGCTCCTTCTTGAAGTAACCCATGATGTGGTGCAGGACGTTGGTGTGCTTTGCCGTAGAAGGCTTTACCGACATGCCTTCCGTGAGAAGGCGCTCATACTGGGCGAAGATGTCCCGTTTCGGTAATTCCTTCGCATGGGCGACCAGGTTTCCCATCGGCTTGAGGTGTTTCGGACTGTGGGCCATCAGGAGCAGCTTGTTTTTCGTGTGAAAAGCCACGAGACTCTCGATACGCTTCTTGTCATCCATCGCCTCGCAGTAACGTCTGCAGGTGAAGATCCGTTCGATGAAATTCTCCCGCAGGGTCGGATCATGGAGACGACCTTCCTCCTCGACGGGGATCAAAGGGAAATGTTCCCTGAAGATCCGGGCGAAAATCCCCGTGCCGGTTTTTTTCGGTATCCCCTTGTCATCGTATACCTTCACCCGCTCCATTCCGCTCGACGGAGAATCGCTCTTGAAAGTGAAGCCGCAAAGGTTCTCCCTCTCCAATTCAGTGACGCGCCTGTGCGCCCAGGCTTCCATCCGGTCCGTGTGATCGACACCCGTTCGGCTTGTCACCAGACGCGGTTTTTGGGGATTGCCCAGGAGGCGAAGGCTTTCACGCGGGATGCCGAAACCGCATTCCACTTCAGGGCATACGGGCACGTACTCCACATACTTGCCCAGGGTGTCCCGCAGGAAGCGGTCCAGCGCATGCCCTCCGTCGTAGCGGACATTTTCACCGAGCAGACAACGGCTGATGCCCAGGCGTATCCTTTCCATCCTAGTCGACCTCCTCGAAATGGGCGCGGCTCACACCCTCGAGCAGTTGAAACGATTTTGCCCGAACGGCGAACACCATGATCTCGCCGTTCCTCGCAAAGTCCTCCAGGTGAGGATGTCTATGCAGCAATTTTCGAATGATCGCTTCTGCGGTTGCGTCATTTTCGATTTTCCGGAAGACACCGCTCACGGTGAGGGCCCGGATATCCTTTCGCCTTCGCTCGACGTCCTCGTCGCGGGTGTCGATCAACAGGCTTACGGCGCTGTTCCCTTCGAGATTCCGGCATTTCTTTGTGTCCCGGGAAGTGAGCATGTAGAATTCCCGGCAATCGTCGTCGGTGACGTAGGACATCAAGGAACAGTGGGGCTCCCCGCCGGACACGGTGGACAGGACGCAGACATCCTTGCTTTTGATGAGTGATTTTATGGTTTCCAGCATCGATGCTTCTCATTATACATGTTCAAAAGGACGAGAATGGCCCCTGCGCAGCCTGCCGGGAGGAGCCAAGCATAACCGTAAACATCCGTCCTGTCCACCAGCAATCCGAAAAGGGGAGGGCAGATCAGGCTCCCGATGAAACCAAAGGCATAGCCGACACCGGTTGCCAGTCCCGTCGATTCCTTTTCCACGGCTTCGCCTACCATAGTCAGGTAGATGGCGTTCCAGCCGATCCCGCTGATCCCGAAGGCGAGAATAGCGGTCAGGAGCAGAGGGGAAAAGGCGGGGAAGAAGGAGATCAGGCCCAAAGCCAGGGAAGAAAACAACAGGATCAAGGTGATCAGGCGCAGAATCCCCTTTCTCCGGCCGGCAAGGAGATAATCGCTGGCCAGGCTCCACAGCACCCGGCCGGCCGCTCCAATCAGGAATGATAAAGCAAACCACAGGCCGGCCTGGGCAAACGGATATTTCATTTCCTGGGTCAGAAACAGGATCAGGTAGGTGGAGAAACAAAACTGACTGGCCATGAAGCAGAACGCGATTCCACCCAGGATCAGCATGTCACGCTGCATCGCCATATGAAGCATCTTCCCCCAGGCGATGGGAGCCCGCGGGGCTTCCGATCTCAGCGGAGATTCCTTGAGCAGTTTGTAAATCAATACCGCCGAAGCCATTTCCACAAGCCCAACAGCCATAAGGCTATGACGCCAGGAAAGGGAAACCGTCAGAACCGGGAGCAGAAGCCCCGCGAAGATCCCCCCGAAGTTCACCCCGGTCTGTTTCACCCCCATGGCCGTTGCCCGGCCGACAGCGGGAAACCAGTCCAGGACGCTTTTGCTTGTGGCGGGGCCGACGATCCCGTTCACCCCGCCATAGAGCAAAAGGATCAGCAGGGCGATCCAGTAGAAGGGGGCCAGGGAAAAGAGAACAAGAATGAATCCGATCAGGCCGACCGCGGCGGTCAGCATCAAGCGGACCCCCAAGAAATCCGTGAAAAGCCCCGCCGGCATCTGGCTGAGCGAGGAGCCGATGGACAGCGCTGAAATCAAAAATCCGATCTGATAAGACGAAAGATGAAAATCCTCCTTGATGAAGGGAGCCAGGATTCCCAGACTGGAGATATTCATGAAGGCAAGGGCATGAACCAACCATAGAATTCCCACGATCACCCAGTGATAATTGGACGTTTGAGACCTTTTCATGGATCCGCTGTTTAGACGCCGCACCTTCATCCTTTCCTGGAGGCCGTCGAAAACGCCCATCTGCTGCGTTACGCCACAAACCTCATCGCTCAAGGTATTTCCACACCTTGCACCTGAGCGTTTTTCAACAGCCTGCAAAACAGGGTGTTTTTCAACATACTGCTGGAACGATTTTTCTCAGTGACCGGGATGGAGGACTTCACAGTTAATGAACCTTTCCGGATATTTGGAACATTTTCCGCATGAGAGGCAGGCGGCTTTTTCGGCGCGCCCGTTTTTCCACTCGTTGGGAAGATTCGGCTCCCTGATCAGCGGCCTGCACAGGGAGATGAAATCGGCCCAGCCTCTCTGGAGAATCTCTTCCGCTACCTCCCGGGATCTGATTCCCCCGACCAGCAAGAGGGGGACGGAAACCGCTTTCTTTAACCTTTTTGCATGAGGCAGGAAATACGCTTCCTTTTCCCGGCTGTCGATCCCGAGCCTGCTCATCCCGATCCTGCTTTCCGCCATCCCGCCGCTGATCTCTATGGCGTCGATGCCCAGCCGTTCCAGCAGTATGTT
>JAMDBG010000091.1 GCA_023487865.1 Deltaproteobacteria bacterium | reverse complement strand
ACCTCCCCGCCCAGCGGGCCGGTTTTTTTGGCTGCGCTCCCGGTCGATCGGCGGCCCGGAAATAAATCGTCATCGGGGCGAATTTTATTGATTATAATATCGTTCCTATTTATTCAAGCGATAAAAGCGGCGCACACTGACGACCCGATCGACCCCGCAGAGCCTTTATACGGTGGTCACCTCACCGTTTTCCCCGGCACCCTTTTTTGATACCCTTTGCCGCCCTATTGACAGGAAAGACCGCATAAGATAGCGTCATTGCGCACGAATGGATAAAGGAGAAAGAAAGGAGAAAGAGATGATCAGCGTCGATGAAGCACTCAAAGGGATACTGGAGACGATCTCCCCGCTGGGGCTGGAGAAAGTGAACATTCTCGATGCCCTGGGAAGGGTGATCGGCGAGGATATCTATGCCGGGCGCTCGATACCGCCGAAGGACAACTCGGCGATGGACGGCTATGCCTTGCGCGCGGCGGATACCCGCGGGGCATCGCCGGAAAGGCCCGTTTTCCTGGATGTGGTCGAGGATCTCCCCGCCGGATCCATCCCGCAGAAGCGGATCGGACCGGGACAGGCCGCGCGGATCATGACCGGCGCGCCGCTCCCGGAAGGCGCCGATGCCGTCATCCGGATGGAGGACACCCGGAAGGAAGATAACCGGGTCGCCCTCCTGGTCGAGGCAAAAAAAGGCCAGGACATCCGGCATGAAGGAGAGGATGTGCGAGAGGGTGAAGAGGTCATATCCCGGGGCGAGATCATCAGACCCGCTGAAGTGGGGATGCTCGCCTCGCTCGGCCGCTCCTTCATCTTCGTTCACCAGCGGCCGCTGGTCGCCATCGTCGCGACCGGCGATGAACTCGTTGACATCGACGAGGCCCCGTCGCCATGGAAGATCGTCAGCAGCAACAGCTACTCACTCGCCGCCCTGGTCAGGGAGTGCGGCGGGATTCCCCTACAGATAGGGATCGCGAAGGACCGCCGGGAAGACCTCCTGGCCAAATTCAGGGCCGCCATGCGGGCCGACCTCATCCTCTCCTCCGGCGGTGTCTCCTTCGGCGACTACGATCTGGTCAAGGATCTCATGAAGGAGGTGGGAAACCGCATGCAGTTCTGGCAGGTCGCCATGAAACCGGGGCGGCCGCTGGCCTTCGGCTCGCTGGGCAGTGTCCCCATCGTCGGCCTGCCGGGAAATCCGGTCTCCGCCATGGTCTCCTTCGAACAGTTCATCCGCCCCGCGATCCTCAAGATGCTGGGGCACAAAAACCTCTTCCGGAGGGTCGTCCGGGCAAGCCTGGGGGAGGATATCAGGAAGAAAAAAGGGACCCGTCATTTCATCCGGGCGCGGATCAGACGGGAAGGAGAAGATTACGCCGTCGTCACGACAGGCGAGCAGGGCTCGGGCATCCTGAAGTCGATGGTCAGGGCCAACGGCCTGATCATCCTTCCGGAGGAGGCGACCGAAGTCCGGAAAGGGGCGATGGTTTCGGTCCAGCTTCTGGACGATTCCCTGGAGAGGATGCCGACGCCCGGGTTTTAACAGTCCTTTCTTTGCGGCTCCGGCTGTGTTATAAGGATTACGGAAGTGCCAAGGTCACTGGTGGGCCTCCCGGACTTCAAATCCGGAGTGGGGGGCTAGTACCCTCCCAGGTGGGTTCGATTCCCATGCACTTCCGCCAATAATATCATACAGTTGCAAAAATGCCCTTTTTAACGGAGGCCTTTTTGTTTGGCGGAGTGCCCAAAAACGGAAAAAGGGAAAAATGCGTGGATTGAAATTACCCTTCCTGCTGATAGCAGAAAAGGTGTATAAAATATATCCACCTGACGTGCCTATCTGATCCACAATGGTGCTTAAAATATATCCATCTGTACCGCTTGTCTGATTGGCAATGGGAATAAATACCGCGCTTCATGGATACATACTTACCGGCCGGACAACCGTTCATTAACCATATTTCAAAGTAATCCCGATAGTTAGAAATATCATCCTTGGCACTTCACCATCTGGCATGCCCGTTGCTTTTATGGTAGTGAACAACGCCTCCATAGGCAGGAGGTTGAGATGAGGTACGTTTTTTCAGACACGACATTACAAAAGGAGAGGCAGATGAAGGCAAGAATGTTGATTATCACGGTGGTGATTTTTCTATTGGCAACGGACAGCGGCCTCGCTCAGATGGGCGGATGGAGCCAGATGGGCGGATGGAACCAGCCGGGAGTTGGAACCGGGTGGGGAAGCACAGGGACCGTTTCCAATCCCGCCACCGGTTATGGGTACGGCTATGGAATGTCAGGCGTCGGCGGCATGATTCCAGGCATGATGGGAAACACGATCACTTACGGATACCTGACTACCTTAAGTCCTATCGAGACTCCCCAGGAGGCGCGGACAACGGTTCAGGGATTCATCGATTTGGCATACAGCAACCTCGCGATCTCGGAACTCTGGGAATATGGGACCGTGTACAAAGCAGAGCTTTCGGATACCAGCGGTGCAAAGGCATTCGATCTTATCGTGGATAAATTTACCGGCACTGTATCACCCGAGATGGGGATGTCCATGATGCTCAATGCGAGCTATGGAAACAGCCTTTATCGGACGTCTTCTTTCGGAACAAATCTAATCCTCACATCACAGCAGGCAGCGGATCTCGCGCAGACGTTTGTGAACAAAAACGCCCTAGGATACACCCTTGAAGCACCTGAGGTTTACCCCGGCTATTACAAATTTCATACAAGGACAACCACCGGGTACGGCTTGGACATCATGGTCAATGGCTATAACGGAGCCATCTGGATGCATACCATTCTCGGCCTGCCGCTCAATCGGTCATAAAACCCCTCCCATCCATTGCAGGGCGTGAACTGTGTTCACGCCCTGCCTGACCAATCGCATTGTTGGTCCGATGTCGAATCGCTTCCAGGTCCCTTTAGCGATGCCCGTTCACTTGAATAATTCCAATGCGTTCTACTTATTGTTCATAATTCGGAATATCCGCAATACAAAACTGCCGATGGGATTCCCGCAGGAAAATCATTTGTGAAAATACGTTTATCGGATTATCATGGTCACAATAGGGAAGGGAGTGTGGTTGTCTTTCACCAGGGTTTTAAGAGGAGATACCATGAGAAAACACCTTTTGTTAAGCATCGCCTTTTTCGCAGTTTTTGTTGCCGCATGCGGCAGCGGGGACAGGGTCGGTTCAACGGATCAGGCTGTACAGGTCGCTTTTCATGATGTCCCGTATCGGACCGAAACCTATCTGCGCATCGGATACACCCTGAAGACATGGGAATATGAAAAGTTCGGTCAGGAGCTGCGGCAGATAAAGGTTCTGGACGGGGACACCAGGGAAGAGCTGCTCGTCATCGATAAGAAGGACCTACCGTTGATATACAAGGACCCCATTGCCCCCAACCCCTATTTTGTCACGGACACCCTGAACCACTATTACCTTTCGATACAGCTCCCCATCCCCTTGGGGAAAACACCGCCCCGAGCCGTTTTCCATCGCCTGCGCATGAAAAACACCGCGGATCAGGCTGAATTCACCGTAGAAAGCGCAGCCTTCTCGCCCCGGACAGGCGAAGTGCCGCTCGTGATTGCCTCGCCCCTGAAAGGGAAGAACCTGGTTTATTTCAACCAGTCGACCCTGGGGTATCATTTTTATGTACTGATCTTTATCAATAACGGCATCTTCAGGCCTGAGCGCTACGCAATCGACACGGGTGAGCTGAACGATGATCTGACCACGTACTTGAAGGGCGATCCAAAGCTGAACACATCCTACTACAATTACGGAAGGACATTGCACGCCGTTGCCGACGGGAGGGTCGTCCATCTGCAGGACGGACGGCCGGAAAATTCCGGTGACGCAAAAAATATCACCTTCAACTCGGCGGATGAACTCGCCGGAAACTACCTGGTGCTGGATATCGGGGGCGGACGGCATGCCTTTTACGCCCACTGTATTCCCGGCTCGTTTGTCGTGAAAAAGGGCGATACGGTGAAGGAGGGCGATCCGCTGGCGCAGCTGGGCAATTCGGGCAATTCTACGGCGCCTCATCTGCACTTCCACATCGCGGACGGCCCGGATCTTTGGACATCCAACGGGGTTTCCTTTGTCCTGAAAGAGTATACCAAGACAGGCGTATATATCGAGGAAGGCAAACCTGGCCTGTTCCTACCGCCCGAGCGTTTTACCAACGCCATGATGGAGAATACAACCGTGTTCAATGTGGAGTGAAAGTTCGCGCTATCAATGAAACCATCCATCGAAACCATATCCATTATCGGCGCCGGCGCCTTGGGAGGTGCCTATGCCAGTATTTTTCATGATATGGACAATCGTTGCGTCTCATTTATCGCAAGCGGTGATCGCTTTGAGCGGCTCGTGAGAGAAGGCTTGATCGTCAACGGTAGAATCTACCATATCCCTGTCTTTCAACCTGAAGACCTTTTGCCTCCAGCCGATCTGATAATCGTTGCGGTAAAGCACAATCAGCTGAATGACGCCATTCGCGAGATGAAAAATAGAGTGGGATGCGAAACGACCATTATCTCCATCATGAACGGCATTGAAAGTGAGACGGAGATTGGCGCCGCCTATGGAATGGAAAAGGTTCTATATGCCGTCTCCGTAGGTATCGATGGAGTAAGAGAAGGAAACCAGGTGAATTTCAAGAAACGGGGTAAAATATTCTTTGGAGAGGCGAAGAATTTTATCATATCCGATAGGGTAAAACGTGTTCAGGCCCTTTTTGACAGAGCAGGGATCCCTTATGAAACACCGCCGGATATGATTCGTGTCCTTTGGTGGAAATTCATGATCAACGTAGGCATAAATCAAGCATCGGCCGTTCTGCGGGCCCCTTATTCCGTCTTTCAGACCTCCCAGGAAGCCAGGGACCTTATGGAGTCGGCCATGCAGGAGGTCATCATCCTTGCGGAAAAGGAAAAGATTCCGTTATCCAAAGAGGATATCAAAAACTGGGAATCGGTCCTGTCCGGCTTAAACCCGGAAGGAAAAACTTCGATGCTCCAGGATGTCGAAGCGAACAGAAAAACGGAAGTGGGTATGTTTGCCGGCAAGGTCATTGAACTGGGTATGCGCCATCATATCCCCACACCGGTGAATCAGAGGCTGTTCGATATCATCAGGGCGATGGAAGGCAATGCAAGATGCGGATCCTTTTTGCCGGTCAGGGCACAGAATAAGGACAGAAGGAATTTGACCCTGTCAGATGCCGATTGACCAGGAATTAAAAAGGGAAAGATATCTCAGGATAAAAACCCTTCCTTCGGTTGTTTTTACCTTGAAATAGCTTGCCTCCGGCCGAGAGGGGTCAATGCCTCCTTCATACCAGCGATCAACGATTTCCTGTATTTCACAGCGATGCCCCTGATAAATGAAGGCCATGGAACGCTCATTGACCTTATAGCCGCTGTAACATTCAACCTGTATTCTTTCGTAATTCATATCGGTCGGCCTGTCGGGAATGCAAAAAACCGGCATGGTGCGTAAAAGATAGGGCTTTTTGGTCTGAGAATCAAGGATAAAAAGGCTGTCAGTGTACCACTTAACAACCAGGAGGTAAGAATGGAAGATCTGCTCAAAGCCGGCCCCGAACTGGACAAGATGATTCACATTCAGGTGGTGGGAGGGGGAGGCGAGGCACCGCCCTACTCTACCGACATGACCTTCGCCTGGTCCCTGTTTCGGCAGATGCCCCGTCCAAAACGGCTGCATGTGGACGAGGCCGGCGTCCACCACTGCATGTGCGGAGGTTCGGATCAGGGGGCCTGCGAGGCGATCCGGTCGGTAGTTTGGGAGAAAAGCACAAAGATGGCCCATGTCATCTGCCTGGCGGCGCTAAAGGCGAAGGCGCTGGGATTGAAAAAGACGCCTTAGCGCAGGGTAACCTCCCATTGCAATCGTCGGCGAAAATATTTTTTATTGAAATAGTGGCTTTGAAATGAACGTCGTGATATTAATTATCAAAGCCATGAAAGCAAGCTGACGGAGTTCCATCCCGTATACCCGCGCTGGAGGGTCCGTATCTTCCCCAGAAGGATATCCGTTATGAAAAAGCTATCAACCGTATGTTTCACGCTCTTTTTCGGTCTGTCGATCGGAGAGTGCGGCCAGATGATAGCGAATGCCACGTTTGGTGATAAATATCTAAAACCGATATCGAAGTCCCGACAAATCTCCGCCGGTTCACAAAAAGAAGCCGTTCAGACTGCGGTCAAAGCAGCAGGAAAAACAGGATGGACGCCAAAGACCATTTCCCCGGAAACCGGGTATGTTCTCGCTGAGTACGCCGCAGGCCTGAAATATACGATAGTCACACGTGACACTACTTTCAGATTGGAGGTGCGTTTACCGGATAACGGAAAGGGAGACGCCAAGGTCGTTGTTACTCCACCCCAGGGATTCGTCTCCTCAAAGACGATGGATGAGATTGCCAATGAGTTCCTTGCGGCATTGAGCAAAGAATTGGCTGCAAGCACCAGTGTTTTAGCTGCGGAGAAAACCGAAAAAAAACCTTCCCCGGAAATTGTTCAGCAGCCGCAGCCGCCGATCACCGAGAAGACGGAAGTAAAACCGGCCGCAGAAAACGCCCCGCAACCATCTCCCTCGCCACCTGCCGCCACCCCTGAAGTTAAGGAAACAGCGAGACAAAATACATTGATCATCACTGCAGCAACCAACGTTAGATCCACATCCAGTGTCAGAAGTAAGCTTATCTCCAAGCTAAAAAAAGGAGATATGGTTGTGAAATTGAGTGGTTCCGGCACCCGGATTCATGTTAGACTATCATCCGGATTGACCGGCTGGATTTCAAGCAGACGAACAAAAGAATCTAAATAAAGAGTCTATCAATAATCAACGGGGGTCGGATATGCAAAGTTTCACAAAGATCATTGGCATGGGATTTATCGGTCTGGTAATACTCATCAGCGCCTGCTCTCAGGACAAGGATTACAGCAAAAATTTCAGTGAACCCAATAATGCCCCCACGGGCGCTTACGATGTAGCGAAATATGAAGATGGTGTCTTTACGGGCATTGGTTGGTCTGCAGACAAGGAAGATGGCGCTCCGGTCAAGATGGTCCTGGTTTATGTTGACGGAAAGGCGGTAGGTGAAGCGAAAGTTGTAATTGATAGACCCGATGTGGTCAGTGTTTTGAAAAACGACCGTGCCCTGAAATCGGGATGGAAAATATCGGTAAAGATACCCTTGGATAAAGGTCATTACAGTACAATGGCCCTTTGTTATGACAGCAAAGATGCATTGAAGGTGGTTGGAAAAGACTTTACCGTGGAATGAGAAATACAAAAAAACGGATCATTGAAGGAACCTGTAATGAACAAACCGGATCTGAACCGAATACCCTCCGATGAAGTCCGGGAGGTCTGTTTGTCCATTTGACATATGCTGAAAATTGTGGTCATAAGGTAGCCGAAGGTCCCCATAGCATGTTCATCAAAGCACCGTGTAGCCCGTGAGGTGACGTATGGTGGCATCGATCAAAAGCCCCCGTGTCTCGATAAGAGTACGGGGTTTTGTGTATCTATGGCAGATGGAACAATAAAAGGAAGGAAAAGAAAAATGAAAAAAGGAAACCACGTCATGTTCAGGTTTGCTGTTGTCTGGCTGGCCCTACACCTGATGCCCGTCTTCTATGCGAACGCGACGAGTGTAAGTGATGTCTCCATGAATGAAATGCTTCAGAAGTCCCAGTTTGTCTTTGAAGGCAGGGTCACCGCCGCTGAGGCAAGGGAAAACAGCCAAAAACGGATCCACACCTATATCACTTTTGAGATCATGGATATCATCAAAGGTGAATATAACAGCAACAGCATTATATTGAGGTTTCTGGGCGGCACTGTGGGCGATGTGACCCTGGCCGTCAACGATATGCGGTTGCCTCAGGAAGGGGAGCATGGAATTTACTTTGTTGAATCAATCGAAAGAATGCAGGTAAATCCGCTGTTTGGATGGAGCCAAGGACATTTCCTCGTGGTACGTGATGCTGCAGGCATCGAGAGGGTAATGACGAATCGGAGATTGCCGATCACGGGAGTGAAGGGCGAGACGTCGGACAGGCAGACGGGCACGGACAAGCAAGAGCGATACTCCCTGAGTCAGGGAGTATCGCGTGATCTCATTGTTTCGCAGGATGGAAAAGAAGATAGCGGTCTGACGGTGGATGAATTCAAGAAGGTTCTCCATGAGAAAATGGGAAAAAACCCATGAGTAAAATTTCAAAAGACGAATCCGCAATCATGTCGACTCATGCCAATAGAAGTATAAAAGCACAAGGGCCGCACTTCATCACAGACAGCGCGAACAGGGTGAAAGCCCTATGCTTCATCGGCGGTCTTTTATTATTATTCCTGTTTTGCGTATCACCCTCTGCCGCATATCATTTGCTGGGCGCTAAGTGGCCATCACCCACCACGACTTTTTTCGTTGAAATTCCCGGTGCGGACGGGCTATGGAATCGCTCCTTCGAAAACGCCATGTATTATTGGGGCGTCGATACCCCTTTTAAATATAAAATTTCCCGTGGGGTCTATGAAGATCCCTGCAATCCGATGAATGGCCGAAATGGTGTGGGTTTTGAATCCACCGCCTGCGGAGACGAATGGGGAAGCACTACCCTTGCCATTTCTCAATCCTGGACCTATGGATCTACATTAGCCCAGTCAGATATTGTCTTCAACAGCAACAAGACCTGGAGCGTGTATTCGACTTCGTGGAGGTCCGAGGAAAAAGACTTTCAGCGGGTTGCTGTCCATGAGCTGGGTCATTCCCTTGGTCTTGGTCATGAAGACAGCGGTGTCGCAACGATCATGAAATCCTATGTAGGGGATACAATCATTCCACAACAGGACGACATCAACGGCGTTGCAGCACTCTATGGAAGCAGCAGTACAACGACTACGACCACTACGACCACTACGACCACCGTTCCTCCGACGACAACGACGACCGTGCCGCCGACGACAACAACGACCGTTCCGCCAACGACTACAACCACCGTTCCTCCGACGACAACGACGACCGTGCCGCCAACGACAACGACGACTGTTGAGCCAACAACGACTGTTGCTCCCTCCGGCGGCGATGGCGGTGGAGGATGTTTTATCGCCACAGCGGCATTCGGCTCAGCGATGGAGTCCCATGTAAGGATACTGCGGGATTTCCGGGATCGCTATCTATTGGATTACAAATTGGGACAAAAGTTTGTGAATTTGTATTATCGGACAAGTCCGCCAATTGCCGAGACGATTGCAGAAAGCGAAACGTTACGGTTCCTGACACGCTGGCTCTTGATGCCGCTGGTCGGTGTCGCTTATCTGGTTGTGAATTTTGGGGTCATTAGCACTTTGCTTATGATCGTATTTGCCTTCCTGACACTCATGTCGTTGGTTTGGATAATGAGAAAACCTTATAAGATATAATGCCAATCCATAAAATTCCAGTCCGTAAGCTCAGCACTGAGGCCCTGAAAGGCGTCATCAGCGAATTTATTTCCCGAGATGGAACGGATTATGGTGAAATGGAGGTTTCCTGGGAAACAAAATTCAGGCAGGTAAAAGACAAGCTTGAAAGCGGATCGGCAGTTCTCATCTATGATGATCAGACTGAAACCACCAATGTATTTCTAGCGAATGATCCTGTGTTAAAAGCCTTAACAGAGGGTTGAAAAACTCATTCATCAATCAGTGGTCATATTATCCGGTTGACGCTTATATTTTACTGACCGGAAGCGGTACGGCAGGGACAAAAAAGCCGCCGTTCTTCAGAAAAGGTAAGACACTGAAAGAGGGGGTGCATGGCAGGCAATAATGACAGGATTAAGATTGGCAATCCAGGCAGTAGATTTCAGACCGATATCATGATAGCATGAATTAACTGATGCGGAGCCGCTGAACAGGTCCTGCCTGGATTCTTTCAGACTGAACCACGGCAGCGAGGGAAGGAAGGAGCAAACAGATGAAGGTAAGGAGTCTAAAGATCGGATCGGTCGTTTCCATCGTATTTCTGATCGTCGTGACCTTTTTCTGCACGCCGGGCCCTGTTGAAGCGGCATCAGAGGTACGCACCGACAAGGACATCTACCATCAGGGTGAAACGATACGGGTACATTTTGCCAATGCGCCGGGCAATGACAGTGACTGGATCTGCATCGTGCGGGCAGGCTCTCCGGATACTGATCCCGGCGACTATAAATACATGCCCGGGGGATTGGATCAGGGCTTCCTGATCTTTGCCCTTCCCTCACCCGGACAATATGAGGTGAGGGCCTATTACAACTACAGACGAAGCGGATATGTCGTATCCGGCCGTTATCCCTTTTCAGTGGTGGGTGATTCCGTCAAGGAAGAGGAAGTAGCTCAGCATGCGGAACCGGTAGAACCCGACGATTCTCCGGAGGCCGATCTCCCTCCACCGATTCCGTTTGTCGTACCGCCGAATGTGGTTGTATTGCCCGGAACTGATGTATATGCCGCTCCAGACGTGGAGGTAGACATTTTTTTCCAGGGGGGTTGGTGGTGGAGACAATGGCGTGGCAACTGGTATCGTTCAACATACTATAATCAGGGATGGGCCTATTATCGTGGTTATCCCTCCTGGCATAGAAAAATTCCCCATAATTGGAGATCCAATTACAGCACTCGCATCTGGGGTGGCCGTCCCTGGAATCCTCCTTCCATCAATCAAGGCAACCTTCATAATCACTGGCGCGGTGGTCATTGGCGCAGCAACCCCGGATTGGGACGTCCTGGCGGCGGACGTGGTGGACGCAGCTTGAAGAGCGGCGGGAAGAGTAGTGGACGCACCTATATCAATCGGCGAATCAATAGAGGTCAGGGTGGCGGCTCCAATCGTCGTGACCGGAGGTAAAAAGAGGGGTGACGTTGCCTCGGAGCCGAAATGGAAAAGGATTCCAGAGATGAAAAAACTGCTGTTCGCCCTGATAATGATCGGTCTGCTCTCATCCGGACAAGCCTTTCCCTGTACGGGCATTTTTCTCAATAAGGATCCTGTCAAGCTCGTTGGCCGCACCATGGATTGGCCCACCGGCGACGGTTATGTGTCCATCAACGAAAGCAGCATCCACAAGCAGGCCGATCCCCTCCAGGACAAATCCTCACGAATCGAATGGGTATCGAAATACGGGAGCGTCACTTTCAACATGAAGGTGAAGCTCAACTGGTTTGTGAAGATCTTCGCGTGGATGTCGGGTGTCAAAGACGGCCATCCTTCCTGCGGGCTCAATGAAAAGGGATTATGGGGAGGGGGGTTCTGGATACATCCGCCTCCGGCCGTGAAATATCCCCAAAAGGACGGCAGGGCATCGATCAATGATTATCAACTGCTCGAATATTTGCTGGATACCTCCGCAAATGTGGAAGAGGCGATCAACAATCTCGGGGCGGTGCGGGTCTCCGGATTCAAGACAGGTGATTTTGAGGTGGACCTGCACTGGTTCCTCGCCGATGCCTCCGGGGACAGCGTCATCATTGAATTTCCGGACGGAAAGCTCCGGATGAG
>JAMDBG010000010.1 GCA_023487865.1 Deltaproteobacteria bacterium | reverse complement strand
AGGATATGGAAAGCGGTCTTGTATGTTAGGAAGATATTGTCACAACATACTGTGTTGAGAAATGAGGCAGGGAGGCGGATTTTGGTGATTCGGTGAAACGGGAGAGTATTTTGACGAAAGACTTTCCCGAGCCGCCATCCCCCCTCACAGCAGGTTCAGGACAATGGGCGTTCCCGCGGCGCCGAAGAGGACCAGGTATTTGGCGCCGGCGCCGGCAAAGGCATGGCTGCCGGGTCCGGTGCCGGAGGCCAGTTCCGTGTAGGCGGCATCGAAGAGGGCCCAGTAGGCGGCGTTCGTGACGGAGATCGTGCCGGCCGCGGGGAGCCGGCGCCATTCGGCGAACGCATCGGCGCCGATGGTCACTGTGGTTGCCCCCGCGGCCAAAAGCGGGACCGTGGACTGGGGGCGGTAGAGGGTGCTGCCGAGGCGAAGCCACTGCTCCGCGTTCCAGGTCTCCATGGCCGCATCGTGCAGACCCCGGACGCCGTCGGGCACGATCAGGAACATGCCGTCCAGCCTGTCGTTGCTGGGCGGAGTCATATCGCAGAGGACCTTGCTGCTCATCAGATAACCGGTCAGGGCGGGGATCGCCGTGAGCCGGACGGTCTGGTCGTCGATCTTGACCGGGTAATTGAGGGATAGGTCTTTGTTGACCGGCAGCCATCTTTCACCGACCCGGGCCGGCCAGGCCGCCGAGAGGGCCGGCTTGGCATCGAGCCGCTGGCCGGACAGGGTGGTGATGCGGTAGAGGCGCGATGCAGCCGGCTTCCGGAGGGCGAGATACAGGCGGCCCGCTGCGGTCAGGAGACGCAGCGCCGTGACCGGATCGCCGTCCGCGGCATACCAGCCGTCGCTGCGGAGCTTGAAGTTCGAGTAGGCGTCTTGCCAGCCGCCTTGGTAGACGTCAACGTTGAGGGCGTCGCCCGCCCCGTAGGCGACGCTGAAGACGCCGTTGGAGGAGGCGTAGGTCCCCGGGTAGGCGGCCTTGTCCGCCGCGGGAACGGCGGCCAGGGGCAGATCGACGGTGGAGAGCGCCGGCGGCATCGCGGGGATTCGCCCCCGCTCCACCAGGGCGCGCAGGAGGATCCGCTCCGCGATCTTGACGGCATGGTCGGAGCCATAGGAGCTGGCAAGGGAGCCGGAGGTCCCGAAGACCACCACCCCCAGGTTGGCCTCCGGAACGACCACGATGCAGGTCCCGTAAACGCCGGTCAGGTCTCCGGTCTTCTGCCAGGCCTTGACCCCGACCGCGGCCAACCCCGGCTGGGCCATCGTATCCCAACCCAGGCCGAAACGGTCGGGCTCGTTCGGCACGGGATTGAAGGTCCCCTGGCGCTGGTCCTCGGCCATGGCCGCGACGGACTGGGCGGAGAGGATGCGCCGGCCGTTGTAGACCCCGCTATTGGCGAACATGGACGCCAGACGGGAGAGTTCCTCGGGGGTGGAGAAGAAACCGCCTGACGCATAGACATTGAGCGTATAGAGCGGGACCTTGGCGGCGCCGTTATAACCCTGGGCATAGGAGCCCGCGGGGAGCGGCACGTCCTGATACTGGCTTTTGGTCATCCCCAGCGGGGAGAGGATGTTCCGGCGGACGAAGTCCGGATAGTCTTGGCCGGTCACGGCCTTGACCAGGTTTTCCACCATCGTGAACCCGTCGTTGTTGTAGGCGGCGATCGTGCCCGGATCATGCATCAGGCGCTGACTTTTGAGCCCCTCGATGAAGTCGGCGGCATAGCCGGTATAGGGGGCGTGGGTCATGGTCTTCGGATCGTAGCCGGGCAGTCCGGAGGTGTGGTTCAGCAGCATCTTGACGGTGATGTTCCGGTGGCGGGGATCGAGCGGCATGGTGAACCCGGGGATGTAGGTGACGAGCGGCTCGTTGAGGGAGACGAGCCCCTGGTCCACCAGAATCATGACGGCTGTGGCGGCCAGCATCTTGCTGACCGAGCAGGCGCCGTAGATCGTCTCGGTGGTGGCTTTCTGGTTTGCTTCCCGGTCGGCGGTGCCGAAGGCCTCCGACCAGATCACCCGGTCGCCCTCCACGAGGGCCAGGGAGACGGAAACGGCGCCGGGGTCCGCCATGACCTCCTGCACCGCGGCGCGGCCTTCGGCGATGGCGGCGGTATAGCTGGCCGTTGAGGAGCTGCATCCGGAAAGGAGCAGGAAGAGCGGCAAAGAGCACAGGAGCGTAAGATAGTGGTTCATGGTGGCGCCTTTCCTTGTTTTCTGACGAGGGGCGGTCCATACCACTGCACGTCCCCCACGGATAGCCCTTCTTGGTCTTTCACGAGACTGACGCACACGGGCTTCAAGTGAATCGGCAGCGCCTTTCTACCATTCTCGATTACAAATTACAACGCGATAAAATCATTTCATGATTGATTACCCATGGTTCCAAAAACGCAAGGAACGGCTTGAGTAGGTTCGACTGTATCGGGGAAAAGGCCAAGAGTCGAGTTTGTTTGATATTTTTTGATAAAAAACTTGCAGTTGCGCGTGGTGAGGATATGGAAAGCGGTATTGTATGTCAAGGAGATATTGTCACAACCTATTGTGTTGAGAAATGAGGCGACGCCGGCGTTTCGTCTACTCCCCTCCCTTCTGCTCCGTAGCGGATAATGATTGACAATTCGGGGAAGCTGGTGCATTCCTATTCTTAATTCCCAATAATCATATTTCTCAATGTGCCATATGGCTTAACACGGGACAAACAAAGACCATCTCAACAGGTGGCTGGTGCCCTTCCGGTTTGAAACTCCGGACGGGGCTTTCGCGTCGTAAAGAAAAAAACGGGGATCCGGGGCGACGAACCACGAGGACGCCCCCATCCCTCTCCCTTACAAAACAGCTCCTGCTGAAGTTCCTGTTCTTCTTTTCTTCCTCATTCTCCTGTCGGTTTTTCACCGGGCAACCGCCCCCATCGGAAAGGAGGAAGGCCATGTCTTTCGAACGGATCTGGCACCAGTCGTATGCTCCTGGCGTCCCCCCGGTGATCGAGCCGGAGAGGATCACGATTGCGGAGGTTCTCCGCAGGACGGCCTCGCGCTTCCCGGACCGGACGGCTTTCATCTTCATGGGCCGGAAGATCACCTTCCGGGAGTTGGAGTCCCTGGTCAACCGCTTCACCCGGGCGCTGGCGGAACTGGGCGTCCGAGCCGGAGACAAGGTGGCGACGTTGCTCCCGAATCTCCCCCAGCACGTCATCGCCAACCACGCCTGCTACCGCCTGGGCGCTGTAACGGTGATGAACAACCCCCTCTACTCGGAGCGGGAGCTGGAAGTTCAGCTCAACGACTCCGACGCCCGCTTCCTGATCACCCTCGATCTCCTCCTGCCCCGGACGCTGAAGCTCAAGGCCACGACGAAGATCGAATCTATCATCCCCTGCCATATCAACGATTACCTCCCCTTCCCGAAAAAGCAGCTCTACCCGTTCGTCAAGAAGGCGATGTACCGGAAGGTCGCCCTGGGGCCCGGTGTCCACCCCTTTCTCGATCTGATCCACAAGCAGCCAGACGACCCCGTCCCGATCGCCGCGCGCTGGGAGGACACGGCCGCCTTCATCTACACCGGGGGAACGACAGGGGTAAGCAAGGGGGCGATGCTGACCCATGCGAACATCTGCGGTGTCGTCCAGCAGGTCCGGGCCTGGTTCCCCGATCTAAAGGACGGGGAAGAGTCGCTCCTCGGAGTCTATCCGATCTTCCACTCCGCCGGCTATTCGGTGAGCCAGAACCTCACCATCTGGGGGGGGTGGACGTGCATCATGATCCCAAGGCCGGAGCCGGGGATCATCCTGGAGATGCTGAAAAAGTACCGGCCCGGTTTCTTGCCCGGCGTCCCGACGATTTTCGTCGGCCTTCTCAACCGGGAAGATTTCCGGCAAATGGACCTCTCCTTCATCAAGGGGTTCTTCGCCGGGGCGGCGCCCCTCGCGCCGGATACGGTGAAGCAGCTCCAGGACCTGACGGGGAAGGGGATCTACGACGTCTATGGTCTCACCGAGAACACCGCCTTCGCCACCTGCACCCCCTGGAAGGGGAGGGCCAAGCCGGGCACGGTGGGCTTGCCCCTGCCCAACACGGACATCAAGATCGTCGACCTGGAGACCGGAACGAGGGAGCTGCCCGCCGGCGAGGCTGGTGAGATCTGCATCCGGGGTCCCCAGCTCATGAGCGGCTACTACAAGAAGCCCGAAGAGACGGCGAACGCGCTCCGTGACGGCTGGCTCTATTCGGGGGATGTCGGTTTTCTCGACGAGGACGGGTATCTCACGGTCGTGGATCGGAAGAAGGACATGATCATCGCCAGTGGCTTCAACATCTACCCGAAGGAGATCGACGAGATCCTCTTCGACCATCCCAAAATCCTCGAGGCCTGCGCGATCGGGGTCTCCGACGCCTACCGGGGGGAGACGATCAAGGCCTTCGTAGTCGTCAAACCCGGGGAGAGCCTGACGGAGGAGGAGATCATAGCCTATTGCAAGGGGAAGCTCGCCGCATACAAGATCCCAAAGATCGTCGAGTTCATCGCGGAGCTGCCGAAAAGCGCGGTGGGCAAGGTCCTCCGCCGCGAGCTCAAGGAAATGGAACGCAAGAAACGGGAGAGGGAGGGGAACGGTCCTTCAACCGACCGCCCCAAACAAGGCGGAGAATAGCGGAAAGACAAGGTTTGATAAGAACTTGCTTTTACGTGTTGAGGATATGGGAAGCGGTCTTGTATGTCAAGGAGACAAAACAAGGCATGAGTGGATTATTTCTTCCTTAGGAATTTCCACCTCTCCAGCGAGAGGACTTCCGGATTGGCGACGTTTTCGGGGACAAAGCCGTTGAACAGATCGACCACCCGCTGGGCCCCTGCCACCGCCATCCGCGTCACGCACTCCTCCGTGAGCGCCGCCGTATGGGGGGTGAGGATGACGTTCTTCAGGGAAAGGAGCCCGTTTCCGGGTTGCAGCGGCTCATTCTCGAATACGTCGAGCCCCGCGCCGGCGATGACGCCGCCCTTCAGGGCCTCGATGAGGTCCGCTTCGTTGATGACGCCTCCCCGCGACGTGTTGATGATGAAGGCCGTCTTTTTCATGCTGGAAAAAAACTGGCGGTCGAACATCTTTTCCGTTTCCCGGGTGAGCGGCGTATGGATCGAGATGCAGTCGGAACGCCGGCAGAGGTCCGGCAGGTCGGTAAACGTGACCCAGCCCTGACAGTTTTCCTTCTGCGCATCGGTCAGCAGCACGTCGTAGGCGAGGACCTTCATGGCGAACACGCTGTGGCAGGCCTGGGCGATCGATGACCCGATCCGCCCGAAGCCGACGATCCCGAGCGTCTTGTCGCGCAGATCGGTCGGGCAGTTCTTGTAGCGGATCGCAAAATTCCCCTTCCTTACCTCGCCGTCCATCAGGAACAGCTGCTTGAAAAGGGCCAGGATCAGCGCCAGGGCGTGTTCCACGACCGATGTGGTGTTGACGCCGATGCTGGAGGTGACGATGATCCCCTTTTCGGTCGCGGCCGGGATATCCACGTTGTCGACGCCGGCGCCCGTGCGGGAGATCATCATCAGCTCGTTCGGATAGGCGAGAAGCTCCCTGGTCATCCGGATGCCGGTCCGCAGAACGACGGCCTGGGCCTCTTTCATCAGCGGGCCGACGATCTCCGGCTTCGGCTCGCCTGCTTTAAGCAAACGGACGTTGCTCTTTTCCAGAATCTCTACCGCCTCCGCTTCGATCGGCTGCGGCAGGAGCACATTCATTTTATCCTTCATCGTCGATCCTATGTCGGTCCGAGCGGCCGCCGCAGATGTCCAGGGTGATGCCCGTGATGTAACTCGATTCGTCGGAGGCGAGGTAAACGACCGCCGCGCCGATTTCCTCCATCGTGCCGAGGCGCCGCAGGGGGATCTGGCTGAAGATTCTCTCTTTCTCCTCCTGTCCCTTGCCGTCCCAGAGGCCCTTAATCCTGTCGCCGGTCATCGTGACCGTGGGCGCGACGGCGTTGACCCGTATCCCGCTCGGACCGAAATCATAGGCCAGCTGCCTTGTGAGGCCCTCGATCCCGGCCTTGGCGGCCGTGTACTGGACGCCCGCGAGCGAGGCCCGCCAGTGGCCGGCCAGTGCGGACATGTTCACGACGGCGCCTTTTCCCTGCTTCACCATCGCCGGAATCACCTGCTGGCAGCACAGAAACGCGCCCTTCAGGTTGACGTTCACCACGAGGTCCCAGTGCTTCTCTTCGATCTCGGCAAGCTTGTAGGGGGTGTTCAGGGCGCCGCCGGCGTTGTTTACCAGCAGATCGATACAGCCCAAGAGGTCCAGGACGTGTTTGATCCCTTTTTCGATGTCGGATTTCTTCGTCACGTCCATCTTTATCCCGATGACGTCCCCGCCTTCCTTCTGCTTCACTTCGTCGACGGCGGCCTGGATCGTTGCATCGTTGATATCGGTGATGACGATTTTCGCCCCTTCCCGGGCGCAGGCGTGGGCGATCGCCAGCCCCATTCCCTGTCCGGATCCGGTGACGATCGCCACTCGGTCTTTGAGTCTATTCATTTTTCATCTCCTGACGGGCAAATTGACTTTTGCCGAGCGATTGCTTGAGTGTTTCCAGCTGCTCTCCGGTGAGCGGGAGCATCGGCTTTCTTGGAACGCCGCCGCAGAACCCGCAGAGGTCCATCGCCGCCTTCACTCCGGCGACGCCGAACGATCCGGACACCTCCTTGTTCAGGCCGATCAGGGAGGCGTTCAGCTCTTCCGCCTCCTTCATCTTTCCCTCCTTAAAGAGCGTGTAGAGCCGTGCGCAGGCGTCGGGAAAGACGTTCGCCAGCGAAAGGACGCCGCCGGTGCCGCCGCTCTTGAGCAGATCGAGAAAATAATTGGCGGTGCCGGCAAGGACGGACATCCTGCCTTTGGCCGCTTCGAGGTTCTGCTTGTAGGTCTCGCTCGAAGAGTCCTTGATGCCGATGACGTTCGGATGGTCCTTCACGAGATCGATCAGATCGGCCCTGATCGTGACGCCAGCCGCGACCGAAGGGTTGTTGTACAGAAGGACCGGCAGCGGGGAGGCGTCAGCCACGGCGGTGACATATCCGGCCAGCACTTCCGGGGTCATCTTCTTCGCGAAGAAGTGGGGCATCAGAAGACTGACCATATCGGCCCCCTCATCGGCCGCCCGCAGGGTCATCGCGATGGTTTCCTGCGTGCTCTCGAAGCCCATGCCCGCCATGACGACCTTGTCCTTCGCCCGGGCATTGACGACAGTCCTCAGCACGGAGATGCGCTCCGGGACGGAAAGGGATTTGTACTCACCGTTCGTCCCGAGGACGAAATATCCCGTCAGAGAGGTCCTGTTCATCTTCTCCACATTGGTGATGAGCCCGTGAAAAAGCACCCGGTCATCCCTGAATGGGGTAACCATCGGGGCAAAGACGCCAACCACTTCCTTCTTTTTATCCGTCATGCACATTCCTCCTCATCTAATAACGCTAAGCGGCTTTCCTTTGTTTCGGAAAGCTCTCATATCACTTGTTCATCAATCGCACCAGTTCATTCACCACTGCATCGATGAACGGATCGTCGTTGATGTGCCAGTCGAGTTCGTCATACTCTATCGCGGAAGAGAGGCGTGACTTGAGCGTGCGGATGAACGCCTCGTTGACCGCCGGGTCCCAGTGCGCCCGCCCTTCATGGTCGGGATACGAAAACCCCCGGAGCGGGATGAACACGTGCGTCGGTCCCTTTGCCTTGTTGAGCCTGTCGGCCGCAAGGATCGCGGCCTTTGCGATCTCTTCCCCGGAGAGCCTCACCAGGGTCAGCTGGGAATTATGCACGATGTATTTCCTTTTGAGCATCTCCGGCGGCAGCGTCTCCACCGGCCCCATCACCGCATAATTGATGCTTCCCGGCGCGACGACCTGGGGAATCCCGAGCGCCCCTGCGGCTTCAAGCCTGTAATCCCTGATGGAGGCGTGAAGCCCCTTCACCACGGAATCCCCCAACTCGTGGAGATTGAGGTCGAGGACCCCCTTGAAGATCCCGTCGCGGATCATGTCCTCCATGGCGATCCCGCCCGTTCCGTTCTGATGGAACGCAATGGCGTCATACCCCCTTTCGGAAAGGAGCCTTATCGCCCGCATCGCCCCCTGGGTGATCGTGCCGAGCATCGAAAGGGCCACCTGAACGCGGGAAGAGGGCCGATCGCCGCCCGTGGCTGCATTGACGACCATCCCGCAGACGGCCGCGGCCGCATTGTCGAAGACCCGCCGGGTGACGGAATTGATCCCCTGGATGTCCGCGACGGAGTGCATCATGATGATGTCTTTCGTTCCCACAAAGGGGCCGAAGGTCGCCCTTCCGGAGGCGACGGTGGAGACCATGAATTTCGGGACGCCGAACGGGAGCACCCTCATTGCCGCGGTGCCGATATCCGTGCCCTGTGCCCCGCCTATCGCGATGATCCCCTGGAACTTTCCCGCCGCGTAAAGCTTTCCGGCATGAGCGCAGGCCCCATCCCGCATGGCGCTGATGCACCTTCCCTTGTCCTGCGAGGCGATCAGTCCGGCGATCGACGCCCCGCCCGCCTCGGCCACCTGATGGCGGGTGATATCGGTCGCCTGCCCGCTTTCCTGGAGGATTCCGGTGTCCATCAAAAGCACGCCGCATCCCAGGGACTCCATTTTCTCCTTGAGATACAAGGCCTCCGCGGCCTTGGTATCGAATGTGGCGATCAGCAGGACCGTGGGGGCCTTCGTTTTGTCAGTCGCGTTCATCAACCGCTCCGATGGTCGATATCCTTCGGCATCCCCTCCGGTCAGTTTCGGAGAAGATGACAGTCCGGGGTGCGTCAATGATTGAAAGATGTTAAGTTAACTCTTTAATTTTGTTTGATAAGAACTTGCCTTTCGGCAGGCCGAGTATATGAAGACGGCTATTGCGTGTCAAGATAATTTCTCGTTCGCCCTGCAGGTCTTCACTCTTGATGATGAAGGGTTATCGAACAGAAGCGATTGATTGTTCTTGAAACCGTGCCGCAGCAGAGAGACATTTCTCTGCGTCCATTACCCGGTTGACATGCCCGGCCACTTGCTTCAGGTCGATCCGGTTGAGGATGTCAATCGTGATGGGTCGTTTCGCGTCAAGAAAGACAAGCGAACGAAGGAATCGCTGACAAATATCGGAATTAAGAAGTTCGCATATGAAACGGGCTTCTTTCTCGGATGAACAAGGGAGGAAGCAGCAGGTATCGTCAAGCACGATAGGCTTACCCTGTTGTTCGCCCACAACAACAAATCGGCAGTTCTTATAAAGACCTGATATGGCAACCTTCCAGGGCGAGAACGTATAATCACCAACTCCAAAAACGGAAAAGCGAGGCCGTTTTCGGTAGATAATGCTCCGCCTCTTGTCGAGAGCGTCTGCATGTGCGGTAAGGTATGCCCATGTTTTTGGGGCTGTCTCCTTGACTTCGGCGGTATCGTCGGATGGTTTCCGCTGCGTGACGAGGACATATCGGGTAGGCGTCGTACGACCATTGGCGATATCGGAGGATTTCAAAAGGGGATACAGATACGTAGTTTCCAGTTGGTATTCCTCATGTATCCCATTGGTGAAATGTCCGTTTTCACGCTTTAACTCCATGATGCCCACTGCGTCATGCTTCACACCAGAACGCCAAGTGTAATAGGGTATACCATCAATGTCCCGCATTCGTGAGTATTCGTTCATGTCGGCGACCAGCTCTTTGCCTGCCAGACCAATGGTTGTAATCTTGCCGTCGAAAGAGAGATCGGGATAGACACAGGCAGTCGTGTTGGATTCCGGCATTCCCGTATGCAAAATGAGGAGACAGGCATCAACCGATGCACCAAAGTGCCGTTGGGCGTCAATCAAATGGAGTGAACAACGGCCGATGTTCAGCTTGTTCAGCCATGCATGGCGCAATGTCTTTCGTGCGGTGGCTGTCTTGCAGAGCATCGCCATACAACCAGAGTGCCGGTGTAAAGCTTCCACGAGTCTGGTCAGCATCCATTCGGAAATATCGAAATTGGCCTTGCCTGTCTTGGCGGCAAAGCCGTTGCGGCCTTGAAAGTTAGTCTTCTCCGGGAGATTGAGACTCCCGATTGCTCCGAGAGCGGAATTGGTGACCCAGGGAGGATTGCCAATGAGAAGAATGGTTTCGCCCAGTCCCGCAAAAAACGTCGCCCAGTCAATTTGGAAGAAATTCCTGCATTCGAAATGCGAATTATGTCCTGCCATGTTGCGGACCATGTTTCCCGCTTCATCCACGTGTTGAGGGTTAATGTCGAAGCCGTAAACGGCCTTTACGTGGGGAAAAGCTGCAATCGCCGCACGCACAAAATGGCCTCGACCGCAAGTCGGCTCGACAATAATATCGGGGGTCACGCCGTTGTCTCGCAGAAAAGCGGCAATGTCACGGGTAAGGTCCAGCGGGGTCTGAAAATCCCCGAATTCGATTTTCTCAGTCGTTATCATCAAACAATTCTTTTTACTCCGGCCACTTTGCCGGCTTGTCCAATTACTCGGCCATACGGAAGCCGCCAGTCAACAATCGAATTCAGAAAGGTGCTTGTCCGCTTCGGGGAAGGAAGATAGGCTGCGTTAGTCGCTTTCAACCCGAATTCAATGATCAGGCCGGCTCATCTTTCCTCCTGCTTTGTATCTGATGTGAAGTCTGATGATGTGTTTGTCACCGCATGCCCGTCATCGATGCCGACATGGCGCGGGGGTCGCGGGTGGGCCAGCGGCCGCTGTCCACCTGGACAAAGAAGCTGCCCACGATCGCGTTGAATCCGTCCGGATCCTCGGTATTGACGGCGTGGCCGCAGTTCGGCATGACGGACAATGCCGCCGTCGGGATGTTCCGCTTCATCAGAATCCCCGGTGCGAGGCAGGGGAAGTCCTCGTCACCCGTCAGGATCAGCGTCGGCACGGTCAACGCCTGCATCTGCTCCACCAGATCGTAGAGCGACGGCCGCTCACGCTGACAGCCGAGCTGGGTATTGGCCGAGCCGACCGCGGAATGCTCGGCCAGGATGCGTTTGAACTCGGCAAAGCCCCGCGGGTCCTTGTGCTCATACTGGACGCGGGAGGGGCCGTAGGCATACTTCTCGGCAAAGGCGGCCATCCCCTGGGTCTTGATGAAGGCGGCGATGGTGTCCGCTTCGGCCCGAAACGCCTCCCGCTGCGACGGCTCGGCGCCGTAACCGCAGCCGCCCACGGTGAGCGAGCGGGCGCGCGCCGGATGGCGGAATCCGAAATGGAGTGTGGCGAAGCCCCCCATCGACAGGCCGGCGACATGCGCACGGTCTATGCCGAAATGATCGAGCACCGAGAGTATGTCATCGGCGGCGCGGTTCTGGGAATAGGCGGAAACCGCCTCCGGGACATCGGAGGGCGGATAGCCGCGGGCGTTGAATGTGATGACGCGGTAGCGCCGGCCGAGATGCCTGACCTGCGGTTCCCAGCTGCGATAGTCACCTGCGAATTCATGGACGAAGATGACCGCCGTGCCGGTCCCGGTCTCCTCACAGTACAGCTTCACTCCGTCATCGGTGACAGCGTATGGCATCGCTTTCGAATCTTCCCCCGCTAAAATAGACACGGGTTATCACGCTGATTTACATTCATACGCCTCCGGTGACAGATAGCCAAGAGCTGAATGCGTTCTTCTTGTGTTGTAAAAGGGCATG
>JAMDBG010000170.1 GCA_023487865.1 Deltaproteobacteria bacterium | reverse complement strand
AGTAGTCCAGTTTCCGCCACTCTCAGGGAGTGTAATACTTTGTCCCGGTCAGCGCGACAGTTGGCGGGTGATCGGAAAAAGACGTCCTTGATGTTACTGCGCTCTTTTTTGAGGGGCGAGGTCTTGATATATTGTACCCTCGTACGACCATATCAGATTCTGTAACATCCAATCCCGATACGCCTGTATCTTCACCGTGCGTGTCACCTGGTCCATGCCGCGCTGTAATCGCTTTGTCATTCGCGGCAGGGAAAGATTTCCTCCCGCGGAACAGTCAATCTCCTCAGGCTCTCGGGCGGAGTGACGTCAAACAGAGATAAGAGCACATGCCGGCAATTCGAGCGGTTTATTTCATTTTCTCTTAGGAGGTTTTATGGCGAATGTTCAAGATCGTTTTCTGACGGTGGTTCGCAGGTCTAAACTCTTTGTTCCCGTCAACCGGGAAAAATTCGTGGCCAAGGCCTGGACCCGGGGAGCGGACGTCATCATCCTGGACCTTGAGGACGCTATTGCCCCGTCCGACAAGGCCTCTGCCCGGAAGCTGGTCAAGGATGTCATCCCCATCGTCAACAGGGGGGGCGCCGAGGTCCAGGTGCGCTTCAACCGGGACTTTGAGGAGGAGGATCTGGATGCCATCGTGATTCCCGGTCTTAACGGACTGATGATCCCGAAGCCCGAATCGGCTGAGGAGATTCAGCATATCGACCAGTTGGTCACCCGGCTCGAAAAACAGCGGGGATTGCCCGCCGGAAAGATCTATTTCGACCTGATCGTTGAGACAGCGGCCGGAGTGGTCAATATCAACAGCATCGCCAAGGCCAGTCCCCGGATCACCCAGATGAACATCGGCCAGGGGGATCTCTCCGTCAGCATGGGATTCCCCCGGTTCATCGAACTCAATTTCGAGCAGTACTTTTACGCCGAGAACGCCCTTCTCTTCGCGGCCCGTGCGGCCAAAGTCCAGGCCCACAGCCTCGGGGCGCAAAACGGTGTCGATTTTACCGATATATCGCTGGGCGAAGAAGCGATGTTCAAGGCCTGCCAGCACGCCCAGTGGATGGGATTCATGGGAGCCAGCATTATCCATCCGGGATGGGTCCATGCCTGCAATGAGGGATTCAAGCCGCCGCAAAAGGATCTGGATATGGCCAAGAAGGTGAAGGCGGCCCTCGACGAAGCGTATGCCCAGGGGAAGGGTTCCGTAACCGTCGATGGGCGGATGTATGATGTGGCCAACATGAAGCACGTGAGTTACATCCTGGCTCGCGCCGAGGCGATTGCCCGACGTGAAGCGGAGAAGGCGGCGGCGTTGAATACGGTGAAGGGCGCCTGAACCGCTTCGATCGCCATAGCGCCGGGAAATCATTATGAGGAAAGGTGACCGCATGGCAAAAGGACTGGAGGGGATCAGGGTCATTGAATTGGGGGGCGCCGCCGCCATGCCCCTGGCCGGGCAGCTGATGGCCGGTTGGGGGGCCGAGGTGATCCATGTCGAGCCGCCCGGCCGGGGCGACATGATGCGGACGCTCCTCAGAGAGGGGGCCGGGGGGTGGATGAAACCCCACGAAGTCAACTACCTCTGGGAGCATATGGACCGAAACAAGAAGGGAATCGCCATCCACATCGGTACCCCCGAAGGACAAGCCGTTCTTTATAAACTCATCACCGGGGCGGACGTCTTCCTCAACAACCTTCGCCCCTACGAGATGGAGAAATTCCGTCTGACTTATGAGGCGCTGGCGAAGGTCAATCCAAAGATCATCTATGCCAACCTTACCGGATACGGGCTGAGAGGACCGGAGAAAAACGCCGGCGGGTATGACTCCGTTGCCTTCTGGGCGCGCAGCGGCGTCATGGATCTCATGCACGACGCCGACAGCGCCCCCAATATCTCCCGGCCGGGTTACGGGGACAGTATCAGCTCCCTCTGTTTGCTTGCCGGGATCATGTCGGCCCTGCTCATCCGGGAGAGGACCGGTGTCGGCCAGGAGGTGGAGGTTTCCCTCTTCAACACCGCGACCTATGCACTGGGTTTCGACATCAGCCACTGCCTCATTACCGGGGAAGACGCGTTTCGCCCCCAGCGTAAGACCTTGGAGAACCCGATCCGAAACGTCTATCCCACGAAGGACAACCGCTGGGTCATGCTGGGGATGACCAATGCCCAGCACTACTGGCCCTCCTTCTGCAGGGCCATTGAGCGGGCGGATCTGGAGAAGGACCCCCGGTTTGCGACATTGGAGGCCCGCGCCCGGAACTCGGCCGAGCTGGTGACGATCATCGAAGGGATCTTCCGGACGAAAACGTATGCGGAATGGATCGAGATCCTCTTGCTCAATAAGCTCATCTGGTCGCCGGTAAAGACACCCCTGGAAGTGACCCATGACGAACAGGCCCAGGCCAATGAATTTTTCGTGGAATGGAACCACCCAAAATACGGCAGGATCAAGGTCGTCAACAATCCGATCAAGTTGTCCAAGACGCCCGCGGAGATCCGGATGGGGGCCCCCGCTCTGGGTGAGCATACCGATCAGGTCTTAAAAGAGTTTGGTTACTCGGAAAAGGAGATCGCGGAAATGAGGAAGGCGGGAACCATCGGGTAAAGGACCCCGGCTCGGTTTCCAGGGAATCGGACATCTTAACGGATGACTCTTGCCAGAGAGATTCATCAAAAAGGAGGGGAGAGATAATGAAAAAAGGATGGATGGCAATCGTGTTGGCATGTTGTTTCCTTTTGGCCACCGTGTTGGTCGGGGGAGGCCAGGCACTGGCCTACACCGGGGAAGGTCAGAAGCCCTTGGTTCTCAAGTCGGGCTCCGAAGACCCGGACAACGCCGCCATGGGAATGGCCGGAGTCCGCTTCGCCGAACGGATCAAGAAGGCGACCAACGGCAAGATTCAGATCACCCATTACGGCGGCTCGCAGCTCGGCTCGGCGCGCCAGATGATCGAATCCGTCAAGGGCGGGGCGCTGGCCTTCATGATCTCCGGGATGGGAGGGTGGAACCCGATTCTGGATACGATCCTCATCCCATACATGTTTCGGGATCTTGATCATGCCGACAAGGTGATCAACGGACCGCTCTGGGAGGAGCAGAATAAAAGGCTGGTGGAAAGATCGGGGATCCGGACCGCCGGCTGGGTCTTTAGGGGCATGCGCAACTGCACCTTCGGCAAGGTCGCGGTCCGCAAACCCGCCGATATGGTGGGGATGAAGTTCCGGGTCCCCGAATCGGCAGTCAACCTCGCCACCTGGCGGGCCGTCGGGGCCAAGCCGACCCCCATGGCCATCGCCGAGGTGTACACGAGCCTCCAGCAGGGGGCGATCGACGGCCAGGAGAACCCCACCGACTTCATCATCAAAAGCAGCTTCTTCGAGGTCCAGAAATACCTCGTTCTGACCGGCCATGTCAACCCGCCGGGCTGGGTGCAGCTCAACGACAAGGTGTGGCAATCGCTGACGCCGGAGACGAAGAAGGTATGGATGGAGGTCTGGAACGGCGTCTCCATGGAACTGCGCAAGGAGATGCTGGCGATGGAGCTGAAGAACCACGAGATCTGGAAGGCCAAGTCCAAGGGCGGTGACGTGATCGTTCCCGACGTCCAAGCCTTCCGGGAGGCAATGAAGGACGTCTGGAAGGCATTCGCTCCCAAGGCCTGGGGCGAGGGGTTCTACGAGCGGATTCAGGCGGTGAAATGATCCCGGTTCTCCAGTGAGAGTGAACCGTTCCCGTCGGCGGTGGGGTTGAATGTCCTCAGCGGATGGTCCAGGGGTGGACAGCTTGCCGGCGGGAGGTGTCAAGATCAGTGATCGGGTGCAACGGGCCGGGATGACCGCATGAATCCCGGCCCGATCCATTCGCTTTCTTGCGATAGCAGCAGATAAGGAAAGGAGAAGGTATGGTAAGGCCGGAACAACGATTTGCCGAAGGCCTGACGGCCGTTTTGGAGTATCTGTCGATGGCGGGCATAACCGTGATGGCACTGCTTGTCATCGCCCAGGTCATTCTCCGGTATGTGTTCAACGATCCCCTCACCTGGTCGGAAGAGATGGCCCGGCTTATATTTATCGGTCTTGCATTCATCGGGATCGGGGCGGCCTACGGCCGCCGCCGCCACATGGCCATCGACGCCCTCGTTATCCTGCTCCCGTCAAGGGCGAAAAGGATCGCCGAGTTTACGGTCGTCGGGATCGCCTCCGTCTTCCTTATCGCCGTGATCGCTATCACTGCCCGGTCGATCATGGAGCTTTACCGGATGGAGGTCACCACCCCGGCGCTTGAATTTCCCATGGCTTACGTCTATCTGGTCATCCCTTTTGGGCTTGCCGCATTGATCGTCCAGATGTGGCTCGATCTGTACAAAGACAGGAGGCCCTCATGATCCTCCTGTTCGGTATGATGCTTTTTTTTATCATGGTGGGCATGGAACTCGGAACGGCCATGGGGCTCAGCGGGATGTTGTATATCCTCTACTCCTGGCTTGGTCCGTCGCCGATTCCGCTCTCGATCATCCCCCAGAACTTCATGTATGGGCTGGATTCTTTCCCGCTCCTGGCGGTCCCCCTGTTCATGCTGGCCGGGGAATTGATGGAGAAGGGAGGGGTGACGGAACGCCTGGTGAGGTTTGCCCGGGCCCTCGTCGGGCACATCACCGGAGGGCTGGCCAATGTCTCGGTCGTCGTCAACATGATCATGGCGGGGATGTCGGGTTCTTCGGTTGCCGACGCCGCGGCGACGGGAACGATACTGATCCCGGCGATGAAGAAGGCGAAATACCCCCCGGCGATGGCCGCCGCGGTCATCGCCTCCTCCGCCACGATCGGGCCGATCATTCCGCCCAGCATCCCCTTTGTCCTGATCGGCAGCATGACCGGGGTAAGCATCGGCCGGCTTTTCCTGGGAGGGGCCGTCCCCGGCATCTTCATGGGGCTCATGCTGCTTGTCGTCACCTATCTGATCGCCAGGAAGCGGAAGATGGCCAAGGAATCGGAATTCAACGTGAAGGAGCTCGTCGTGAGCGGCCGGGACGCCGTTCTGTGCCTCCTGATGCCTCTCGTCGTCCTGGGGACGATGGTCTTCGGAATCGCCACCCCCACCGAGGCGGCGGGGATTGCCGTGGCGTACGCCCTGTTTTTGGGAGGGGTCATCTACCGGGAGTTCACCTGGCAGTCTCTGCTGGAGGCCGCCCGGAACAGCGCGGTGACTACGGCTTCGATCACCTTTACGATCGCCGGGGCGAGTGTGATTGCGTGGGTGGCGACCGCCGAGCAGGTCGGTCCGAAACTGGCCCAGGTCTTTCTCTCCATTACGGATAACCCGCTGCTGATCATTTTCATGATTAACGCGCTTCTCCTTCTGTTGGGCTTCCCGCTGGAACCCATCCCGATGATCATGATGCTGATTCCCATCCTGATGCCTGTGATAAAACAGCTGCATATCGATCCGGTCCATTTCATCGTGATCTTCACGATCAATATCCAGTTGGCGCTTCTAACACCGCCGGTGGGGGCGAATCTCTTCGTCGTCACGGCCATCTCGAAATCGACCATCCTGGGTGTTTCCCGGGAGTTGATCCCCTTCCTGGCGGCTTTGTTGGTTGCGCTGGTGATATTGATCATCTATCCGCCTCTCACCCTCTGGCTTCCCAAAGTGTTGATGGGGTAATCACCGCCTCGGTCAGAAGACCGGTGAGGATGTGATCCTGGGGCGGAATTCGGGCGTGGTGGGCAAGAAACCTGAAAAGCTGAAAAGGTATGGGATATAGACTGAAGAAACCGGGCGGGGCGATCCTCGTTTGTCTTGCCATACTGCCCGCGGTTCTCAGGGTGCAAAGCGCGGCTGGCGATGGGCTGATGCCCGGCGCGACGAACGTGCGCCCTTATCGCGTCATCCGTTCCTATCCCCACGACCGGCAGGCGTTTACCCAGGGACTGGCCTATGAAGGCGGTTTTTTTTATGAAGGAACGGGACTCCACGGCCGCTCCTCGCTGCGCAAAGTGGACCCGGCTTCGGGCCGCGTCCTGAAAGAGATCCGGCTGGAGCCGTCCCATTTCGGCGAGGGGATCGCGCTCTTCGGCGACCGGATTGTGCAGCTGACATGGTTGTCCCACATGGGATTCGTCTATGACAAGACCTCTTTTCGCCTCCTGAACACATTCGCCTATCCTTGGGAAGGCTGGGGTGTCACCCATGACGGCGGGCGCCTCATCCTGAGTGACGGGACGAATGCTTTGCGTTTCCTCGATTCGCAGAATTTCGGGGAGGTCGCGACCCTTGGCGTCCATGATGAGAGGGGGCCGGTCACGGGGCTCAACGAACTGGAATACGTTCGGGGCGTCATTTATGCCAATGTCTGGCCGACGGACCGGATTGCCGTCATCCACCCCCGGACAGGCCGGGTTGAGGCATGGCTGGATCTGCGAGGGTTGCTCGGCAAGGCGGATTCGCAGGGCGCTGATGTCCTTAACGGCATCGCCTATGACGCCCGGGGCGATCGCCTCTTCGTTACGGGAAAATTGTGGCCGAAGGTGTTTGAAATCCAGTCTCCCGTCCGGACCCGTCCGTCGGGACGGACAGGGGCCAAGCCGGCCGGATCGTCCCGATAATCATGAAATTCTCTGCACACGGAACAGGGCTTCCCGGCAAGGGAGAGTTCTGCCAGGATGGGGCTTGCCGACTGTGTTCCCGGGTAAGGATGGCTCAGGGTCCCTCACTCGGTTCGATCTGCTGTTGCCAGTTTGCCAGGGCGGCGAGGGCGCGGCGGGCATAGAGAGTCCCCCGGTCCTTCTTCCGGATCCTGCCGGAAAGGGTTGGGAAAAGCCCGAAGGCGACGTTCATCGGCTGGAAGCTCTTCCTGTCGATCCTCTGGAGGTGTCCGATCAGGGCGCCGAGGGCGGTCTCGGGCGGCGGCGGGATCATCTCCCGTCCCCCGAGCAGGCTTGCCGCGTTGATGCCGGCGAGAAGGCCCATCGCCGTGGATTCGATGTACCCCTCCACGCCGGTGATTTGTCCGGCGAAAAAGAGTTCCGGCCGGGTGCGGAGCTGAAGGAACGGGGTGAGCAGGGCCGGGGCGTTGAGAAAGGTGTTCCGGTGGACGCTTCCATACCGGGCGAACTCGGCGTTTTCCAGGCCGGGGATCATCCGGAAGATGCGCCTCTGCTCCGGCCAGGTGAGCTTCGTCTGAAATCCCACGATATTGTATAGGATGCCTTCCTTGTCTTCGCGCCTGAGCTGGACGACGGCATGCGGCTGACGGCCCGTCCGCGGCTCGATCAGGCCGACCGGCTTCATCGGCCCGTAGGCCAGAGTCTCGACCCCCCGGCGGGCGATCACCTCGACGGGGAGGCATCCTTCGAAGCATTTTACTTCTTCAAAGGTATGGAGGGGAACCTCCTCGGCTTCCTTCAGGGCTTTCCAGAAGTCTTCAAAGGTCTTCCGATCCAGCGGACAGTTCAGGTAATCCGCCTCGCCGCGCCCATAGCGGGAGGCCGCGAAAACCCGGTTCTTATCGATGGATTCCCCCTCGATGATCGGTGAGATCGCATCGTAGAAATAGAGGTGAGCGCTGCCGGTCAGTGAGGCGATCGCGCCGGCGAGCGCGTCGGAGGTCAGGGGGCCGGTCGCGACGATCGTCACTCCGGTTGCGGGGATATCCTCGACCTCCCCCCGGATCAGTTCCATATTCGGTTGTGCGGAAAGACGCTCCTCAACGAAACGGGAAAAGGCCCTCCGATCGACAGCGAGGGCCTTCCCGGCGGGAACCGCAGTGGCGTCGGCCGCCGCCATGATCAGCGAATCCATCCGTCGCAGCTCCTCCTTGAGGAGGCCGACGGCGTTGTCCAGGGCGTTGGAGCGGAGCGAATTGCTGCAGACAAGCTCGGCGAGGAGCGGCGATGTATGGGCGGGAGAGAAGCGTTCGGGCTTCATCTCGCAGAGACGGACCCTCTGTCTGCGCCGGAGGAGCTGCCAAGCCGCCTCGCAGCCGGCCAGCCCCCCGCCGATGATGGTGATGGGTGCATCCAGCGTCGTCATATCGTGGAATCCATCATGCGATGCACGTCATTCCCGATTGCGCCGGAGTTTTCTTGCAGGAGATCCTGCCCCTCGAAGCGTCTGTCGTTTCCGCCTTCACAGGCAGGGCGGATAGGGAAAGTCGGCACACGGAGGTCCTATTTTTTATACTTCATGATGTTCCGGCATTCGGGATAACCGGTGCAGCCCAGGAACTTTCCGAAGCGGCCCATCTTTACGACTGTCGGCTTGCCGCATTTGTCGCAGAGGACATCCGAGATTTCCTGTGGCGCGGCCTGAGTGATAGGACTTCCCGACGGGGAGGTCTTGACGATATTCTTGCATTCCGGATAGCCGGTGCAGCCCAGGAAAGCGCCGTAACGGCCCCTTTTGAGGGCCATCGGTTTGCCGCACTTCTCGCACACCGCCGCGGGAGGGGCGCCTTCCGCAGGGGCGGCGACAGGCGTTCCATCCGGGGCCAAGTTTATCGTATGCTTGCACTCGGGATAGCCGGAACAGCCGAGGAATTTTCCGAACCGTCCCTGCCGGGCGGTCATCGGCTTTCCGCAAAGGGGGCAAGGGATTTCGGTTGTCTTATCCTCCGGCAGTATCTCGCCTTTTTCGTCCTGCTTGAAATTCTTGGTGTTCTTGCAGGCCGGATAGTTCGTGCAGGCGAGGAAACGGCCGTTCTTCCCCCATTTGATGACCATGGATTTGCCGCACTTCTCACAAACAAGGTCCGTCGGAGTCTCCTCACGCTTGACGTTTGTCATATTCGCCTTAGCCTTTCTGAGCTCTTCCTGGAAGGGAAGATAAAAATTGTTCAGGATGTCCAGACGTTTCATCTTCCCTTCTTCGATCCGGTCAAGCTCCGTCTCCATCTCCGCGGTGAAGGCCACATCCAGGATCCGGGGAAAGTTTTTCACGAGTAGGTCGGTGACCAGGATGCCCAGTTCGGTCGGGATGAACCTCCCTTTTTCCAAAAGAACATACTCCCGATCCTGGATGGTCGTCAGGATCGACGCATAGGTGCTGGGTCTGCCGATGCCCTTTTCCTCGAGCTCCCGGACAAGGGAAGCCTCGGAGAAGCGGGGTGGCGGCTGGGTGAATTTCTGTTCAGGCTTGAGTTCGAGAAGCTTCAAGACCTCCCCCTGGCGAACCTCGGGCAGGAGCTTGCCGAAACCGTTTTCGTCGCCGTTGTCTTCCTTTCCTTCCGTATACAGAACGGTGAAGCCGGGGAACTTCATCACTGACCCCTGCGCCCTGAAGAGGCAGTTTGCGGCGGTGATATCCACCGTGGTCTGGTCGAGAACGGCGGGGTTCATCTGGCTGGCGAGGAAACGGTTCCAGATGAGTTGATACAGACGGAACTGGTCGGGTGTGAGGTGTGGTTTGATCGCCTGGGGCGGATGGGCCAGCGACGACGGCCGGATCGCCTCATGGGCGTCCTGGGCGGCGCCGGCGACCTTGAATACCCGCGCCTTGGGCGGCAGATACGTCGGATCGTAATTGCGCTGGATGTAGTCCCGTGCCTCGTTCAATGCCTCGGCGGCGATGCGGACCGAGTCGGTCCGCATGTAGGTGATCAGACCGACGGGCCCTTCCGCCCCCAGTTCGATGCCTTCATATAACTTTTGGGCGGTCATCATGGTCTTCTTCGCCGAAAAGTGGAGCCAGCGGGAGGCCTCCTGCTGGAGCTTGCTCGTCGTGAATGGGGCGGGCGGCTGCCGCTTGACCTCTTTCTTCTCCACGGCGGAGACGACGAAAGGGACTTCTTCAAGGGTATCGCCTCGGAGAGAGGCGACAACCTCGGCGGAGCGCTCGGCATTGCCGATCTTCGCCTTCTTGCCGTCGATCTTGGTGAGCTTTGCCTCGAAGGGGGGCGGATTCGATCCTTCGAGCAGGGCGGTGAGGTTCCAGTACTCCTCGGGGATGAACGCCCGGATTTCCGCCTCCCGCTCGCAGATGATCCGGACGGCAACGGACTGGACCCGGCCGGCGGAAAGCCCCCGTTTCACCTTGTCCCAGAGGACGGGGCTGATCTGGTAGCCGACGAGACGGTCGAGGATCCGTCGCGTCTGCTGCGCCTCGTACCGATTGAAGTCGAGATCCTGCGGATGCGCAATGGCGTGGAGAATGGTATCATGCGTGAGGTCGTTGAAGAGGACCCGCCGGACGATCTTTTTCTTTCCGATCTCCTCGGCGATATGCCAGGCAATCGCCTCCCCCTCGCGGTCCGGATCCGGAGCGAGCAGAATCTGCTCCACTTTGGACGCCGCCTTCTTGAGTTCGGCGATCACTTTCTTCTTGCTGTCCATGACCAGATAGGTGGGTTCGAATCCCTTTTCGGGATCGATTCCCAATTTGCTTTTCGGAAGGTCCTTGACGTGGCCGACGGAGGCCCGAACATCATACTCCGGACCGAGATACTTACGGATCGTCTTCACCTTGGTGGGCGATTCTACAATAATCAATGAATTCAAATTATTTTACTCCTTACGCAGAAACATTTTCCCCGGCAACTGCCGGATGATGCCGCCCAGTGCAAGGACGAGCAGGCCGCTTTGCACTTCATGAGCAGTCAGGCCGGAACGGGCGATCAGTGTGTCGACACCGACCGGCTCTTGGGTAATGAATGAAAGCAATCGGGTTTCCGTTTCACCGAGTCCCTTACCCGCGGTGGGAAAAGGCGCGGTCTCCTTTTCCCCATCGTCCGGCATGGCCCCGGGTGCTGAAAAAAGGGATGGGCGTTCCGGAACGACCGGCGGCAAACCGGCCTGGGGAATGATCTCTTCGAGAATGTCCTCCACATTTTCGATCAGTTTGGCCCCCTGTTTGATCAGACGGTTGGTCCCCCGGGAACCGGCGGATTCGATCGCACCCGGAACGGCGAAGACCGAACGCCCCTGGTCGGATGCGATCCGCGCCGTGATGAGCGAGCCGCTCTTCTCTCCCGCCTCGACGACGACAACCCCCAGCGAGACTCCGCTGATGAGACGGTTCCGCGCAGGAAAGTTGGGGGCGTTGGGCGGAGTCCCGAAGGGATATTCCGTGAGCAGGGCGCCCTGGGCGGTGATGTCGGCGGCAAGTGCTTCATTCTCCAGTGGATAGACGACGTCTAGGCCGCTCCCGAGGACCGCGATGGTCCTCCCCTTTCCGGCAAGCGCCCCCCGGTGGGCCGCCGAGTCGATGCCACGGGCAAGACCGCTGACGACGGTGATCCCCTTGAGGGCCAGTTCACGGCTGAGTTTCTCCGTCACGTATTTTCCGTAGGTTGAGGCGAGACGCGATCCGACGATCGCCACACCGATCTCTTCCGGACGGAGGGATCCTTTCACATAGAGAAAGGGGGGATAGTCGTAAATATTCAGGAGATTCCTTGGATAGAGGGGATCTTGGCACGTCACGATGGAGACGCCGAGTGTCTCGGTCCGGGCGATCTCCTGTTCGGCCTTCTCCCAGTCTGAAAAGGTGAGAATCTCATCCGCCGTCTTGGGTCCGATCCCCGGAAGGCACTGGAGGGTCAAGGCAGAGGCGCGAAAGACCGCCTCGGGCGATCCAAAGGCCGCAAGCAGGGTACGGAACCCTACGCAGCCGACCCCTTCAACCGCCTTGAGGGCGATCCAGTATTTCAGGATTTTTTCTTTCATCATCTGATTGATCCGTCTTACCCTATCGAAACCAGAACCGATTTGGTATTAATCCGCAAAAAAAACCGGTGAACGATATATCGGATATCCGAGGGGTGTCAAGTA
>JAMDBG010000118.1 GCA_023487865.1 Deltaproteobacteria bacterium | reverse complement strand
AATGAGATTTTCCGCCTCCATCGATCGGCTGGATTTCCATCATCCCGTTTTTATCGGGGATTTTTTGACCCTCCTGGCTACTTTGAACTTTGTGGGAAGGACCTCGATGGAAGTGGGCGTCCGTGTGGAGGCGGAAAATCTCATTACCGGTGAAAGGCGCCATACGGCATCCGCATATCTCACCTATGTGGCCCTGGACGGAAACGGCCGGCCCATGCCGCTGCCCCCGTTGATCCTGGAGACAGAGGAGGAAATGCGGCGAAATAGGGAGGCAAAGGCCAGAAAGGAAACCCGCCTCGCCGAAAAAAAGAAGGAAAAGGCCTGCCAGCTCAAGGCGGAGAGTTGTTCCTGAGCCGGATTACCTGCGGCCGGAGATTCGCCGCCATTCTGCCGCTGCAGATTTTCGTTCAGAGCCCCATCGGTTGGCACTGTGAGGGGGCCCGGCCTTGCGGGGCCAGTGCCGTTGCCAGGCCGACTCCGATCAGACCGATGCCCGCGATCGCGAACACCGCTTCATACCATCCCACATCCACCAACCATCCGAATACGGCGCTGCCGATCGAAAGCCCTCCGAAGAGGTTGACGGCAAACAGAGAGAACGCCTTGCCGCGGGCCGTGGCACTGATCTCCGTACCCCGGACCTGCAGGGTCGTATGCAGCGATGCGTATCCGAGCCCCATCGCCAGCAGGCCGATCGCAAATACCGGCATCGGCCAATGAGGGATGAATGCCAGATAGGACAAGCCCATCAGCAGTCCCCCCGCTATTGCCAGTGTATTTTCGGAGAACAGGCGCCGGATCCGGCCCATCATGAGGCCGCCTGCCATCATGCCGATGCCGAAGAGGGCGATCAGCAGACCGACCGTGAACTGGTCCAGACCGTGGCGATGGATCCCGAAGGAGCCGAAGTAGGTCATCCCGCCCCACAGCAAAAAGCCCTGGAGAAACACGGCGACATAGACGAACAGGGCGCGACGATTGCGGAGAAGGTCGATATATCGGTCGACGCAGGCCGGCGTCTCCTCGTTGGGTCGGGTGTCCAGCCTCCACATGAGGACAAGGGGGATCAGGGCCAATGCCGCATTCCCGATGAGCATCAGACGCCACGAGATGAAGTGGGCGATGGTGCCGCCGATCGATGCGGAGAAGGCCATGGCCGCAGAGTTGATCGCCGCAAAGCGGCCCAGCATCAGCTGACGGTTTTCATATGCTACCGTGTCTCCTATGAACACCAGGGTCAGAGGGATCGCCGCCCCTGCCAGGGCGCCGGCCAGCAGGCGGACGAGGATGAACTGCCACGCTGTGACCGTGAGGGCGGAGAGGATCGTGCAGATGCAAAAGCCGACCCCTGCCGCCCGCACCACTGCGATCCGCCCCAAACGGTCCGAAAGAGGCCCATAGAAGAGCTGTCCCGTGCCGTAGGCAAGGGAGTAGGTCGTCATCGCCAGTCCGATGGTGCCGGGAGAAGATCCCAGTGAATCCGAAATGGAGGGCAGAACCGGCGCCAGGATCCTGATATCGACCGACACCAGAAAGGAGAGGAGGAAGAGGAGTGCAAGAGGGCTCATAGGATGATAGACATTCCCTTTTCTGTTTCATCGTCAAGAGTGCGGAGGGCTTTACCTCCGGGACAGAACAAACGGTTGACCCGCCGGATTCCGGGGAGGTGATTCCGCGCCGACGTCGGTTCATGCAGGGGCAGTATCGCGGAATCGCGCCCGCATGTCAAGGAGGCTTCCCCTGCAGCCATGTGTATAGCGCGCCGTTAGAAATCTTTCCGCGAAAAATAAAGTTTTCCCTTCGGTTTGCCGATATACATCATGAATCAATTCTTTTCCTGCGTTTTCTCTTGTTTGACAGGCATTTAAGTTTTTCCCGCTTGCCGGGATATTGTCGTGTCGCGGCCGGCGGTGAACCGGAAGTGCTCCTTGCTGCAGGTCGTTGCTGCTATGCCCGACTTTGGGGGCCTCGTGTCGGCAAGGCGGACGGGGAGACGGAAAGCTGTCGGCGGGCGCTTCCAGAGGCTCCATTGCATCAGGAGACAATGAGCTCCATATACAGAGGAGGAAGGGACATGCCAAACGTCAAGCTCAGCACGAAGATCATCCTGGGATTTCTGTTTGTGGCCGTCATATCGGGTGTCGTCGGTGGGGTGGGAATGTATTATACACGCCAGATTACGGCAGCCGGTCAGGACCTCTATGTCTTCAATACGGTTCCGCTGGCGAACATCGGGTCGCTCGGAGCCAACTTTCAGGAGGTCCGCGTCTTGCTCCGGGACGCTATCGAAGAGAACGATGAAACCCGACGCAAGGAGATTATGGACAAGATCCAGCAACTGGTCCGGCAAAACGATGAAAGCATAAAGCAGATCGAGGCGGCCGTCAACAACGAGGAAAAGAAAAAGCGGGTTGCGGCGCTGAAAAACAGCCTGATTGCCTATGGAAACGTGATGATCTTCCCCGTCTCCTCGATCAATTCGGGTATGGCGGAAGTCGGCAAGGGAGTCCTGCAGACCGACGGCGTCATCACGTCCAAGCAGCTCAATGATGCGATCACGAATCTCTTTGCTTCGAGCGTGGCCGAGGCCAAAGCGACGTCGGAGAAGAATGCCGGCATGGCGAGGCTCTCCGGCTGGATCAGCATGGTCCTGACCGTGATCAACGTCATTGCGGCAATCGCACTGGGTTTTCTTCTGACGTTCATCACCACCCGGCCGATTCATCACGCAATCGAGGGGCTCATGACATCCGCCGATCAGGTCAGCGAGGAATCCGGCCAGGTGGCCTCGTCGAGCCATCTGCTGGCGGAGGGTGCCTCGGCACAGGCCTCGTCCCTGGAGGAAACCTCGTCGTCGCTGGAGGAAATGTCCTCCATGACCAGACAGAATGCCGACAACGCGGTGCAGGCCCGGGTGAAGATGAGCGAAGCCAAGGCGGTTGTGGAAAAGGCCAACGCCCAGATGGCGCAGCTGACCGAGGCGATTGCCGAGATCACCCGATCGAGCGAGGAGACGGGGAAGATCATCAAGACGATCGACGAGATCGCCTTCCAGACGAACCTGCTGGCGCTCAATGCGGCGGTGGAGGCGGCGCGTGCCGGAGAGGCGGGAGCGGGATTTGCCGTAGTGGCCGACGAGGTGCGGAATCTGGCGTTGCGTGCGGCGGAGGCGGCCAGAAACACGAGCGGCTTGATCGAAAAGACGATCAAGGCGGTCAAGAACGGCAACATGATGACGGCCTCAACCCAGGAAGCTTTCGGCGCCAATGCGGAACTCTCTGTCGTGATTGCCCAGCTGGTGGATGAGATCGCAACGGCATCGCAGGAGCAGGCCAGCGGGATCGAACAACTCAACAAGGCAATCGCGGAAATGGATAAGGTGACGCAGCAGACAGCGGCCAACGCAGAGGAGTCGGCGAGTGCGGCCGAGGAGATGAACGGCCAGGCGAACCAGATGCGGGGCTACATCGAGGACCTTGCCGCCGTCATCGGCGGTTCGAGACACGCCTTGGGGAAGTCCTCGCCGGCGATGGCCGGGGAACAACACGCTGCTCTGCCGGCGCCCTGAGGGCCTGGCGTCATATTTCATCCCAGACCGATGTTTCTTCAGAGGGCAGGGGGATGAGGAATACCGGTTTTTTCGACCGATCCAGCACGGAACGCGACACACTTCCAAGGAATGTCTGGGCAAGGAATCCCTTCCCGTGATTTCCCAGGACGATCAAATCGCATCCCTCCCGGTCCGCCGCTTTCAATATCTCCTCGACGGGATCGCCTATCTGGACGAGGATTTTGGTTACAAGGGACCCGCAAGCCAGATTCTCCCTCCCCTGCACTTTCTTGCAGAACTTCTCGAGACGGTTTTTGATCATCTCCACGGAGACCTCATGCTGGTCGTGGTGCAGCTTGTCCCGGAAGTGTCCATAGGTCGTTCCCGGGATCGGTTCGATGACGTTTAAAATGAGGATCTCCGCACCATGCCTTTTCGCGAGATCCACTGCATAATAAAATGCATAGACGGAATTCCTGCTGAGATCCGTTGCGTAAAGGATTCTTTTGATTGGCGGGATCATCTCTTTATCCTCCAGCGAAAGAATAACCGAATTTTGGATGAGACATCCAAATACAATGATTGACAGGAACTTGATTTTTCTCAAGTTGAGGATACGGCAAGATGTTTTGTCTGTCAAGGCGCTTTAATTGATTGTCAATGAGGTGTGATGAAAAGCGCAAAATTAACGTTTCTTGCCTACTTCTCCGAAAAACCTCTTGAGAGGACCGCCGGTTTCCGGTAAAAGATATCACAGGGCCCTCGCCGATAGCGTAGCGGAAGTCCTTAGGAAGGAGGGGTTTGGATATGAAAAGGATCTTGCGGACAATCGTCCCGGCGTGCCTGATCGGCCTTCTGGGCATCTTGCCGGCCACCGTGTTTGCCCTGAGCCCCGAGCAGGTGATCGCCCTCAAGAAGGCCGGGGTGAGCGAAGAGACGATCCGGCTCATGATCCAGCAGGAGGATCGGGCTCAGAAAAACCCCGATGATGCGATCGGACGCCGGGAGATCAAGGACGGCCAGGGGAATACCGTCATCATCTACTCCACGGGCCCCTCCCCGGCAAGCGAGAAGAGCGACGAGGAGAGGAAGAAGGCGGAGAACTCCTGGAAGATGCTGCAGAACATGGTGATCGACGGGCGTTCGAAATAGACCCCTTCGGCCGACTGATTTATCCTGCCTTCTTCCTGCCGGTGATCAGAAAGGCCAGGACAAAACCCACGGTCGCGACGGCAATCAGTAAATAGAGGGTGAGAAGGTTTGAGCCGGCCACGACGGAGGTCGCCATCAGGGGCCCGACGCCGTTTCCGGCGAAGCGCGCCGAATTGATGAAGCCGATCCCCACCCCCCCCATCCCCGAGGCGAAATTGGCCATGACCAGCGGCAGGACCGCGGCGACCACCCCCGTCTGGAGCATCCGGATTGCCGTGAAGCTGATCGCTCCGCGGGAGAAGAACAGCAGGGTTTGGAAGAACGCGGCGGCCAGACATAACGCGGCGATCACTCCCGCCAGTTTTGTCCGGGGGGCCAGACGGCCGATCACGTAGCTTCCTATGATCGCCGTCGCCGTGTAGCCCATCATGATGAATCCCGCCGATTTCAGGGCGTCCTCGCCCTCCAGGCCGAATCCCGCCAGGATATGGGGCAGGGTGCTCGGCAGAAAAGTGAGGTGAATCGTCGCGATGAAACTCAGCGCCCACCCCCACAGGAGGCCCCGATTGAATCGGATCTCCCGATCCCGGTCCGCCTCTTTTTTCCCGATCTCAGCGACGTAAATCTGACACAGCACCAGGCTGACCCCGACCAGGAGAAATGAGAAGAAAAACGGGCTCCGGTATCCCAGATGGGCGGCGAGATAGGCCCCGACGGGCGGCCCCGCCAGCTGTCCGGCGGTCATGGAATTCTGGTACAGACTGAGATTTCGGGCCAGCCGGTCCCGGGGCGATATCTGGGAGATCATGAAAAATCCGATCGTCGAAGCGCCGCCGAGTGCCCCCTGGATCAGGCGCAGCATGAGCAGAATCGGCAGGCTGTCCGTGAATCCCATGAGCAGAAAGATGATTCCGTTGAATAAAAAGGCCCCCTGAAAGAGGATCTTAGGGCGGAATCTCGTGGTCAGACTTCCCCAGAGAGGGGCGGCCGCAGCGCCGATAAAGGAGTTCAATCCCATGATCATGCCGATCCAGAGCATCGTCTCCTGGGGCGCGTAGGGGCTGATCTTGACGATATAGAAAGGCATGAACGACATGACGACATTGAAGCAAAACGCCAGGCCGAACTGGGACAGGGCGATGAAATAGACGCCCTTGATTCCGTCTTGTGCAGGCAAGGTATTCTTCAAGAAGGGATCTCTCTTCGTTATATAGTGCGCCCCGACGGGGCGCCCAGATGCCGGAAATGGTATTCCGGCAGGGATCTTCGGGGCTGTCGTCCCTCCCTATCCCGGTGGAATACGCTCATCAGGCCGCGGATCTGTCGTCTTCCCGCTACGATCCGGTTCGTCCCGGAACGGGGATCTTTGCCTCGCAAGGGACGCCGGTCTGGCAGAGGCCGCAGGGCGAGGTTTTTATTCCATATCGAGACTCGATGTATTTCTCCGTCACGTTGTGGAGGTAGTTGAAGCATTTCTCCTTGTCATGGCCCCCCTCCCGGCTGATGGCGTCCGCCGGGCACCGCTTGATGCATTTGCCGCAGCTGCCGTCGAAATAATGGAGGCAGTAGGCGTGGCGGTTGTCGTAGGGCCGCTCCGACGCAGGGACGGCGATTCGCGCCACGACCGAACCGCAGCGCATTGCCTTCCCCTTGGGCGTGATCAGGCCGTCGCACAGCCCGAACGTGCCCAGGCCGGAAGCGTATGCCGCATGCCTCTCCGACCAGGAGGAGGCCAACCCGTAACGTTCGGATTTTTCCCATTTCCAGAGGGGTGAATTCATCGGTGCCACCGCTTCGTATCCCGCCTCACTGAGAAACCTTGCCACGTGGTCGCGCAATTTCACGTTGAATTCTTCCCCGTATTTGCGTGAAAAGGCCCATCGCTTGGCGGGCAAGGTCTTTTCTTTGCTGTTGTCGAGCCGGGACCGTTCCGTTTGGGGGAGGACCCAGCTGATCACAGTCAATGCGTCCGCCGCAACTTTCACATCGGGAAACGCCTTTGCAAAGGCCTCCGGCGGTGTCCAGAAGAAAGGACCGATGTCCTCTTTGAACCTTTGATACAGAGGGTCGTCACCGCGGGAGAATCCGACGAGCGGTTCCCCCCACGCCGGTTCATGACCGCCATCGAGAGGCAGACAATTTTCCGCGGAAGCCGTATATCTGCAGATACCATCCCGGATCCATACCGCCGCATCGTGCTTCGCCTTCGGCACTGCAACCATGGTTGTCCTCCTGGCCGTGTTTTCGGCGATCATACTCCGGTAGACACTCTTTGTCACTGAAAAAACCGGTTCATCCGGGTGATTCGTCACCCTTTACGAGCCACCACCCTTTTTATTCCCCCTTCTGTTTTTCTTGCCGGTCTTTTTTGCCTTGGCCAGTTGCTCTGCCAATAGCCGCTTCTTCAAGCCGTTTATATATTCATTGTTTTTGTCGGCCTTTTTCCTGCGAGATTTTATCCACTGTCCGATCGCAAACCCAATGGCGCAAGCGATCAATATAAAGAGCCACGCTCCTGATGAACTGGGAAACATATTCTCCTCCGTCTGGTGGGTTGCAGAAGATTTACGATCGCTGACAGATCATGGGTCGGGATCGGACCACTTATCCGCAACAGGCCGCCGACTTCTTGGCAGAAGAGGCGCAGTCGGGTTCGCCGCAGCAGGGCTGATCGGTCCGGCCGAGGATGACGTTGATCATGGCCGCCGCGCAGCCGACGCCCGCCCGCACGGAAATAGCCTCGAAAGGACAATTGCGGCTGCAGGCGCCGCACTCCATGCAGGCGTCGCGATTTTGGATCTCTGCGTGCCGGGTATTCATTCTAAACACCTCGTGCGGGCAGACCTCAAGGCACATTCCGCAGCCGGTGCATTTCTCCTGATCGAGTTTCAGGGTAACCACATCCTTGAGATAACTCGGATGATTCATCTTCAACCTCCTAAGCAATCAGACGCGAGACAATCCATATGAGCAGGCCTCCGCCTCCCATTCCGATCTCCGTGGGGAGCGCCCAGCGCATCTCCCTGTTCACTCCGGAGGGGGAGGTATACGTGGATGCCCCGGTAAAGTTCATCGCCAGATAGGCCGTGACGGCCGGGATGATCAGCAGCCACGCCAGAATACCCAGCCGCGCCGACCACATCGACAGATCCTGCCCCTGCAGAGCGAGCATGATGACCGCCACGGCGGCGCCCAGCCACAGTCCTTTTGTCGAAAAAGCCCGTCCGGGAAGATAGGGCAAAAGAAGCGGGTTGATCACGGCCCCTCCAATGAGGGCGCTCAAAAAAGCCAATGCAGCAAATGAGCCGTCATGGAGGGCGTTCGCCCAGAAACCGGCAGGGCCGCCGATGCCGCCAAGGAGGAACAGAACCGGCGCGATGATCGCTGTCGGTTTGATGGTTTCAACCAGCTCGATCGGGATCAGGACGGCCCTCTCCCTGAGGGGGAAGGTCTTGAGACGCATCCGGCTTGTGGCCTTGAAGCCGGCATCGATATAGGCCGGCAGGTCCCCGGCATTGATCGGACCGTAACGAACGCCGAAACCGGAGAGTTTTTTCACCGTATGGGCGGCCACACCCGGCGCCCCCAGTTGGGGAACGATCACCGACCGGTGGCCGACGACCTCCTTCAGGCCGCTTGCTTCGATCCTTCTGGCCAGTTCCTCCGTGCCGAAGGTCCCCTTTCCGGCGGCGCACCAGACGTTGATCCCCTTCGTATCGAGGACGAGGATCCAGATGTCTCTTCCAGGAAGGGCGTTTCGCAATCGGTCGAAGCTCATCTTATAATTGGCGCTCACCAGGACGGGCGACTCCCGATCCGGGTTGCCCAGGGCATAGAGGCCCGGATCGATGGCGTAATCCATCCGTCCGACCCCCCAGCGGGCTTTCGTGGCACCCCAGCGGTCCCGCCAGCTCAGTTTCGCGGCGACCTGGGGCACGCTCCCGACCGATGTGGAAACGGACCCGGCCACGAAACCCTGATCCAATCTCGGGAGAGGGTTCGGCGCTTCGGCCGGTGCCGCGCCGCAACAGGGCGAAGCAGAATAAGACGGCAACAGGGACAATGTCTTTTTTTGCTCCACCGGTTGGTTTTTTGGATTCATAATTTTCCCTTCAAAAGTGATGGTCCGCAGCACCTGCATTCAACCGCGGCCTTTCTCATAGCCGCCGTAAACACCTTGACCGCTTTCAATACCCCCTCCTGCCGTTTTTCCGGTATGCTCCGGGTGATGTTTTGGAAAAATCCCTCCAGGCACAGCCAGACTCTCCGGTGGGTTTCCCGCCCCTCTTCGGTCAGGGTGAGTGTGACCGCCCGGGAGTCGTGTTCTGCCTTGTCCCGCTTTAAAAGCCCCTTTTGGAGAAGCGGATTCACCAAGCGGGTCGTCGTACTCTTCTCTACGGAGAGAATCTTGTGCAGGTCCGCCAAATCCAGCACCGCTTTTTTTGCCACGGCATCGAGGATGACAAACTGGTGAAAGGTGACGTCCGCGCAGATCGCCTCATCCCGGCTCCAGCATCGGATCTCCTGGGCAAGGCCCATGACGATTCCGAATATTTCGCGATAGCTTTTTTCAAGGTCTGCGCTCATGGTTGTAACATACAACTATATATGCGGCCGTGTCAAGAAAAAAATGCAGGGGGAAAAATGATTCTTGCCCGTCATCTGACGCTTGGGTGGTGCGGTGGGTGAAACCACCATTCCCCGCTTGACTTTTTACCGATGCCGGTTGAATATGAACCATCACATATAGACGGGAGGAGATCATGCCGCAAGCCACCGTGAACGGAACGATGCTCAACTATCGGTTCGATGGCCCCGCGGGGGGAGACGTCATCATGTTCTCGAACTCCCTGGCATCGGATCTGGCGATGTGGGACCTCCAGGTGCCTCCCCTGAGCGAGGCCGGCTACCGGGTCCTTCGCTATGACGGCCGGGGGCACGGCCGCTCCGCGGTTCCGCCCGGTCCCTATTCCATCGACATGCTCGCCTCGGACGCCATCGGATTGGCCGATTTTCTCGGTTTGGGGAAGTTCCACTTCTGCGGCCTTTCCCTGGGAGGGATGGTCGGCCAGATGCTGGGCGCCCTGCACGGCGGGCGGCTGTTCTCCCTGACCCTGTGCGATACGTCGTCCTTCATGGCGAATCGGGAGGTGTGGGAGGAGCGGTTCAAGCGGGTCCGAAAGGACGGCATGGCAGGGGTGGTCGATGAGACGATCGACCGCTGGTTCACAAAGGCCGGGCAGGCCCGCATCCCCGACGAGGTCGAAAAGGTCCGGCAAATGATTCTGGGCACCCCGGTGGAGGGGTACTGCGGCTGCGGCGCCGCCATTCGCGAGCTGGACCTGCGCGAGACCATCCGCGGGATATCAACCCGGACCCTCGTCATGGTTGGCGAGCAGGATCCGGGGACGCCCGTATCGGCGGCGGAATTGATCCACAGCCGGATACGGTCATCGACACTCAGGATCATTCCCGAGGCCGCCCATTTCGTGAATGTCGAACAGACCGGACCCTTCAACGAGACCCTGCTAAAATTCCTGACGTCATGACCCCACTGCGCCGGTGAGGTCGGCAACCTCACCGGACAAGAGAGGAGAGAAAAACATTCCCCTTGACAGAAAGGGTTTTTCCCGCTATTTCATATCCATCAAATGATTGAATCACAGGCTGGAAGGCGCCTATGACCACTCCCCTGGAAAAGGCCCGCAAGGACCCCGAATCGATGAAGGCCCGCATCCTCGATTGCGCCCGCCGGATTTTCGGTCAGTACGGCTTTCACGGTACGACGACCCGGATGATCGCCCAGGCGGTGGGGATCGACATCTCCACCCTCCACTACCATTGGGGGGGGAAGAAGGACCTTTACGAATCCGTCGTCGTCGACATCAACAAGGACCTCCGGCAGAAGCTCATCGAGGTGGAGAAGGCGATCCACGGCCTCCCCTTGAGCGAGCGTCTGGACATCTCCATCGACCTGACGACCGACTACCTCTTCGAACACCCGGAAATCTCCAACCTGATCCTCTTTCGCTATTTCGGCAAGACCCGCTCCAATGGCAACATCGACTCCATCATTCCCGAGTTCGCCGCCGATATCGCCCGATCCATGGGCCTCGCGCAGGACAAAAAAAACGTTGCGCCCGAAACCATGATGAAGGTCCTGGCGGTGATGAACTCGATCCATAATTTTATATCCGGCGAAGGCTTCTTTCAGGATATGGTGAAGGTGGAAAGGGAGAGGTACATCGCCCTGGTGAAAGAGACCCTGAAGTTCATCCACATCCCGGCCTTTACGCAGAGCGATGCTAAATGATGTCGGTGCGCGGTCTCCATCAGGTCCCGGCAGGACCGGATTTCCGCGGGTTTGAATCCTTGCGGCGGCGGAAACAACGATGCCGCTCTTCTTTGGCACTATAGCGGTTCCGTTATCATAATGGGTAAGGAGGGTACGAATGGCACTCAACATGGATGCACTCGGCAAGAAGATCGGCCCCCTGAAGAAGGACTACGGCTGGAAGGACGTGGTCCTCTACGCCCTGGGCGTGGGGGCCGGATTCGATGAGGTGGATTACACCTATGAGAAGAACCTGAAGGTGATCCCCAGCTTCTCGATCGCGGCGATCTTCGATTTTCTCGGCCAGGTCGGCGTCGCCTCGAACGTGAACCTGGCGGGGATCCTCCATGGGGAGCAGGAGCTGATCTTCCACAATCCCATCCCCACCTCGGGGACCCTGATCACGGAAGGGAAGGTCGCCCACTACTATGACAAGGGGGCCAAAGGGGCCCTGGTCGTCGGGGAGAGCGAGACCTTCCACTCCAACGGCAAGAGGCTCTTCACCAACATCAGCACGGTCTTCGCCCGCCTGGACGGCAACTTCGGCGGCCCGGACGCCCCCCCGAACCTCGTCGAGTTCCCGGAGCGGAAGCCGGACTTTACCGTGGATGCCGCCCCCTCGCCCAATCAGCCCCTCATCTACCGGCTCTCCGGGGACATCTTCCAGCTCCACGTCGACGCCGAATTCGCCAAGATGGTCGGCTTCGAAAAACCGATCATGCACGGCCTGTGCACCCACGGCTTTGCCTGCCGCGCCCTCATGGCAAGCCTCACGCCGGGAAAGCCGGAGCGGGTCCGGCGGCTCGCCTGCCGCTTCTCCAAGCCCCTGTAA
>JAMDBG010000189.1 GCA_023487865.1 Deltaproteobacteria bacterium | reverse complement strand
CCCTACGAGTCCGGCTACTCCTTCCTCATCTCCCAGAGCGGGGTCTTTGTGACCCATCCGGATCGGGAGGTGATCATGCGGGAGAGCATCTTCAGCGTTGCGGAAGCGGCCAACGACGAGGAATTGCGGAAAACCGGCAGGGCGATGATCGGCGGCAGACAGGGATTCGTCGCCTTGAAGAACCACTTCGCCGGGCAAAAGGCGTGGCTGTACTATGCACCCATCCCCTCCGTGGGCTGGTCCGTCGGCGTGGTGTTCCCGGAAGAGGCCCTTTTTGCGGGCCTGCGGGGCCTGAACCGGATGGTCCTCATCATCGGCACCGCCGGGTTCGGGATCCTCTTTGTGATCATCGTTCTGATCTCCGGCACCATCACCCGGCCGCTGCGCGTCCTCACCGGAAAAGCCGCGGAGATCGCCCGGGGCAACCTCGACGTGGAAATCGCGGAGGTGAAAAGCAATGACGAGGTGGGAGACCTCTCCCGTTCCTTCGACAACATGAAGGTCGCCCTGAAGGAGTATATCGCGAACCTCGCGGAGACCACCGCCGCCAAGGAACGATACGAGAGCGAACTGAAGATCGCCCGGACGATCCAGATGAGCTTCCTGCCCAAGAAATTCCCCCCCTTCCCGGAGAACGTCGAGTTCGACATTTACGCAACCCTGGTCTCCGCGAAGGAGGTCGGCGGGGATCTGTACGATTTTTTCCTCCTCGACGAGGATCGTCTCTTCTTCTCGATCGGCGACGTCTCGGGAAAGGGGGTCCCTGCGGCCCTCTTTATGGCGGCGGCCAAGACCCTGATGAAGGGGATGGCGGGCCGGGAAATAACTCCCGCGGAAGTTCTCTTTCGCGTGAACCGCGAACTGTGCCAGGAAAACGACTCGCTGATGTTCGTCACCGTCTTCTGCGGCGTCTTGAACTTCCGGACCGGCGAGGTGTTTTACTCGAACGCCGGGCACAACCCGCCGCTCGTTCTGAGGCCCGGAGAGCCTCCGGAATGGCTCCCCCTGCCCGATGGTTTTTTCCTTGGGACGATGGAAGATGCCGCGTATGAAACGCGGCGGATACGCCTTGCACCCGGCGACATGCTCCTGCTGTACACGGACGGCGTCACCGAGGCGATGAACGGCCAGAAGGCCTTCTATCAGGAGGAGCGGCTGATCCGGGTGGCGGAGCAGCACGAGCCGGGTTCGCCCGAGGAACTCGTCCGGGAGATCCTCGAGTCCGTCCGTGTGTTCACCGGCAGTGAGCCGCAGTCGGACGACATCACGCTGCTCGCCCTTGCGTACCGGGGCCGTCAGTCGGACCCCGCATAACGGCGCAGCGGAATTTACAGATCGGTGGTCAGATAGTCGAGCGTCATCGGGAGGTTCAGTTTGAGCTCCGGTACGAACTGGATGGCGATGCGCGCTTTTTTGAGCCGGCACTGAAACAGGTGCCCTCCGTGCCTTCTGTCGGCGGACAGGAAATGGAGGTGGTGCCCCGGCATGCTGAGTGAACCGATAAACCTGGGCGTATAGAAACCGACCAGGGTTCCCTCGATGTCCTGGAAATCAAACGGCGTCGGCCTTACCTCGGCGATGGGCCGGTAGTTCTCCTGCTTGTGTATAGACCAAACCTTTAGGTAGCTGAAACAACCGTCGATCCGAATGGCGTAAAACATATTTTTTGAGGGGATCAGGCGCTCAAGGAGATTCCTGAATCCCGCATCGTCGAGGTCCTGCTCGATGTCCTCCACTGTCGTGGGATGGAAGAATGTCACGCAGGCAAAAGGCATCTGGGCGGCATCGTCGACCGAATGGGCGAGGCCGTCTGTTTCCAGCTGATAGGCCCTGCCGTCCAGCATGACCATCTCTCCATTGAGATCGTTGAAGGTGCCGAGTCCGAAGTCGCCATGCTTCTTGATATTCGCTATGGTGGTGTCTTCTTCATAGAGCCCCTTCATCAGCGCGGAAACGGGCGCGGACAGATAGACGGGATTCATTTGCCGCCCCTTGCTCTCGGGTGGTCATGCCGATGTAGCCGGCCGTGGTCTTGTGATGGGCGGGGCATCGTGTCTCCTCTTTTGGGGAATTGTGTCGGCAACGCCTGCTGCTGCAGCGGGCAGCTATCTATCGGTAAAACGCATATCCAGCTTCGCGGGATCATTGAACCCGGTAGACACTTTAATTAGTCCCCCGTTGAGCTTCCAGAACCCGGGACCGGCACCATAATGCAACGAATATAAGGAATCGGCCGTGTATCGATCCTCCAGAACGTCACTCATTTGAATCATGCCAATTGACTGCCCTCCCGACCTGGTGAACTCCCATGCCAATGCCGTCTTCGGGGGGATCGTGCAGGGGCCATTTCTTACGTTCCCCTTGGGACAACCCAGAAAATATACGTTACCCGCCCCAGTATTCGCCTTCAACATTATCGGATACGATGAATTATTATAAATGTGCCTTGTCGTTGATCCCTTAAGCAAAGACCCGCCGAGTAGGCTGTTGTCTTTATCCGGGTCATAATTTTGCTTTGTCCATACATAGGTGCCGTCAGCGTTGATCTTTGTGAGAAAACGAACGGAACTCCCGGAGTCGAAACTTGCAGATTCGGAACTTCCGGATGATGTCTTTACATCGGTTGTTCCGAACCCGGCACCAAAGTCCGCCGTGCCGTCAGATGTGCCCACAAGATACACATTGCCGGACGGGTCTGTGGTTATGAAATCTGTAGAATCAAAACCTGCCCCGCCGATCGGTTTTGTCCAGGCATACGTGCCATCGGCGTTGATTTTCGTGACAAAGATGTCAAAACCTCCGGATGATGTCTTTGGCTCAGGTGTGCCAAAGTAAGCGCCAAAGTCCACTTTGCCATCAAATGTGACTGCAAGATAAACATTGCCCGACGGATCTGCGGTTATGGAAAACCCATAAACAGAGTCGGTGATCAGTCTGATCAGTTGTGTCATTTCATTCGACCAAGTTGTCCATCGCCATTGATGCGGAGAAGAGAGGGCGTTTCCATCTATGTTTTTTGCCGCCGTACCCACCGTGCAGGTGTACTGCCGTGCGCCATCGGCCAGATCATCGCTGGGAGTAAAGGTCATCACTGTATTCCCATCATCCCAGCTAAATGTGCCCGGTACATTTGGATTGATAGAGAATGCACCTTCTGCGGATGCTGTATTCATTGGTTGGTTAAAGGTGACTGAAACAGATGTGACGATAGAGACATTTACGGCACGATCTTCCGGGTTTACCGATACGATTGTCGGGGGGGTGCTGCTTCCGCTGCCAGAGCAACCGACGATAAGAACTGTCGACACCATAAATACAAGATAAAGTGATATTGATAAATTTCTCCGCAGCGGCTGTTTACTCATTATGGTCTCCCGTCTCTATTTCTTTGATCATCGCGTTATATATAGACCCAATCCAGGATAATAAAAAGAAAATGTTTCATTGATCATCATTTGAAGGAATGAAACAAACAGCCTGACAGTTGCGCTGCGGATTAGAGATCTTTCAGCAATCTGTTTGCAGGCAGTTCCTCAATGGTTTTCCGGAATGTTTCGAGCGTTTCAGATAGAATAGAAAATTCGCGCGTATGGGCAAAGGGGATCGTGTTGATTCCCCTTTGTTCCATGGCGTCGACGACATGCTGGATCGTCAGCATGCAGATGTCACGGGCAGGCTGGAATCCCCGCTCCCCATCGCCTCCGGTATCCACAGCGGAGAGGATGCCGCTTTGGGTCAGATCGAAGAGGATATCGTTGACAAGGCGGATCGGGATTTCAAGCTCGTGCGATGCCTTCCGGGCGGTCAGGGGAGCCTCTCCCCGGGCGAAGTTTTGGATGGTATACTGAGCGATCTGAAGTGAAAGCAGTTTCTTGAGTTGGCGGCTGACCTGAAGCGCATCCGGTTCGAATTCATAGGTGTCCACGTTCTGATGGGCAAAGGACACTTCGGCACCATACAGGACGATCAACCAGCTCAGCTGGAGCCAGATGAGGAAGAGCGGAAAGGCAGCGAAGCTTCCATAAATGGCGTTGTATTTCGCCGCCCCGATCTGGAAGGTGATGTATGCCCATTGTACAACCTGAAAGATGGTGCCGGAAACGACTCCAGCCAGCAGGGCTGAAGTGAAGCGAACCTTCGTATTCGGTATGAACATGTACATGAAGGTGAACAACCCCCATAGGAGGCTGTAGGGCAGCAGTTTCAGTAATAGAAGGATGATCGGGCTGAACGATCCGAGGATCGTGATCTCTTCCAGGATCAGAGTTACCTGCATGGTGACGAAGACGGTCACGCTGCTGGAAAGGATGACGAGGACCGGACAGATCAGCATCAGCGACAGGTAGTCTCCGAATTTCCGACCCAGAGTGCGCTGCTCTTTGATCCCCCAGATGTCGTTCAGGGAATCTTCGATGTGCCCCAGGACCTTGATGACGGCCCAGAAAAGGACAATCAGGCCGATGCCGGCCAGTAATCCTCCCTTTGTGCTTTCCAGGAGCGAATGGGAGAACTGGATCACATTGTCGAGAATCTCTTCATGGCCGGCCAGTTTGGTGCGCAACTGCGATTCGAGTAGCTTCTCGAAGCCGAATCCTTTGGCGATCCCGAAGGCCATGGCTGCTACCGGCACGACGGAGATCAGTGAGTAGAAGGTGAGCGCCGATGCCCGGAGCTGGCACTTGTCTTCGTCGAATCCCCTTATCGAAAGGATCAGCACCCGCAGAAGCGTTAGGGAAAAAGATTTTCCCGGGGGAAGTTTTGTGCGTCGGATACGCCAGACATCGTGTTTGATGAAATTCACTGCCTTTGGAATGATTTTCCGGATAGCGTCCATGGCCCGTTTCCCCCATCGTGTTTAATATCCATGACCGGCATGGAGAGGCAATAATTGATTATGGCCCACTCCCCGGCTGCAGGCCCTCTACTGCTGGATCAGGTCCCTGATAACCTTAATGATTTCAGATGTGAACTGATCTGCGGCACCCTCTATCCTGCTCGGGTAGCGGTTGATAAAGACGATGATCGTCGCGCCGTTTCCCCCGGCCTGGGTATATGCCGAGCTGTTGTAACCGGTGATCTCACCGGAGTGGCCAATAAACATTCCTCCGTTCATGACGCCAAGTCCGTAGCTGGACGTATTGGGAGACGCAAAATCCAACTGTTCCTGGTGCATTTCCGGGCTTAACAGCCTCCCGCTTGCCAGTGCCTGCAACCAGGTCTTTATGTCCATAAGATCAGAGATCATGCCGCCAGCGGTGAAAAAAGGCGTCGGCGATTCTATGGACATATCTATTACTGCCGGCCCATTGGCATCGCCACCGATAGCGGAATCCGGCATGTAGCCCGTGCAGGAAGGGGACAGGCATCTCCGCTGTCATGGGAAAACTGGTGTTCTGGAGGCCGAGCTTGTCGATGATCCTGCTTTTGATCTCCTTGCCCGCGGTATTGCCCGTCAGCTTCTCGATGATCATGCCGAGCAGCACGTAGTTGGTGTTGTTGTAATCGTAGCCTTGCCCCGGGGGCGCTACCGCTCCATGGGCTATTGACATATCTACAAGCTGTTTCGGTGTCCACGCTGCGGTGGGGTCGGCAAGAAATTTCGCCCAGAAGTTGTCGTCATTTGTGTAGTTGAAAAGCCCGGAGGTCATATTCAGCAGATTGCGGATGGTTATCTTGTCTCTGTTGGGCACGGTTACGCCCAGATCGTACATGTCAAGGGTATCTGTCAGTTTGAGCCTTTTCTCGTCGGCAAGCTGGAGGATCACCGTGGCAGTGAACGTCTTGGTTATGCTGGCAATCCGCACGTGGTCATAAATGGTTGGCCCCATGCCGGTCTTGATGTCGCTTACGCCCTTGCACGAAATCCATTCGCCCCTGCCTGGAACCCAGACGCCGACAATGACCCCCGGCACACCGAACTCCGCCATCTTGGCATCCACGGCCTTGTTCAGTTTGTCCTGAACATCCTGGCTGAACGACTGCCTGCCGCTCGCGTCTGTACTGCATGATGCAACGCCCAGTGCCGAGAAAGTCAGCAGCAGGCACATCAGGATAACAGGAAAGATACGAGGCTGCACTTTCTCTGCCAATTCTTTTTGGTAGGCTTTCCAGCCCGGACACCACCCGGTGTGCCATCGCCAAATCCTGGAGAGTAGGGCATTTGGCCTTCGCTCCGCATAGTTCCGCAACCAGCATCTTTCGCATTTGGATTCCATTGCTGTACCTCCACAACCGTAATTGCAATTGGCTGTCCAGTTAAAAGGAGTGCTGCTCAAGCAATCCCCTGTCTCCTGTCCTAAGAAGCCAGCCCCCATCTTCTTTTGAATATCAGTCGGTTTCGTAGCAAGCCAATACTTCACCAAAATAAAGAGTATGATAATCCTTTTTCGGATAGAGGAATGAATCATAATCCTTATCAAGGTGCGCCGGGTCCATTGCAGACTTGTAAATGATTTTACACTCGTAATGGCGTCCTCGGGTTTTTATAATAGGCGAAACGACATGGCGACCAGCGGTTGTTTCCAGATGACACATCTTAAACTTATCCACGTTCCGGCCGGATTTCGAACCGCAATATGCCGTCTCTTTATGCATGTCCCCCATCGGAACTGTTACGGTAAAATCCTTGGCTGCCTCGATGATCCCGAAGGTGTGCCGACTTAACCATACTGCCACCATCATAATCGGTTTGCTCCAGATCACGCCGAAGGTGGCCCAACCGATGGTCATGGTGTTAAGCGCATTTCCGGATTTAACGGTTAAGAAAGCACCCTGGTTAATCTTCGTGATGCTGTCCTCGGCAACATGCATATAGTCCACATTTTTCATCGCAAGCTCCTTTTGTTATTCATTTAAAACGGATGGGTGCTTCTGTTGACTCTCTCCAGAGATGCCTGAACTCTTTTCATCTTTTGGTTGTTTTTTCAGATCGATCCATCCAGTTCATCCGCCAGCGGTCTTTTGCACGATCGACACTGCTGTGCACCTCTGAAAAGCGGATTACCACAGGCGGGGCAGTGATAACGCTCGCATTCCGACCGCGCCCATTCGACGCTGCCCGCCTCGTCGCCGTGTTCGGCCACCTTGGTCCGCCAGACAGGAATCGCTCTTTTCATAACCCTGATACCTGTGGCAAGAATGAAATTATCAATCCGATCACACGGCCATTCGTTGCACTGGTGGCAGGAGTAATATCCCTTGGACTGGATGCAGTTCCTGATCTTGCATATCTTACAATAGCTGTACATCTTTTTCGGAGGGTCAGTCTGCATGCACCCATAGCACTCCGTATCCTCGGGTTTTGTCCCGTAAAGTTTCCCCAGAATGGCCTTGAATTTTTCATTGCCGTCTCGCGTTGCGATATAAATGCCGCAGGCACCGCAGTAAAGGCCGCAAGGGGCCATCAGGTCCTTGTTGCGGATTTCTTGCTCGTTCCATCCGTCCATACCCAGCCATCCTCCCTTCCTTTTCTCGATTGAACCGAATCGAGTAGTACGGTTTCCCTTAATGTGACAGGTTTGTTTTCTCCGCTTGGCGCTTGGTGCGGACACCTGTGCCGGGTGCACCGATGAGTCAAGCAATTGCCTCTGTTTTCATTATTGATTACCATTCGAAAGGGTGGATCTCCTTCGGAACTGCCGGACGCTCACCTTCAGGAGGCAATAACGGCGCTATTTACTGTCTATTGATAAGCAGGACCGTCAGTGAAAATGATGGATCTTTCTGCACCTGGCCTTCTTGGCATAATAATTGGGGATCAAAGGCAAAGGCCGGTCCTGACCGGCCTTTGCCTTTGTTGCACAATCCCTTTTTCTTTACGGAACGAAGAGGTAATCGATCGTCCGGGTGAGCATCTTGGCCCCCTTGATCTCCGTCTCCAGGAGCGGCAGGATCGCCCGGACGCGGTCCCCGAAGATCTCCCAGATCTCCTTCATGTGTTCTTCCTGCATCTTGATCCGGTTCTGGACGAATTCGATGGTATCTGCGCCGGTCTGCTCCTTCTGGATCAGGCCGTTGACGATGACGCCCCCTACGGGGATGCCGAATTCATGGAACCAGTTGATGAACCGGGTGATGACGGCGATGGGGAGGCTCTCCGGCAGGGTGACGAAGAAAAAGGCCGTCATCGCCTCGTCCTTGAGGAGCTCGGCGGCCTTGCCCATCCGGTCCTTGAAGGCCAGCAGGTCGTCCATGAGGGGGTCCGCCTCCTTCTTCTTCGTATAGGAGAGGAGCTCCCGCAGGGACTTTGCCTCGCTGCGGCTCTTGAGCATCTTGTCCACCCAGAGGGAGTAGACCTTCGACATCCCCAGGAGCCGCCGGGCGTTGGCCGTCGGGGCAGTGTCGAAGACGTAGAAGTCGTATTCATCCTTGAACATCAAATCGACCATATTCTCGAACATCGCCGATTCCTCGAAGGCCGGGTTCATCGTGGCCGACTCGATGAAATCATCGGCCTTGGTCGTGATGTCGGCGAATTTCAAAAACCAGTTCATCTTCTTGCGGATCTCGTTTTTGGACCGTTCGATCGTGTCTTTGGTGTCGATCTCGAAGGCGTAACAGTTCTTCTCGTCGCAGACCACGGCCGCCTTCCCGAACACGTCCTGCTCCAGCAGGCTCGAGAGGCGGTGGACGGGATTGGTCGAGGCCAGGAGCGTCCTTTTCCCCTGCTTGGCGGCCCACAGGGCCGCCGTTCCCGCCATGACCGTCTTTCCGACACCCCCCTTGCCGCCGAAGAAGATGTACTTCATCCGCGGGTGGTCCTTCATGTATTGGGTCATGCTGATCGTGATCTTGTTGTCCACGGCTCTTCTCCTCCCAAATCTCATCTCTGTCAGAAATCGCCGAACATCCCCTTCGCCACCTTCTCGATCATGTCCAGACCGGTCACGTCCCGTTCCATCTCGGGGACCCTGGCGAGGATCTCCTTTCCGAACCGGTTGTCGATGACCCTAAGGTAGTGCTCCTGCATGACCAGACGGTTTTTGAGATATTCGGGGATGTTCTGATCCTTCAGTTCCGCGGGCAGGACGCGGTTGATGATGTAGCCGGAAAGCGGCACGTCGAACTTGGCGAAGAGCTCCGCGGCCTTGAGCGTGTCGCTGATGATCATCTCCTCCGCCGTGAGGACGAAGAAGAAGGCGGTCATCTTCTTGTCGGTAAGGATCCGCGAGGATTTGTTGATCCGGTCCTTGATATAGAGCAGTTCGTTCAGGATGGCGTCTTCGTCGAGTTCCCCCTTGTCCCGGCGGATCACCGCTGCCACCTGGTCGTACTCCCGCATCTGCTGCCGAAGACCGGTGATATTGTCGATCCAGCTGTCGTAGACCGAGGCCATGCTGAGATAATAGAGCGCGTGTCCCAGGGGGACGAGGTCGTAGATGTAGTAGTCATAGCCGCCCTTGACGACGATATCCACCACCTCGTCGAAGATCGCGCTCTCCTCCATCGCCGGCTCCGCAGCGGCCGCCTGGATGTAGCTTTCGATCTCTTCCGGGATCTGCTCCATCCCGTACATGTCGAGGATCTTCTGGCGGATCTCGTTCTGGTACGCCTTCACCCTTTTATCCGCGTCGATCTCCTGGGCATAGAGATTGGGCATGATCTCCGTGGGGCCCTTCCCGAAGATGTTCTCCCGGAAGATGTCGCTGAGAGAGGCCTGGGGGTCGACGGAAAAAACCAGGACCTTCTTCCCCTGCTTGGCCAGATAGTAGGCCGTTGCCGCCGAAAAGGTGGTCTTGCCGAGGCCGCCTTTGCCTCCGAACATGATGTAGCGCCGGTCCGGGTATTGATCGAAAATCGTGGTCAATGAAATGATAATCACCCCCTTCTGAAAGATTCCGTTCGCGCGTTCCCCTCTCCGCCTGGATGAACCGGGTAACAGCTTACGCCAGGGCGTCCGTCAGGTCTTTCTCCCGGAGCATCCGCCGTTTCCATGTGGCGATCTGGGGCACCACGTAGGGAAGCAGGCGGAGCGAATAGTAGGGGGGGAGGATGGGGACGCCGAGCATGTCCCCCATCGTGATGAGAATGAACAGGTGCTCCATGCTCGCCCGGGATTTCAGGGCAAAACGCGCCGAATCGTGGGCGGCGACCCCGTAAGCAAACTCCTTGATGGCTTGAAAAAAGCCTCCCTTTTTCTCTTTCGACATAAATGCTTCTCCTTGATTCACCTTTTCCTGCCCTTCCCTCCCAGGCTAGAATCCGGCCGCGTTTGCGGCCGCATCGATCCCCCTTTCCGCGGGAGCGGCAGGCGCTTAAAGATGCGCAATGGGACAAATCCGGCAAATACACAAACAGCGGGTCTGCCATCCTTCGGCCGTTTGACAAACTCCCGGCCGAAGGGCGACAGACCTGACACCGCTGACGACGGCCCACCGGCCGCCGGATCCGGCCGACGCCGGACCGGTTTTGCGTCCGGCGGTTTTACGCTTTGGCCGGCGCCGCCTGCCCCTTCATCGAGCGGAAGCGGTTGAACGCCACAATTCCTTCATAGCCCAGGATCAGGGCGCAGATGACGAGGAAAAATCCCACCAGACCCATCAGCAGATTTCCCACGAACGCCTCGCCCTGGACACCGCCTGCGAAAACTTTTTGCAGCAGGTTATAGGAGGTGTACAGGAGCGCCGCCACGGTGGTGACGAACATGAAGAGCATCGGATAAAGGGTCCAGGCGTAGCTCTTTCCTTCCGAGATGAGCCAGACGGTAATGATCATCAGGGCCAAAGAGGCCATGAGCTGGTTCGCTCCGCCGAAGAGGACCCAGAGGTACTGCCACCACCCTGTCAGGACAAGGATGATTCCCAATACACTCGCGATAAAGGTGCCGACGTGGGGGTTCCGGAAGACCGGGCTGATGTCGCTCAACAGCTCCGAAGTCGCGACGCGCATGAAGCGGACGACCAGCTGCATGATGGTGATCGCCAGAACGATCATCATGACGCTCCCGTAAGACCGGCCGATGTCGGCCGGCAGCCCCAGGGCGCCGAGGAATTTGGAGACCCCCGCGGCGAAGACGCCCCCCGGTCCGAGTTTGACCGCTGCACCGTATTCCACCGGGGAGGCATAGATCGATCCGGCGATGATCAGGGCAAAGACTGCCAGAAGCATCTCGACGAGCATGACGCCGCCCCCGACGGGACGGGCATCGAGTTCATTCTCGAGCTGTCGCGCCGTGCCCGAACTGGAGACGATGCTGTGCCATCCGGAAATCGCCCCGCAGGCGATCGTGACGAACAGGATCGGCCATAGCGGGCCGATCCCGATACTAAAGCTGGTGTAGGCGGGGAGGGTAAAATCGGGATGGAGGATGACGATCCCGATCATCCCGAAGAAGAGTCCTAAAAAGACGATGTAGGAAGCGACATAGTTGATCGGCAATGCGAAACGCCAGATCGGGAGCACGGCGCCGAAGTAACAGAAAACGAAGGCCACGACCGCCCATACCGGCCGGCTGCTGGAGAGCTCCTTGCCGAGGACCTGGTCGGAGGGGAGGAGGCTGCCAAGATAGATGCCGGCGAGGGCGATGACCACGGTGACGACGGTGGTCAGGATGATGTCTTTTCGCCACTTGTAGATCATCTGACCGGCGAGGATGCCGCCGATCGTCAAAAAGAGCCAGGCCATCGGGGCCGCCTTGAGGCCGGTCGTCGTGCTGACGACGACATTCCCGAATGCCCCGGCGATCAGAAGCAGGTAGAAGTAGATGAACGCCAGGAGGATGACACGGGCGCGCGGCGAGATCAGCTTGTGGCTGAGGCCGCCGAAGGAGGCGCCGTCGTTGCGCATGGCCACCATCATGCTCGCGTAATCCTGGACCCAGCCGATGAAGAAGGCGCCGGCGAGGATCCAGATCAGGGCGGGGAGCCACCCCCACTGGATCGCGATGATCGGTCCGATGATCGCGATCCAG
>JAMDBG010000113.1 GCA_023487865.1 Deltaproteobacteria bacterium | reverse complement strand
TCAAAGAGGAAAACCCCCAGGTTTTTCGCCAGCTCGCGACCGATGATGATTCCCGGGAGATCGGAATGCTCGGGCTTCAGGCCGGGGATATTCCGCACCCCATCCCGGAGATATTCCAATTTCCCCTCCCGGAACTTCCCCAGATTGATGACCTTCAGGGCGTCATCCAGGGAGAGACCTCTCAGGACGATGCCGGTCACATTGTTCCCGTTTTTCAGCATGGCCTGGCTGTAGATGAAAGGGGTGGCGGCAACGACGCCGGGTACGTTGGCCGCCTCCTGCATCACCAGGGAATAATTGCGCATTCCGCCGCCGTGCTCCATCACGATGACATGGGAATTGATCCCGAGAATGAAGCCTTTTGTCGTGGTGGGTATCTTTGAATCCGGCTTTTATGAATATGATTCGACGCTTGCCTATATCTCCCTGAAGACCTGCCAGGAGTTCCTGAACATGGGCGACCTCGTCACAGGCATCGAGATCCGGGTCGACGATATCTATAAGGCAGACAAGATTGCAAAAGCGATCGAAAACAAGCTGGGTTACCCTTATTGGGGCCGAAACTGGATGGAAATGAACAGAAACCTCTTTTCGGCCCTGAAACTGGAGAAGCGGGTGATGTTCATCATCCTGTCCCTGATCGTCCTGGTCGCGGCGTTCAACATCATCAGCGCTCTGATCATGATCGTCATGGAGAAGAACAAGGATATTGCCATCCTCAAGACGATGGGCGCCACGCGGGCGGGAATCATGAAGATCTTCATTTTTCAGGGATTGATCGTCGGGGCAATCGGTACCCTTTCCGGCAGTCTCGCGGGACTGGCCGTCGCCTTCAATCTGGAGGCCCTCTCGCGCTTCGTTGAGAAACTCTTCGGTTTCAAGATCCTCCCCGGGGACGTCTACTACCTGAGCGAACTACCCTCGCAAGTGAACTTCGGCGATGTGGGGATCATCATCGCAGGGACGATACTGATCAGTTTTATCTCAACGATTTATCCCTCCTGGCGGGCTTCCCGCCTCGATCCGGCAGAGGCGCTGCGCTATGAATAAAAACGGGAACACCGACAGAAAGCAGCAGATGGCCCCTGATGGGGCGGCAGGGAAGCAGGTATGATCCGGGTCGAAAACCTCAACAAAACCTTCCTCAAGGATGGGCTGAAAATTGAAGTCCTCAAGGGGCTGAACTTCCATATCGCAACAGGAGAATCCCTGGCCGTGGTGGGGGTCTCCGGATCGGGGAAGAGCACACTGATCCATATCCTCGGCACTCTTGACCATCCGACATCCGGCACCGTCCTGTTCGACGGCGTCGATGTATTTACCTGGCCGGAACAGAGGCTTTCCGCCTTCCGGAACCAGAAGATCGGCTTCGTTTTCCAGTTTCACAACCTTCTGCCCGAATTTAACGCTCTGGAGAACACGATGATGCCCGCCCTGATCCGGAGAGTCTCGAAACCCGAGGCGCGGCGAAAGGCGGAGGCGATTCTCAACGAAGTGGGACTGGGCGACCGGATGACCCACAAACCCGGAGAACTCTCCGGCGGGGAACAGCAGCGGGTCGCCATCGCCCGTGCGCTCATCCTCGAGCCGGAGATCCTCCTTGCGGATGAACCCACGGGAAATCTTGACACGGAAACCGGAATAAAGATAGAAGAGATCCTGATTACATTAAACAAGACGAAGCGGATCACACTGATCGTGGTCACTCACAACGAGTCACTGGCTTGCCGCATGTCCCAGCAGATTGGTCTGCGCGACGGAAGGATTTACTACGGTGAATAGAAAAGGCTTTTTTACAGGCGCTGTGATGCTTCTGGTGACGATTCTCCTCTGGCCGGCTTGGGGGAGGGCAGCAGAAAATCTTAAGATAGTCGCTCTGTTTCCCTTTGAAATCAACAGCACCTCCGCGGAAAGGACCGCCGACCTCCGGGAAACCGTCTATCAGGGTCTGGCCACGGAGCTTCTGAAAGCGAAAAGCCTCCGTCTCGTCGAAAAGGGTGCCGTCATCGCCGCTACCACCGGGAAGCGTATCGACGATGCCCTGGCACTGGCAGTAGGCAGACAGACCGGCGCCGCCTATACCATTACAGGGAGCTTCTCCGAGTTCGGCGAGCAGATCAGTGTGGATGTACGGCTGATCGAAGTCCACACGGGAAAAGTATTGCCGGGCGTCTTTGTTCAGGGGAAGGGCCGGCAGCGCCTCGGCGCCATTTTGACTCAGCTGCAGATGGACATCCGGAGCAGGATCTCCCCCGAACAGAGGATCGCCCGAATCGAATTCAGGGGCAACCGCAAGATCGAGAGCAGTGTTATCAAGCAGGCCCTGAAAAGCACCGTGGGGGATCTCGTGACCGAGGCGGACCTTTCCACCGACATCAAGGCCATCTTCAAGCTGGGCTATTTCGATGACGTCACTGCGGAGGTAACGGATAGCGCCGGGGGAAAGGTGATCGCCTTCATCGTTGTGGAAAAACCGATGATCACCGAGATACGGATCAACGGGAACAAGGTGTTGAAACGGGACGAGATTGAAGGCGTCATGTCCGTCAGGAACCGGCAGACCGTAAATCCCGAAAAACTCAAGGGCGATATGGAAAAGATCAAGACCCTTTACGACGGCAAGGGGTTCTATAACGCCGAGATCCGTTACGCTATCGAGAAGAGCGGCGAGCGGGACGTCCACATCGTGATCACCATCATCGAAAATGAAAAACTCTTCATCCGGAACATCGTCTTCGAGGGAAACCGGACCTTCACCACGAAGGAACTGAAGAACATGATGACCACAAACGAATGGGGCATCTTTCACTTCTTCACCGACTCCGGACTCCTCAAGAAAGACCAATTGAAACAGGATGTGGGCAAGATCAAGGCATTCTATCTGAACAACGGCTTTATCAACGCCCAGGTTAGTGATCCCGAGATCAGCTATGACCGGGATGGGATCACGATCAAGATCCCCGTTTCGGAGGGGAGGCAGTTCCGCGTGGGCAAAGTGGCAATCACCGGCGACGAATTAACCATTCCCCGGGCGGACCTGCTGGCGAAACTCCAGATCAAAAGGAAGGATTTCTACGACCGCGAAGCGATCATGAAAGACATGGATTATCTGACGCAGGTCTGCAATGACGAAGGCTTCGCCAACGCCGACATCACGCCCCGTACCGAACCGCAGGAGCAGACCCAGACCGTCGATGTCACCTACGAAGTCACCAAAAGGAAGCTGGTCTATTTCAACCGGATCAACATCACGGGAAACACCAAGACACGCGACAAGGTCATCCGCCGTGAACTCTCCGTGATCGAAGGAGATCTCTACAACCGGACCAAACTCAAGAAAAGCTATATGGCACTGAATCGGCTGCGGTTTTTCGAAGAGGTCGAATTCCAGGCAGAAAAGGGTCCCAATGAAACCCTGACGGACGTAAATATCCATGTCAAGGAGAAACCGACGGGGATCTTCAGCGTCGGCGCCGGATACAGCGCCATCGATCATGCCGTCGTTTCGGCCCAGGTTTCCCAGCAGAACCTCTTCGGCCGGGGACAGATCCTGAGTCTCAAGGCGAGCATCGGTTCCAACACCCAGCTTTACGACCTCTCCTTCATCGAGCCCTGGCTCTTCGACATGCCCCTCTGGAGCAAGCTCGAACTCTGGAACCTCTACCGCGAATACGATTCTTACCGGCTCGACACCACGGGAGCAGGGGCTACATTGGGTTATCCCCTCTGGCAGTACGTGACCGGCTATGTCGGGTACCGTTTCTCCGTGGACGATGTAAAAAATGTCCTGGATACGGCCTCCTATTACATAAAAAAACAGGCAGGCCGATCGACGAGCAGCGGCGTCACCCTCAGCGTCACCAGGGACTCGACGGACGATGCGATGTTCCCCTCCACCGGATCAAAGAACAGCGCCTCGGTGGAGCATACCGGCGGAATCCTTTTGGGTGACGTCAGTTTCACCCGTTACGGTATGACCTCCGCCTGGTTTTTCCCACTGCCCCTTGACACAGTGGTCGGTGTCCGCGGACGGATCGGCTACATGCAGCCCAATGAGGGGAAGGAGGTTCCGATCTTCGAACGGTATTACCTCGGCGGAATCAACTCCCTGCGGGGGTTACGGGAAGTGGGACCGAAGGATCCCCTCACGGGGGACGTCATCGGTGGTCTCACGATGCTGAATTTCAATATCGAGTATATTTTCCCGCTGATAAAGAACGCCGGAATGAAGGGCCTTGTCTTCTTCGATACCGGCAACTCCTGGGATAGCGGCTATTCCCTGGCTGATATGCGGAAAACGGCCGGTGTGGGGATCCGGTGGTACTCTCCGATCGGCCCCCTCCGTCTGGAATGGGGGTATGTCCTCGACCGAAAAGAGGATGAATCCGCCAGCCGGTGGGAATTCACGATCGGGATGTTCATGTAGACAAGGCTGAGGACAAGACTGTCCCCCGGTCCATCCCGATTGAACAAGAATACTGATGAAAGGGGATTGGTTCAATGAAAAGCTATGGTGCATTGATGACGGGAATCGTGGCTCTGTCTGTGGTTCTGACAGGCCCATTGGCCTCTGCAGCCGAAAAGACGGGTTTTGTGAACGTCCGGGAAGTCATGTTCACCTCCACCGCCGGCAAGAAGGAGGCAGACGATATAAAGAAGTCCATCGATAAGACGAAAGCTCTCATCAATCAGCGGGAAACCGAACTATCGAAGCTCAAGGATGAACTCGAAAAGCAGAAACCGCTTCTCAAGGAAGAGGCGTTGAAAGAAAAGGAACTCGCCTATCAGAAAAAATACCGGGACTATCAGAATCTGGTCAAGGACTCCAATGAGGAACTCCAGGTGAAGGAGCAGGAGATTCTAAAGAAGTTGATCCCCGAAATCCTCAAAGTGATTGAGACGATCGGAGAGAAAGAAAAATACAGCATGATCGTCGATATCAGTCAGATACCTCTTGCTTATCATGCGAAGGAAAACGAGATAACGAAGCGGGTGATTGAAGAATTCAACAGGACGTACAAACCCAAAAAGTGACTCGAAAAGTGGGAAGTCATACAACAGTGAAAAAGACGCTCAACGAGATCGCCAGCCTACTGGGAGGCGATGTCATCGGCGACGGAGAAGTTCTCATTGAGAGGATACGGGGCCTCGATGAGGCCGGCAAAGGAGATCTGACCTTTCTGGCCAATCCGAAGTACCTGAAAAAACTGGATACGACGGGAGCCAGCGCGATCCTTGTCGCTTCCGGTCAGATCCGTAAAGGAAAAAATCTCTTGATCGTCGCGGAGCCTTACATCGCCCTGGGCCGGCTCCTGGCACTCTTCCATCCCGAGGAAGAGGAAAAGGGGGAGATTCACCCGAATGCCTGCATAGAAGCCGGGGCCGATGTCTCTTCGGCAGCCGTGGTCTATCCAGGCGTCCACATCTGCCGCGGGGCGCGCGTCGAGGCCAAGGCGGTCCTCTACCCGGGGGTGTTCATCGGCAGGGATGCCGTTGTCGGAGAGGCCTCGATCCTTTATCCGCACGTGACCATCCACCGCCGCTGCCGGATCGGCCGGCGGGTCGTCCTTCACGCCGGGGTCGTCGTCGGGAGTGACGGATTCGGATTTGCCAGACCCGGGCGGGATAACGTGAAGATCCCCCAGATCGGCTACGTCCAGATCGATGATGATGTGGAGGTCGGAGCGAATACGACCATCGACCGCGGCGCCCTCGGCAGGACATGGATCCAGCGAGGGGTAAAAATCGATAATCTCGTCCAGATCGCCCATAACGTGGTCATCGGGGAATACTCCATCGTGGTCGCCCAGGTCGGCATCTCGGGAAGCACAAAACTGGGAAAAGGTGTCATTATCGGCGGTCAGGCGGGGCTTGTCGGTCATATCCACATCGGGGATCATGCCATGATTGCCGCCGGATCGGGTGTCCACAAGGACGTGGCCGCGGGCCAGGTCGTCGCCGGCACGCCGCATATGCCTCATCGGGAATGGCTGAAGGTGGAGGCCTGCCGAGCCAAGCTGCCGGCGCTGAGAGAGACCCTGGCTTCCCTTCAACGGCGGATAACGGCGCTGGAAGAAAAGGAAGAAAAAAAAGAAAAGGAATTTGTATGAACATTCACCCCACTGCAATCATCTCCCCGGACGCGACGCTTGCCGAAGGGGTCGAGGTCGGACCATACAGCATCATCGGTCCCGATTGCCATATCGGGAAAGACACGATCATCGGCCCCCATGTGGTCATCGAGAGCCACACCGACATCGGCGAGGGATGCCGCATCTCCCAGTTCGCCTCCCTCGGCGGCGCCCCCCAGGACCTGAAATACCGCGGAGAGGCGACACGGGTCGTGATAGGGAACCATAACACGATCAGGGAGTATGTCACGATCAACCGGGCGACCACAGCCGATATCGGGGTCACCCGCATCGGAAATCACAATCTGCTGATGACCTACTGCCACGTCGCCCATAACTGCCAGCTGGGGAATCATATCGTCATGGCCAACGCGGCCAATCTGGCCGGCCACATTCATGTAGAGGACTTCGCCATCATCGGCGGCCTGTCGGGTGTCCATCAATTCACGCGCATTGGTGCCCACTGTATCATCGGCGGCGCCTCGGCGGTCACCAAGGATGTTCCCCCCTTCGTCATGGCTTCCGGTAATTTTGCCAAGCTCTTTGGTCTGAACCTGATCGGCCTTAAAAGGCGGGGTTTCACCGAAGAGACGCTCCAGGCCCTTAAAAAGGCCTACCGGATCGTTTTTCGTTCCTCGATGCTTCTATCCGCGGCGATCGAAAAGGTCGAGCAGGAAGTGGAAGACCTGCCCGAGGTCAGGCAGTTCCTGACCTTCATCAAGGAGTCGAAACGCGGATTATGTCGGTGAAAGACAGGTCATGGTTTTTTACCTATAGTCGGTGATCAACAACCTAATAACGTTTTACCTTGGTCAAAGGTCTGATTGATTCTATGGAAGAAATTAAAATCGGCGTGGTGGGCATCGGTCACCTGGGAAACTATCACCTGCAGAAATATCAAAAAATGCCGGGGTGTCGGATCGTCGGGGTTTGCGACTCGGTCCCGGAGCGTGCCCGGCAGGCAGCGGATCTCTATGGCTGTGAGGCCGTGGCGGATCACCGGAAGCTCGCAGGGATGATTGACGCCGTCTCCATCGCCGTGCCGACCGGCGCCCATTTTGAGGTTGCCTCGGTCTTTCTGGAGGCGGGTGTGGACGTCCTTCTGGAAAAGCCGATCGCCGTGACGCTTGACGAGGCGGACAAATTGATCGCCCTGGCCGAGGCAAAGGGACTCATCTTCCAGATCGGCTTTATCGAGCGGTTCAATCCGGCAGTCGCGGCCCTGCACAGCGTGATGGGGAAGCCTCTGTTCATCGAATCCCACCGTCTTCACCCCTTTTTCGAACGCGGCACGGACGTGGACGTCATCCTTGATCTGATGGTCCACGATCTTGATATCCTTCTCCATTTCGTTCAATCTCCCGTGAAAACCGTCGATGCGGTGGGCGTGTCCGTGCTCTCGGACAAGGTGGACATCGCGAACGCCCGCCTCACCTTCGCGAGCGGCTGTGTAGCCAACATCACGGCCAGCCGGGTCACGGGAAAGACCATGCAGAAGATCCGTTTCTTCGGTGTCGAGGGGTATCATGCGGTGGATTATCAGAAGAGGAAACTCGTCTCTCTGGGAAGAATAAACGGCGCCGACGGCCAGACGGTGATTACGGAAAATCCCGTGGAGGTGCAGAGGCAGGACCCGCTGGAGGAGGAGATCCGCTCCTTCATTCAGGCCGTTGCCGGTCGGACGCCGCCGCCCGTATCCGGGAGGGACGGCCGCGCTGCTCTGGAACTGGCCCTCCGCATCAACGCAGTGATTGAAAAAAACCGGGCCCGCGCCCCGCTGGATTCCGGCCTGCCCGTTCCCCCGCCAGCCGCCTCTTGTGCCGGTGGTTCGCCCGCGGGAGATCGGATACAACCGTGAGTGCCCGGAAGGTCATGATCGTCGCCGGAGAGGCCTCCGGCGATCTGCATGGCGGCAATCTTATTCGGGAAATGCGGCGGATCGATCCCGGTCTCTCCTTCTACGGCTTGGGGGGGGGGCGGATGAAAGCAGAGGGGGTCAAGCTCTTTGCCGACGCCGCCGACATGGCCGTGGTCGGACTGACGGAAGTGGTTTTCAAGCTCGGCACGATCCTACGGGTCATGCACCGCCTGAAGATCTCCCTTAGGGAAGAACGACCCGATCTGGTCATCCTCATCGATTACCCGGACTTCAATCTCCCCCTCGCCCGTGCCGCCCGGCGGCTCGGATTAAAAGTCCTTTACTATATCAGCCCCCAAGTGTGGGCCTGGCGAAAGGGGCGGATCGACACGATACGAAAATCCGTGGATCGAATGGCCGTTATCCTCCCTTTTGAGGAGCAGTTCTACCGGGAAGCGGGTGTGAACGTCACCTTCGTCGGCCACCCGCTTCTGGACGAGGTGAGAAAGAAATATGCACAGACGGAGGCGATGAAGCGATTCGGCCTTAAGGACGAGGCAATCACTGTGGGTATTCTCCCCGGCAGCCGCCGATCCGAGGTGGAACGGCTCCTGCCCGAGATGCTCAAAGCCTGCCGGATCCTCATGGAGAAACTCTCCCCGCTCCAGTTCGTTCTCCCTCTCGCCGGAACCCTCGATCCTGAATTCGTCCGGGACATCCTCCGGCAGTTCCCTCTCCAGGTGAACGTCGTCAGGGACGAGATTTATGACGTCATCGCCGTTTCCGATGTCGCAATCGTCGCCTCGGGAACGGCCACACTGGAGACGGCGCTTTTGGAGATCCCGATGGTTGTCGTTTACAAGGTTTCCGCCTCTTCCTACGCTATCGGCCGGAGGTTCGTCCGCGTGGATCACATCGGCCTGGTGAATATCATCGCCGGGCGGACCATCGTCCCTGAATTGATCCAGGAAGACGCCAATCCGGAGCGGATCGCCTCAGAGGTCAGGGAACTCATCGTTCGGCGTGGAAAAGCGCGGGAGATGAAAGCCGCACTGGCGGAAACAAGGGGGAAGCTGGGGACACCGGGGGCGTCTCAACGGACGGCAAGGATCGCCTGTGATATGCTTGCCGCGAATGGCGATGGGGGTAGACCATGACGATTTTCAAAAGGCTGTTGGAACTGGCAAAACCGCATACGGCCAAATTTTCCCTCGCCCTGCTCTGCATGCTTGTCGTCGGGGTGACGACTTCCGCACTCGCCTTTCTCGTCAAACCGACCCTCGATGAGATCTTTCTGAAGAAGGACTCCGCAGCGCTGCAATGGATCCCCCTTGCTGTGGTGGGGATCTACCTCATAAAAGGGGCGTGCAGTTACGCCCAGACGATCCTGATGAATTTTATCGGCCAACGGATTGTAGCCGACCTGCGCGCTGCCCTCTACCGGAAGATCCAGACGCAGTCGCTCGCCTTCTTTACGAAAAATCCGACCGGAACCCTGATGTCCCGGATCACAAACGACGTCGGATTCATCCAGGGGGCCGTCTCCGAGGCGGTGACCTCTCTGTTGAAGGACTCGTTCACGCTCATCTGCCTTGTCTTCGTTATCTTCTACCGTGATTGGCAGCTGGCCATCATCGCGATGCTCGTCTTTCCGCTCGCCGTCTACCCCATCGCCAAGTTCGGCCAGCGGATGAGGCAGATCGCATCGCGGACCCAGGTCACACTGGGGAGCCTGACCTCTCTCCTGCAGGAGACGATTTCGGGGAACCGGATCGTCAAGGCCTTCAGCATGGAGGAATATGAAAACAAGCGGTTCGCAGGGGAAAATGAGCGCCTCCTCCGTCTCAACCTGAAGGCGGTTTCGATCAACGCGGTCTCCAGCCCCTTCATGGAATTCTTAGGGGGCCTCGGCATCTCGGCAATCATCTTTTACGGCGGCTATCAGGTCATCCACGGCAATTCCACGCCGGGAACCTTCTTCTCGTTTCTGACGGCCCTCATTATGCTCTACGAACCGGTCAAGCGGCTGACGAACGTGAACAACACGATCCAGCAAGGGATCGCCGGCGCCGAACGGGTCTTCAGCATCATCGATCTCGTCCCGGAGATCCGCAACCATTCCGAAGCCGTTCCTCTGGCCAGGATCACGAGGGAGATCAAGATCCAGAACGTCACCTTCGGCTATGAAGAGACACCGGTCCTCAGGCATGTCAATCTGACGATCCGGGCGGGCGAGATGGTCGCCTTCGTGGGGATGAGCGGCGGAGGAAAGACGACGCTCGTCAACCTGATACCCCGTTTTTACGATGTCACGGAGGGGGCGATCCTCATCGACGGCCAGGACATCCGCGACGCCACCATTGAGTCTCTCCGGGGACAGATCGCCATCGTGACCCAGCAGACGATCCTCTTCAACGATACCGTGCGGAACAATATCGCCTACGGCAATATCGCAAAGACCGAAGAGGAGATCATCGCCGCCGCCCGGGCGGCCAACGCCCATGCATTCATCCTGCGCCTGCCCCTGGGTTACGACACCCTGATCGGTGAACAGGGAACGAAGCTCTCCGGAGGCGAACGGCAGCGGATATCGATCGCCCGCGCCCTGATCAAGGACGCCCCGATCCTGATTTTGGATGAGGCGACTTCCTCCCTCGATTCGGATGCCGAGATCGAAGTTCAGGAAGCCCTGGAGAATCTCATGAAGGGGAGAACCACCCTGGTCATCGCCCACCGCCTCTCCACGATCCGGAATGCCAACCGGATCATTGTCCTGGTGAATGGGGAGATCCGCGAGGAAGGAACGCACGAGGCTCTCCTGGCCTGTCAGGGGGAATACTGCCGCCTGTATCATATGCAATTCAAGGACAACGGCAGGAGCAGCGAGGGGAAATAAGGGCAACACCCTCCCGAAGTCCCATTTCATGGTGTTCAATTGCCGTCAGGAGAACATGACGATGTCGTGGGAAGAAACGGTGCAGAGGAATTGGGACGAGGACCGGGCGGAAAGCCGTATCCCTCTTCTATATTCCCTTCTGAGACTTCTCTCCCTCCCCTATCGGGGAGCCGTCGCCTTGAGAAACGGCCTTTATGACAGAGGTCTCTTCCAGCAGAGAAGACTCCCCTGTCCGGTTGTCAGCGTGGGAAACATCACCGTAGGCGGTACCGGGAAAACGCCGCTGGTCATCCTCCTCGCAAAGCTTCTTTGTGAAAAAGGCCGCCGACCGGCGGTCCTGAGCCGGGGCTACGGAGCCCGCACGAAGGGCCCTGTCAATGTCGTCTCCGATGGAAACCGCATCCGCATGGGGTGGCACGAAGGGGGGGACGAACCGGTCCTGATCGCCCGATCCTTATCGGGAGTCCCGGTCCTGACCGGCCCCAGGCGCCTCCTCACGGGACAGGCCGCCATTGGGCGTTTCGGCGCCGACATCCTGATATTGGATGACGCCTTCCAGCACCGGGCGCTCTATAGGGACCTCGATATCGTTCTTGTTGACGCGGTTCGTCCCTTCGGGAACGGTCGGCTCCTTCCGGGGGGACCGCTCCGCGAACCCGCGGGTGCGCTCAGTCGAGCCCATCTTCTCATCCGGACAGGCGGCAGCAAAGGGTCTGAACAGCCGCTTCCCGGATCCCCCGAAAAGCCCTCTTTCCGGGGATTCCACCGGCCGCTGGGAATCGCGGCAGGCGGAACCGGCCATCTTCTCCCGGCGGCCGCGCTTCAGGGACAGAGGGTGTGTGCTTTCGCAGGCATCGGCCGGCCGGAGGCTTTCCGGAGGAGCCTGAACGAGCTGACTGCCGAAATCGTCTCCTTCCGGACCTTCCCCGATCACCATCCCTACAGACGAACCGATGTCGACTCCCTGCGGCGACTCGCCGCCGAGACCGGCGCCGACCGCATCGTTACGACAGAAAAGGATGGTGTCCGTCTCGCCG
>JAMDBG010000064.1:1068-11977 GCA_023487865.1 Deltaproteobacteria bacterium | reverse complement strand
AGACCCAACACTTCGGTCCAGAAGTTTTTCCGCTCGGCAATGCCGGCGACGGCAATCCCCAGATGGTCAATCTTCAAAACCTTCATGAGCCGCTCCTCTACCTGAACAATCTTCTGGCTTCCCGGTTCGTTACCGTCCCCGCCATGGATGCACATACATCAATCGTGTCTCCATTGTACAGCAATTGAGACGAATTTTTAAGAATTTATTTACCTGGAACCGCTTTTTGAAGCGCTCCGTCGCTGAATATAATAACCCATGTTTCAGGCAACGGACAAAAACCATCCTGCGGGATTCGAGTCTCACGCAGGAATCACCTCCTGCCTCAACGCGACCGGTTGTCACAAGATCTCCTTGACTTACAAGCCCGCTTCTCATATTCTCACGTCACATGAAAGCAAGTTTTACTCAACAGGAACCTGTCAATCCAGCCGAATGCGCTCGCGATCGACACGATGTAACGGAAAGTACGGCGCCAATCCCAAGAACCCGCGAGCTCACGGCTTCGATAGTTCTTTGCACTTACAACGGCGAACGGTATATCCGACAGCAACTGGACAGTTTGCTGACCCAGTCGCGCCCGCCCGAGCAAATCGTGGCGGTGGATGATGGATCGACCGATGGAACGTGGGAGATCCTGCAAGCGTTCGCCGAGCAGGCACGCGGGCGCGGCATCGCGGTCGACGTACAGCGCAATCCCGACAACCTTGGCTATGTCCGTAATTTCGAAACCGCGCTCCAGCGCGCGGGGGCGGACATGATTTTTGTCTGCGACCAGGATGATGTCTGGGACCCGGAAAAACTGGCAGTCATGCACGAGCGCTTTGAGGCCGATACCGACCTGCTGTTGCTGCACAGTGACGCCAGGCTGGTCGACGCCCGTCTGGGCGATCTCGGTTGCTCCTTGTTCGACGCGCTGGAGCTCGGTCCGGACGAGCGGCAACGTGTCCATGAGGGATTCGGCTTCGATGTTCTGTTGCGGAGAAGCATCGTTACCGGCGCCACGATGGCTTTCCGGCGCAGCCTGCTGGCTCACGCAGTCCCTTTTGGAGACGGCTGGATCCACGATGAGTGGCTTGCCATCATAGCGGCCGCTATAGGCAAGATCGACATGGTCGAACGCAAGTTGATCGACTATCGGCAGCACGACGCCAATCAGCTCGGCATGCGTCGCCGTACGCTGGATGTGAAGGTGAGGGAGATGGGACTGTCGCGGGCTCAGCTGCTTCGCAACGACGCCAGGCGCATGGAGTCGCTGCTGCAGCGTCTGCGCCTGTCACCAATCGCTGTAGCCAGGCGCACGCCGGCACGTGTGCAGGACAAGCTCGAACATACCCTCGTTCGGATGCATATCACCGACAGTGCGCGCATCAAACGGATCTCACCCATCCTCAGGGAAGCCGCCGGCGGTCGCTACCGGCGCTACGGAGCCGGCATACGTTCGGTGCTTCGCGATCTGCTGCGGGGAGGCTGAAGCGTGATGGCGTCACCGGAGACTCAATCTCGCCATGCCATATCGGCGCATACGGTCTGCGCAATCGTTGTGTCGTTTTTTCCGGATGTGGCTGCGCTGCGCCGGCTTTTCGCCGCTACCTTGCCGCAGGTCGACGCACTGGTCATTGCCGACAATGGCACCTCTGACGCCGCGTTCGACGGTTTCTGCGCACATGTCGAAAGCGACAAAGTCGTCATCCTGAAGCAGTGCAGGAACATCGGACTTGCCGCCGCGTTCAATCGCGGCATCGCCTGGGCGCGGGAGAACGGTTTTTCGCATGTGCTCCTGCTCGATCAGGACAGCGAACCGGTGCCGGGGATGGTAGACGCACTGATACAGGCGTTTGCCGACTCGCCTGCCAGGCGCAGGATCGCCGCGGTCGGCCCCCGCTTTCATGACGCACGGGAAGACCGATACGCACCGTTTGTGCGCGTCGGATTTCCGGTCAACCGCAAAATATTCACTCCGGGAAAAGGCGGTCTGGTCGATTGCGATTTCCTGATCAGTTCCGGCTCGCTGATACCCCTGGTTGCGATCGACGACATCGGTGCGATGGACGAGGGGCTGTTTATCGACAATGTCGACCTGGAATGGAGTTTTCGCGCCCTGGCCAAGGGCTACGCTCTGATCGGGGTCTGCACGACAACGATGCATCACCGCCTCGGACAGAGCCGGCGGCGGCTGCCCTTTGGCCTCGGCCAATTTGTGGTGCACGATCCAATCCGGCTTTACTACATCATGCGCAATCGTTTGCTGTTGTACCATCTGCCGCACACGCCGGCCGTCTGGATCGTCCAGGATCTGCCCCGCGTCGTCTTCAAATTCCTGTTGTTCACGATACTGGTCTGTCCGCGCCGGCGCAATGTCCGTTTCATGCTGACGGGATTGCGCGACGGCCTGCTCGGACGGAGCGGTCCCTTTGTTGAGCCGCAGTCCGCTCCTTAGGTTTCCCCGCATCGTGCTCAGCAGACGCCGCCCGAGGGAACAGTGCCGCCAGCGTCAGCGGCATGTTTTACGCCTCATCGCAATAATCCGCATTTGGGTTTTTATCCGGATTAAAGACTGTCGCCATTTTACTGAAAAATCGCCTCGGAACTGCATTTGCCGTTTGAGATTGGAAATCATGTCTTATCGCAGGAAATTCCTCACGGCCGCCAGATATTCATCAGGCCGCTCCAGATGATGCTCATGAGAGGCATCCTCAAACACGATCAGCCGGGCCCCCGGCACGAGATCCCGGAAACGGGCGACCGTCTCGGGCCGCGCTTCATCATGGCGACCGCATGTCAAAAGGGTGGGAACAGAAATCTCCGGCAACCGGGGAACAAGATCACTTTGCAGCAGATGACCGGTGCAGGTGAATTCGCTCGGCCCCCACAGGGTCAGATAGACCTGTATCCCCATTCCCTCAAAGGTACGCTCCAGGCAGTCGGGCCAGGGATCGAGACGGCAGAGGTGGCGCTGATAATAGGCCGTCATCGCGTCCTGATAGGCAGGGGTGTCAAAGCTCCCCTCCGACTCGGCGGCGGTAACCGCTTCCTGCACTGCCGGCGGCATACCCTTCAGCAATGCCCGCTGATCTGCCACCCAGAGCGGGCTGCTCAGGAGCGGGGCGGAAAGAACAAGCCTGTCCACTCCCCGCACCCCGGTCAGCAGATACCGGGCCGCCAGCATTGCCCCCCACGACTGTCCCAACAGGTTCACGCGGGAAAGACCCAGTGCCTTCCGGACCGCCGCCAATTCCTCCACAAAGCGCTCCACCCGCCAGAGCGACGGATCATCGGGACGCTCGGAACGGCCGCCGCCGAGCTGATCGTAGAAGATGACCGGCCGTTCATCGGCCAGCGCCTTCACATTTTCGAGATAGTCATGGGGCGCACCGGGACCGCCGTGAACCACGAGAAGCGGAATACCCTGAGCGCCTTCCCCCAGAATCCTGTACCAGACCCGGCCGCCGGGAACGCTGATCATGCCTTCGTTTTCCATGGGTATTTGTTTCCCCTTTGCGACAACAGGAATTTACTCTTTCGGGCGACGATCATACCATCCTGAACAAGCCGCCGTCAAACCAATCGGGGGGATCCATCATTGACTTGCAGGGCCGGCTGTCGTATGGATTCAAAAAAACAGCGAATAGGCTTTTCAAAATATTGAGGAGGCATGTATGAAACGAAGCATTCTTTTGTTTGCGGCAATCGTTTGCTTGGGCATCGCGGTGCCGGCATGGACCTGCACGACCACGCTGACGGGGAAGAAAGCCTCCGCCGACGGCTCGGTCATGGTCTCCCATTCCGACGACGGATTGAGCGACGCCCGGCTGATCTATGTCCCGGCCATGGACCACAGGCCCGGTTCTTTGAGGCCGGTGTTTTATTCCCATTGCGCCCTGGATTTCAAGCCGCAATGGGGCGCCAGCGAGACCCAGCGCATCGTGACGAGGGACCGCGGTCCGGGCTATGACACCACCGGCGATCCCTCCAGCGTCCCTTTGGGATACATCCCGCAGGTTCGCCATACCTATGCCTATTTCGACGCCAACTACGGCATCATGAACGAGCACCAGCTCTCCATCGGGGAATGCACCAACAAGGCCAAAGTGCATCCCGAGCCCGAGCCGGGAAAACGGATCTTCTACTCGGCGGAGCTCTCCCGTGTGGCCCTGGAGAGGTGCAGAACGGCCCGCGAGGCCGTGACACTGATGGGAGAACTTATCGAGAAGTACGGTTACTATGGAACGGGAGAGACCCTGATCGTCGCCGATCCGGGCGAGGGGTGGGTCATGGAGATGGCCGGCTACGACATGAACGGCACGGGCGGCGTCTGGGTGGCCCAGCGGGTCCCCGACGACGGCTTCTTTGTCGCGGCCAATCAGTTCCGTATTCGTGAAATCCGCAGGAACGCAGCGGACATGATGTTCTCCGGCAACATCTTCGCGGTGGCCGAAAAGCAGGGCTGGTGGAAGCCCGGTGACGGCCCCCTCGACTGGACCAGCGTTTACGGCGACGGCGAGTTCCATCATCCCTATTACTCCCTGCGGCGCGTCTGGCGCGCCCAGTCCCTTGCCGCCCCGTCACTGAACCTGGCCGCCTGGGTGGAGGGCCCGTTTACAAAAATATACCCCTTTGCCGTCAAACCCGACCAGAAACTGACGGTCGAGAACATCTTTGCCATCCATCGCGACAACTATGAAGGAACCGAGTTTGATCTGACAAAGGGTCTGGCCGCCGGCCCTTTCGGCAATCCCAACCGTTTCGAGGGGCAGGCCGAGGGCGTGGCGGATAAAGAGGGGCGCCTGACCCCCCTCAAGGGCGAGTTCGAGCGACCGCTGAACATCTACCGCTGCGTGTATGCCTATGTGAACCAGTCTCGCCACTGGCTCCCGGATGCGATCGGTGGATTGACCTGGTTCGGGCCGGACAGGCCGGCCACGGCGGTGCTCATGCCTTTTTATGCCGGCGCAACCACCCTGCCCGCACCTATTCAGAAAGGGGACATCCTCAGCTTCAATCGGGAAAGCATGTGGACGGCGTTCAACTATGTGGCCAACTATGCCATGCTCAAGTACTCTTATATGATCAAAGAAATCCAGGCGGTGCGGGACCGGCTCGAAGCCAGATTCTTTGGGACCCAGCAGGAAGTGGAGGAAGAAGCCCTGGCACTGTGGAAAAAAGGGGACAAAAAAGGCGCCCGCTCATTACTGACCCGGCATGCGGATGAACAGGCTCTCAACGTGCTCCGCGAGTGGTGGCTGCTTTCCGAGCATCTTTACATCAAATACAACGACGGCTATCTGAACACCAAGGCGGGAATCGCCCAGGCCGTTTTCTATCCTGCCTGGTGGCTCAAGCTGGTAGGCTACCAGGACGGTCCCACGAGCTACGAGAAATCCAGCGCGGGGAAGAAGAAACCTTAAGACAGGCCAACAATCCGATCGTGCGGCCTTGTCTGGGAAATATTGTAATTCATTGCAAAAAATGGTAAGGGGCGGCCGCAACGTTCGCAAACGATGCGACCGGCCTGATCCGGGGGTAATTGGATAAAGGAGTCCCAGATAGAAGTACGACGATGAAAGTCTTAATTGCGGAAGATGAACCCACCGGCAATCTCCTCCTGAAGAACATGGTGTTCAGGTGGGGATTCAATACCGTTCCCGTCTTTGACGGCACCGAGGCCTGGAAGAGACTCCAGGAGGAGGATGCGCCGCAGATAGTCATCCTGGATTGGATGATGCCGGGAATGGATGGCCTGGAGGTGTGTCGTCGCATCCGCGAGATGGAAAAGGGGAAGGATCGATACACCTACGTCATTATGCTCACCGGCCGGGGCGATACGGAAGATATGGTCACCGGCATCGACACCGGGGCGGACGACTATATCGTAAAACCGTTTAACCAGGAGGAGTTGCGGGCACGCCTGCGTACCGCCCGGAGAAACATCGAATTGCAAATGGCCCTGCGCGCGGCCAATAAGAAGCTCCAGATCATGTCGCGACTGGACCCGCTGACCGGCGCCTTGAGTCGCAGCGCCATTTTGGCAGATCTCGATCTGGCTATGTACCGTTCACGGCGGGAGGAAAAGACCTTGACCATTGCACTGATCGATATTGACGATCTCAAGGAAATGAACGAACGTCACGGGCGCAGTGCCGGAGACAAGGTCTTGCAGGAGAGTGTCCGCAGGATCAGCGCCTCTCTGCGTCGGACCGATAATTTCGGTCGTTACGGGGGGGATGAATTCCTGGCCATTTTGCTTGGGGCCAATAGCAGGACCGGTATCAAGATTTGTCAACGGATCCAAAACATCATCGGCAAGAAAGAGATCCTGCTTCCCGACCATTCCCTCCCCGTTACGGTGAGTCAAAGCCTCGCCGTCTGGGATGGCAAGGTCGACAGCAAACAATTCATCTCCGCCGCCGAACAGACCCTTCTGGCAACAAAGGCCAACGGCCGCAACCGGGTGGAACAGGCGGCCTGAATCCCCGTTGTCCTGCAATGACAACCGCTGCTCCTGTCCTCAGGTTCGCCGAGTGCAATACAATCCCGCTTTCCATCGCCCGGCGCCGATACGTGCCATAGTGATTCCGAGACAAATGGAATAGTCATATCAACAGAGGCCGGGATATCGGAATACGCCTTCCCTCATCACCGGTGCCGTACGCAGCCCGGTGTGGCCAAAAATCAATTGACACACGGGAATGTACTTCATATACTCCTTTCGTAAAAAGCAATGCCTTATGCACTCAACTGATCCGATTCGGAGGGTATCATGTCATATCGTAAGATGATGTACATCGCCCTGTTATTTATTCTCCTGACGACGTCGGGCTGTTCGCTCTTCCGCTTCGTCGACAACAGTTCTCCAGAAGACATCCAGAAATTTGAAACGTCCAAAGACGACCTCTGGAATCAGAAAAAAGCGCTGGAGCAGGAGAAAGCCGCCCATCTGAAGCAGCTTGCCGACCAGCAGGCGCAGATTATCCTGATGCACAGGGGCATGTCCGATCAGCAGACCAAGATAGCCCACGCCGACAAACAGATTGCCGAATCAAACAAGATCATCGAGGACCTCACCATTCAGGTAAAGCTGCTCGAGGAAGAAAAAGAAAAAACCGTGACCGTGAAGGAGCCCGAGCCGGTCTTATCCGGTTTCGGACGCGTCCGGAGAAGGAGACTTCGGCCAGCGCGATCAGGGGTCCGAAGAAAGAGTCGCGAAAGAAACCGGCAGCGGCGCAGGCGGCAGTGAAGACCAAAGCCGTCAAAATCAAGGTTCTAGCAGGCGACGGGAATATCGCTTCGGCCCGCGGGATGGCGAAACGGCTCGCCACGCTGGGCTACCGGGTGAAACGGATCGACCGCGCCGAGAGGTCCGATTTCGCCTTGAATACGGTTTACCATGCGGCCGATCACGCCGCGACGGCCGAAGAGATTGTGAAAAAACTGGGCGGCAGCACGATCACGATGCCGCTCACCTGGCAGTCGATTTTTGATCTCATTATCGTTACGGGACGGAAGCCGTAAGGAGAAAAGCCGAACCGGTCAGGCCATAGGCGATGGGCCGCAGGACGGCTGGGAGCCCTTGCGTCATCACGCCGTTTTCAAGAATCCTTTTCCTCCTCCCTTTAGACAGACAGGCTTTTACAGCCTCACGCACTCCAACACATCCCCGCGGCTTCATGTCAAAACAGCAAATCCCTGTCAACGCAGTCAGGTCGAGCGTCCATTGCTGTGACGCTGGATCGTTACGGGCACTGATCTTCCGCTAAGGATTCCAGCTGGCGTCAGGTTCTTGCCCTGGGACGCGTCCGAAACCGGATAAAAAAGAAGGGAGTCAAGCGATTGCCGTCAATGCCTGCTCCCCCCGTTTTCTTATGGTGCCGAAGCCGGGATTTGAACCCGGACAGGCGTACACCCACTAGACCCTGAACCTAGCGCGTCTACCAATTCCGCCACTTCGGCAATACTCTCAATATCTGCAATTCCGGATTTATCTACACTGAGGGTCCGGCCATTGTCAAGCAAAATCGACGCGGCGGCGGGAATGAGATTCTTGCTTGAAATTACCGGGATTGATGCTATGTTGGCGCTGCAATCAGGGAGGCGGAAAACGAGTCATGGACGTAATCAGGGGCAGCGAAAATATCCCCGCCGGCCTGCGGGGCGCCGTCGTGACCATCGGCAACTTTGACGGGGTCCACCTCGGCCACCAGCATATCTTCCGCCGTCTGACCTCGGAGGCACACCGGGAGCAGCGGCCCGCCGCGGTGATCAGCTTCGAGCCCCATCCCAAGATGGTCCTTCACCCGGAGCGGCGCCCCTTCTACCTCATCACTTCCCCGGAAGAGAAGATCCGGCACATTTCCAACCTCGGGATCGACGCCCTCATCCTGATCCCTTTTTCCCTCGACTACGCCCGGACGACAGCGGAAGAATTCATCCACGACGTCCTTTGGGAAAGGCTGCGGATTCGGAAAATCATCATCGGCCACGACTACACCTTCGGCCGGGGAAAAGAGGGAAATGCAACCTTCCTGACCGCCTCCGGAAATCGTCTGGGATTTGAAGTCGAGGTGCTCAGCGCCTTCAAGATCGGCGATACAACCATCAGCAGCACAAGGATCAGGAAGGCGATCCTCGCGGGGGAGGTCCGCTGTGCCGCCTCGCTTTTGGGCAGACCTTACAACCTCACAGGCGAGGTGGTTCCCGGACACCACCGGGGGGTCAGTCTCGGCTTCCCGACGGCGAATATACGGCCCGAAAAGGAGCTGATCCCCCCCAGCGGCGTCTACGCCGTCCACGCCATCCTCGAAGGGTACCGCCGTCAGGGAGTGCTCAGCATCGGCTTCAACCCGACATTTGCCGATCAACAGCTCTCCATAGAGGTCCATATTTTCGACTTTAATGAGAATATCTATGGAAAAAGCCTTGATGTCCTGTTTATCGAACGGCTCCGGGGAGAGATCCGTTTTGCAGACTCCGGGGAGCTGATCGCCCAGATCGGCCGGGACATCGCCTTGGCTCGCGAGATCCTCCAGGCGGAGGATTCCCGGGATGTGCGGTAATGAAGACACCTGTGCTCCACCGCTGGGATGTGACATACCGGGAGGCCGCCGCCATCCAGGAGGAGCTCAGGGGAATGCTGATCCTCCGGGATGACGGTCTCCCCGATCCCGTCCGGACTGTCGCCGGGGCCGACATCTCCTATGACCGGGGAAGCGATCTCTTCTTTGCGGCGGTCGTCCTGATGCGCCATTCCGATCTGACCGTGATAGAGGAGGCGACCTTTTCTGCCCGCGTCTCTTTCCCTTACATCCCGGGGCTTCTCACCTTCCGGGAGGGACCGCCCCTGCTGGCAGCCTTCAGCAGGCTGATCCAGACGCCTGACGTCATCCTCTTCGACGGCCAGGGGATCGCCCATCCCCGGGGAATCGGCCTTGCCGCTCATCTGGGACTGCTCCTCGGTCTGCCGGCAATCGGCTGCGCCAAGACACGCCTCGTCGGTTCACATGCCCCGGTGGGGGAAAACCGGGGAGAGCGGACGGAGATGGTCTATCAAAACCGGCAGGTGGGCGCCGTCCTCCGTACGCGGGAGCGGATTAAACCCCTTTTTGTCTCGCAGGGTCACCGGATCGGCCTCCAGCGGGCATTGGCGCTGGTCCTTTCCTGCTGCCGGGGCTACCGGATTCCCGAACCGATCCGCCGGGCCCACCTGGCCGTCAATCGTCTCCGGATGGATCAGAGAGCACCTGGCCGATAGCGGTTGAAGAAGTCAGTCTCCGATCCAGCCCTCGGCGTTGCTTGTCGTGTAATGGAAGTGAACGAAGAACCCGATCCCGTGGATGATCTTCCACCCGCGGAGATTCCTAAAGAAGGCTACGCACCTCCCCGGTACCGGGACATGATTTCCGTACGGGTGAGGACCGCATCCACCCTCGGGACATGGACCAGGATATTCGCCCTTCCCCCCTCCTCACGGTCGATCAGAACGATGACCCGGTCGATCACCAGGCCCGCCTCACGGGCCCGCTCGATGGCGGTGATGGTGGAGCCGCCGGTGGTGATCACGTCGTCGATGATTGCGACCTTTTCCCCCGGTTTGACGTTCCCTTCGACGGCGTTCTTTATCCCGTGATCCTTGACATCCTTTCTGACGATGAAAGACTTGATGGGTCTTCCCTGCTGGAAGGAGATGACCGACAGGGCATTGGCGATCGGATCCGCCCCGAGGGTCAGGCCGCCGGCAGCCGTTACCCCGGAATCGGCCAGCATCTCAAAGACGAGCGACCCGATGAGGTTCATCCCCTCCGGATCGAGCGTCGTCGGCTTGCAGTTGAAATAGTAGTTGCTCTTCAGTCCGGAGACGAGTGTAAAAGGCGGATTATCGCTGTATTTAAAAGACCGCTCGAGAATGATCTCGATCAATCTCTCTTTCCTATCCCGGTTGTCCATATTGCCTCCTCCCCTCCTGATAAAGATCACCGCCGTAAATATCATTGACAACCGTTGCCGGGAAATCCCGCACCTCGATTCGCCGCAGGGCCTCCGGCCCCAGATCATCATAGGCAACAACCTCGACCTTCCCGATGCAACGGGAAATGAGGGCGCCCGCCCCGCCGATGGCGCCGAGATAAACGGTCTTGTGTTTCTTCATGGCTTCCTTCACCTCCTGGGAGCGCATCCCCTTGCCGATCATCCCCTTCAATCCCTCAGCCATGAGCCGGGGTGAATAGGCATCCATCCGGTAGCTGGACGTCGGTCCGGCGGACCCGATCGCCTTTCCCGGCCGCGCCGGAGTCGGTCCCATGAAATAGATCACCTGACCTCTCAGATCAACGGGAAGCGGCTTTCCTGCCTCCAGGGTTTCGATCATCCGCTTGTGGGCCGCATCGCGTCCGACTGAAGAGCAACTACTATTTCA